>CBDUCN010000023.1:0-26360 GCA_965365655.1 uncultured Gammaproteobacteria bacterium | reverse complement strand
CCGACGAGATCGAGCTCAACTCGCGCATCGGGTTCTGGCTGCGCGACGGCGAGAGTTTCATCAACATCCGCAAGGTGTTGCCGGGCAACCGGATGGAAGGCGTGTCGATCTACGAGTTCGACGCAGACCGGCGCCTGCGCATCGCGACCTCCGCGGCGCGGGCGCGCTACGACGCGGGCCAGTGGCTGCTCGAGGACGTGGAGCAGAGCCACCTCGGCGAGGACAGCGTGCGGCGCGAGGCCCTGGAGACCGCGGCGTGGCAGTCGCTGTTCGAGCCGGACCTCGTGAACGTCGTGACGATCCGCCCGGAGTCGCTGTCGGTGCTGGGCCTGCGCCGCTACGTGGAGTACCTGGGCCGCAACGGCCTGGACACGTCGCGCTTCGAGCTCGCCCTGTGGCACAAGTTCGTCTATCCGGTCGCGACCGGCGTCATGATCGTGCTCGCCGTGCCCATGGTCCTCGGGCGGCTGAAGTCCTCGGGGCTGGGCCAGCGCATCGTCGTGGGCGTGCTGGTGGGGATCTCGTTCCACGTCCTGAACCAGGCCTCGGGCCACCTGGGGCTGGTCTACGGGCTGAACCCCGCGGCCAGCGCGACCCTGCCCACCCTGATGTTCATGGGCGCCGCCGCGCTGCTGATCCGGCGCGTCGGGTAGCGGCGCGGAGCACGGCCGTCAGCGCGCGACCCGCGTCACGTACGTGCCCGAGACCAGGTCGTGCCAGCTCCGCCGCCGGGGTCCCAGCAGCCACAGGAAGCCGAGCCCCAGCACGGCCCAGGACACCAGCGCCCCTAGGTAGCGCAGCACCGTGTCACGCGGGGTGATCGGCCCGCCGTCCTCGCGCCGAAGACGCAGCCGCCACGCGCGCATGCCCAGCGTGTGGCCGCCGCCGCGGCTCCAGCACCAGCCGAAGTACGGGAAGCACGCAAGCACCAGCCAGGCCCGGTACGCCGGCGAGCCCGAAGGGATGGCCTCGCCGCCGGTGAACACCAGCGCCACCGCCGTCGCGAGGAACGCGATGGCGAGGGTCAGCAGCCCGTCGTAGACCATGGCCGCGAACACCAGTGCGAGCCCGGCCGGGCGCTCGCCGGAGGGAGCGGCGCTCACGCCTTCGGCAGGGTCACGCCGCGCTGGCCCATGTACTTGCCCCCGCGGTCCCGGTACGAGGTCTCGCACTCCTCGTCCGACTCCAGGAACAGCACCTGCGCGACGCCCTCGTTGGCGTAGATCTTGGCCGGCAGCGGCGTGGTGTTGCTGAACTCCAGCGTCACGTGGCCTTCCCATTCCGGCTCCAGCGGAGTGACGTTCACGATGATGCCGCAGCGGGCGTACGTGGACTTGCCGAGGCACAGCGTCAGGATCCGGCGCGGGATGCGGAAGTACTCCACGGTGCGCGCGAGCGCGAAGGAGTTCGGCGGGATGATGCACACCTCGGCGTCGATGTCGACGAAGCTGTTCTCGTCGAAGTTCTTCGGATCCACCACCGCGGTGTTGATGTTCGTGAAGATCTTGAACTCGCTCGCGCAGCGGATGTCGTAGCCGTAGCTCGAGGTCCCGTAGGACACGACGCGCCCGGCCGCGCTCTCGCGCACCTGCGTCGGCTCGAAGGGCTCGATCAGCCCGTGCTCGCGCGCCATGCGGCGGATCCAGCGGTCTGACTTGATGGACATCGCGCGCGCCCGGCGGTGCTACTGGATGACGATGCTGGGGAAGGCCTGCTTGTAGTCCCTGGCCTGGAGGGAGAGCTTCGCGGCGACCGTGCGCGCGATGGCGCGAAACGCCTGCGCGACCTCGCCGTCCGGGTCCTTGACCACCGTGGGCTGGCCGCCGTCGGCGTCCTCGCGCACCCGGATGTCCAGCGGCAGGCTGCCGAGGAAGGGCACCTCGTACTGCGCCGCCATGCGCTCGCCGCCGCCGCTGCCGAACACGTGCTCGCGGTGGCCGCACTGCGAGCACACGTGCACGGCCATGTTCTCGATGACGCCGAGGACCGGCACCTGCACCTTCTCGAACATCTTGAGCCCCTTGCGCGCATCGAGCAGGGCGATGTCCTGCGGGGTGGTCACGATCACGGCGCCGCTCACCGGAATGCGCTGCGACAAGGTCAGCTGGGTGTCGCCGGTGCCGGGCGGGAGGTCGACGACCAGGTAGTCCAGCGCGCGCCAGTTGGTGTCCTTCAGGAGCTGCTCGAGGGCCTGGGTGACCATCGGGCCGCGCCAGATCATCGGCGTCTCCTCGTCCACCAGGAAGCCGATCGACATGGCCTGCACCCCGTAGCCCACCATCGGCTCCAGGGTCTTCCCGTCGGTGGAGTCCGGCTGCCCGCTGACGCCCAGCATGCGCGGCTGGCTGGGCCCGTAGATGTCCGCGTCGAGCACCCCGACCTGGGCCCCCTCGGCGGCGAGCGCGAGGGCCAGGTTCACCGCCACGGTGCTCTTGCCGACGCCGCCCTTGCCGGAGGCCACGGCGATGATGTTCTTCACGTTCTTGAGCGGTTCGACGCCCTGCTGCACCTTGTGGGAGGCGATCGCGGAGCGCACCTCGACCTCGGCCGACGCGACGCCGTCCAGCGCGCACAGGCGGGATTCCAGCTCCGCGGTCAGGCGCTCGCGTTCGCCGGCGGCGGGGTAACCCAGGACCACCTCGACGCGGGCGCGGTCGCCGTCCATGGACGCTTCGCGGACGCAGCCGGCGGCGACCAGGTCGCCGCCCAGGTGAGGGTCCCGGTAACCGGCGATCGCCGCCTCCAGCTCCTCGCGCGTGGGCATCGACATCTGCAGGCTCCGTACCGAGTGAAAAAAGGGGCGCGATTGTAACAGCACGCACGCCCCGCGCCGGGAGCGCGGCGGCGCGTGTGGCCGGTGGACCCCATCCTTGTTAACGTTCCCGGGTCGCCACCCCGCCGCCCGCGCCGTCGAGGACGGCCCGGGCGGCCTTTCATTTGCGCCGATGCCATGACCGACACCCCCCGGACCCTGCTGGTCACCAGCGCTCTGCCTTACGCCAACGGGCCCATCCACATCGGCCACCTGGTGGAGTACATCCAGACCGACATCTGGGTGCGCTTCCAGCGCCTGCGCGGGCACCGCGTGTGGTACGTGTGCGCGGACGACGCCCACGGCACCCCGATCATGCTCAAGGCGGAGCAGGAGGGGTGCACGCCGGAGGAGCTGGTGGCGCGGGTGGGCGAGGAGCACCGCCGGGACTTCGCCGACTTCCGGGTCGCGTTCGACAACTACCACGTCACGCACTCGCCCGAGAACCGCGCGTTCGCGGAGCTGGTGTACACGCGGCTGCGCGACGCCGGGCACGTGGTGACGCGCACCATCCGCCAGGCCTTCGACCCGGTGAAGGAGATGTTCCTGCCGGACCGCTACGTGAAGGGCGGGTGCCCGCGCTGCGGCGCCGTCGATCAGTACGGCGACAGCTGCGAGGCGTGCGGAAGCACCTACACCCCCGCGGAGCTGGTGGAGCCGCGTTCCGTGATCTCCGGGGAGCCGCCGCAGTGGCGGGAGTCCGAGCACTTCTTCTTCCGGCTGGGCGACTTCGAGCCGATGCTGCGCGAGTGGGTGCGCGGGCGCGACGCCGCCGGGCGCACGCGCGTGCAGCCCGAGATCGCGAACAAGCTGGACGAGTGGTTCGACGCCGGACTCGCGGACTGGGACATCTCGCGCGACGCGCCGTACTTCGGCTTCGAGATCCCGGACGCACCCGGCAAGTACTTCTACGTGTGGCTGGACGCGCCCATCGGCTACATGGCGAGCTTCCAGAACCTGTGCGACCGCAGCGAGGGGCTCGACTTCGACGCGTTCTGGGGGCCGCACAGCGAGGCCGAGCTGTACCACTTCATCGGCAAGGACATCGCGTACTTCCACACGCTGTTCTGGCCCGCGATGCTGAGCGGCAGCGGCTTCCGCACGCCGACCGCGGTGCACTGCCACGGCTTCCTCACGGTGAACGGGCAGAAGATGTCGAAGAGCCGCGGCACCTTCGTCAAGGCGCGCACCTACCTCGACCACCTGGACCCGGAGTACCTGCGCTACTACTTCGCGTGCAAGCTGGGCGCGGGCATCGACGACCTGGATCTGAACCTCGACGACTTCGCGCAGCGGGTCAACGCCGACCTGGTCGGCAAGGTGGTGAACATCGCGTCGCGCTGCGCCGGGTTCATCAACCGGGGCTTCGACGGGCGCCTCGCCGACGCGCCGGACGCGCCGGACCTCGAGGCTCGCCTCGCGGGCGCATCGGAACGCATCGCGGCGCTGTACGAGGCGCGGGAGTTCGGCAAGGCGGTGCGCGAGATCATGGCGCTCGCCGACGCCGCCAACCAGTACATCGACGAGCGCAAGCCGTGGGCGCTCGCGAAGCAGGATGGCCGCGAGGCCGAGGTGCAGGCGGTGTGCAGCCAGGGGCTGAACCTGTTCCGGATCCTGCTCGTGTACCTGAAGCCCGTGCTGCCGCGGGTCGCGGAGGCCGCCGAGGCGTTCCTGCAGGTCGCGCCGCTCACCTTCGACGACGCCGCGCGGCCGCTGAGGGGGCATCGCATCGGCGCGTTCCGCCCGCTGCTCACGCGGGTGGACGCGGACCGCGTCGCCGCGATGGTGGCCGCCGCCCGGGAGCCGGAGGCGGGTGCCGCGCCGCCTGCCGGCGAGGCGCCGGAGCCGGTGTCCGAGACGATCGGCATCGACACCTTCGCGCAGGTCGACCTCCGCGTCGCGCGGGTGCTCTCGGCCGAGCACGTCGACGGCGCGGACAAGCTGCTGCGCATCACCGTGGACGCGGGCGGCGGCGACACGCGCACGGTGTTCGCCGGCATCAAGTCCGCGTATGCGCCCGAGACGCTGCACGGGCGCCTGGTGGTGCTGGTCGCGAATCTCGCGCCGCGCAAGATGCGCTTCGGCGTCTCGCAGGGGATGCTGCTCGCGGCCGGCCCCGGCGGCGACCGGCTGTGGCTGCTGTCGCCGGACGACGGCGCCGAGCCGGGCATGCGCATCAAGTAGCCGTCGCAGGCGTCGCGAGGCCGCCACGATGCCCACCGCGCCGGATGTAGAGCGCATCGACGCGCTGCTGCCGCAGACCCAGTGCACGCGCTGCGGTTATCCGGACTGCCGCGCCTATGCGCGGGCCATCGCGGGGCAGGGCGCGCCCATCGACCGCTGTCCGCCCGGTGGGGAGTTCACGCTGCGCCGGCTGGCGGCGCTGACCGGGCGCGCGGCGCGCGGGCTGGATCCGGCCTGCGGGCGCGAGGAGCCACGGCGCGTCGCGGTCATCGACGAGGCGTGGTGCATCGGCTGCACGCTGTGCATCCAGGCCTGTCCGGTGGACGCGATCATCGGCGCGGCGAAGCGCATGCACACGGTGGTGGAACGCTGGTGCACCGGCTGCGAGCTGTGCGTCGCGCCCTGTCCCGTGGACTGCATCGCGCTGGAGGCGCCGCGCAGCGGTCCGACGACGGCGAGCGGCTGGCTGGCCGTGCGTGCCGGCGAGGCGCGGCAGCGCCATCGCGCACGCCAGGCCCGGATCGAGGCGGGCGAGGGCGCGCGGGGTGACCGCCGGCCCGGGCGTGCAGCGCCGGAGCGCCGTGCCGCGATCGCGGCCGCGGTGGCGCGCGTGCAGGCCCGCCGCGCGGGAGCCGGACGCCCGTGAACCGCGCGAAGCGGCGGGCGATCTTCGAGCGGCTGCGTGCGGCGAACCCGTCGCCCACCACCGAGCTCGAGTTCCGCACGCCCTTCGAGCTGTTGGTGGCGGTGATCCTGTCGGCGCAGGCCACCGACGTGAGCGTGAACAAGGCCACCCGCGGGCTGTTCCGCGCGGCGCCGACGCCGCGCGCGATGCTGGCCCTGGGCGAGGAGGGCGTGCGCGAGCACATCAAGAGCATCGGCCTGTTCAACACCAAGGCCCGCAACGTCGTGGCGACCTGCGCGCTGCTGGAGGAGCGCCATGCAGGCGAGGTCCCGCGCGACCGCGCGGCGCTCGAAGCGTTGCCGGGGGTGGGGCGCAAGACCGCCAACGTGATCCTGAACACCGCGTTCGGCGAGCCGACGATCGCGGTGGACACCCATATCTTCCGGGTCGCCAACCGTACCGGCATCGCGCCCGGCAAGTCGGTGCGGGAGGTCGAGGACCGGCTGCTGCGCGTGGTGGAGGACGAGTTCAAGAAGGACGCGCACCACTGGCTGATCCTCCACGGACGCTACGTGTGTACGGCGCGGCGCCCGCACTGCGCGACCTGCGCCATCGCGGACCTGTGCGAGTACCGGAAGAAGGAAGCCTGATGCTGTTCTCGTCCGACCGATCGCGCATGCGCCGCGCCTTCGCCGACGCCTGGCGCAAGCGCACACGCGGCGAGGCGCTGGAGCCCCTGGAGCGGGCGATCGCGGCGGTCGTGGCGGCGCACCCGGAGTACCGGCGGCACGTCGAGGACGATGCCGGGCTGGAGCGGGATTTCCTGCCGGAGTCGGGCGAGGCGAACCCTTTTCTTCACATGAGCATGCATCTCGCGCTGCGCGAGCAGCGTGGCACCGACCGCCCGCAGGGGATCGCGGCGGCGATGGCGGCGCTGGAACGACGCCTCGGCGACGCGCACGCCGCCGAGCACGCGGCGATGGAATGCCTGGGGCGTGCCCTGTGGGAGGCCCAGCGATCGGGCGTGCCTCCCGACGAGCGTGCCTTCCTGGCCTGCGTGGAAGCACTGGCACGCGGACGCTGACGACCTCCACATCGGGCCTGCCTGTCGCTATATTGCGTCGACGTGCCGTCGCGCGGGCAGACGCCCCCGGTGCGTCATCCTTTCCGGAGCCGCGCTTTGCTCAAAGAGCACTTCACCCGCAACTGGCTGCGCATCCTCCTCAGCCTGGTCATCCTGGCGCTGTTCGCGCTGCACGTGACCAAGCGCGTGGAGTTCGATCTGCTGAACCGGCTGGAGAACATCGCGTACGACGCGCGGCTGATCGCCACCATGCCGCGGGAGCGGGACCCGCGCATCGTGATCGTCGACATCGACGAGCCCAGCCTGGAGGCGGAAGGGCGCTGGCCGTGGAGCCGCAACAAGCTGGCCACCCTCGTCGATCAGCTCTTCGATCGCTACGGGGTGTTCCTGCTCGGCTTCGACGTGGTCTTCGCCGAGGCCGAGGAGGCGTCCGGGCTGCAGGTGCTGGAGGTGATGAAGGCCGAGGGCGCGCTCGAGGTCCCGACGCTGCGCGCGCGGGTCGCGGAGCTCGAGCAATCGCTGGATCGCGACCGGATCTTCGCGCGCTCGCTGGAGGGCCGGCGGGTGGTGCTGGGCTACTTCTTCAGCGACGCGAACGCGCGCGGCGAGGCGCCGCGCGTGGGTGTGCTGCCCCCGCCCACCTTCCCGGCGGGCACGTTCAAGGGGCGGCGCATCGATTTCCTCACCGCCGAGGGGTTCGGCGCCAACCTGCAGGTGCTGCAGGACGCGGCCGGACGCGCCGGGCACTTCATCTCGCTGCCCGATACCGACGGCGTGGTGCGCCGGGTTCCGATGCTGTACCGCCACGACGGCGCGTACTACGGGTCGCTGTCGCTGGAGGTCGCGCGGGTGTACCTGGGCGTCGACGAGATCACGCCGGGCTTTCCGTCGGAGACCGGGTTCGGCAACTACTCCAAGATCGAGTGGCTGCAGCTCGGGCGCAAGCGCATTCCCGTCGACGACAGCGTGCGCGCGCTGGTGCCGTTCCGGGGTCCCCAGGGCAGCTTTCCGTACGTGTCGGCCACCGACGTCATCCGCGGCACGGCCGACGCGGACGTGCTGCGCGACCGGATCGTGCTGCTGGGCACCACCGCGAAGGGCCTGCTCGACCTGCGGGCCACCCCGGTGGCGCCGGATTTCCCGGGCGTGGAGCTGCACGCCAACCTCGTCTCCGGCATCCTCGGGCCGCCGGGCGGCGAGGCGGGGGCCGGGTCCAGCCTGAAGGAGAACCCCGCCTACACGCTGGGCGCCGAGTTCGTGCTGCTGCTGGTCACGGGGCTGATCATGGCCCTGGTGCTGCCGGCGCTGAGCCCCCTGGCCGCCGCGGCGGTGACGCTCGCGCTGCTGTTCGCGGTGGTCGCGGCGAACGTCGCCATCTGGCAGCTCGCAAACATGGTGTTTCCGGTCGCGAGCGGCGTGGTGATGCTGCTCACGCTGTTCCTGTTCGACATGTCCTACGGCTACCTGGTGGAGGAGCGCGGCAAGCGCAAGCTGGCCGGCCAGTTCAGCCAGTACATCCCGCCGGAGCTGGTCGATGAGCTGAGCCGCAATCCGGAGGCGATACAGGTCCGCAGCGAGAATCGCGAGATGACGGTGCTGTTCTCGGACGTGCGCAGCTTCACCACGATCTCCGAGGGCCTGTCCCCGGAGGCGCTGTCGCAGCTGATGAACGAGTACCTGACGCCGATGACCGAGATCATCTTCAGGCACCGGGGCACCATCGACAAGTACATGGGCGACGCGATCATGGCGTTCTGGGGCGCGCCGCTGGACGACCCCCAGCACGCGCGCCACGCGATGGAGGCGGCGATGGCGATGCAGCAGGAGCTGCACGACATCCGCGTGCGCTTCAAGGCCAAGGGGTGGCCTGAGGTGCGCGCCGGGATCGGCCTCAACACCGGCAACATGAGTGTCGGCAACATGGGCTCGGAGTTCCGCAAGGCGTACACCGTCATGGGGGACGCGGTGAACCTGGGCTCACGCCTCGAAGGGCTGACGAAGAACTACGGCGTCGAGCTGATCGTCAACGAGACCACCGCCGCCGCGGTGCCGGAGTATCTGTACCGTGAGCTGGATCGCGTCCGGGTGAAGGGCAAGGACCACCCGGTGACGATCTACGAGCCGCTGGGGCTGAAGGAGAATCTGGACCGCGAGATTCGCGGCGAGCTCAAGCTGTACCAGGAGGCGCTCAAGCTGTATCGCCAGGAGCAGTGGGACATGGCGGAGCTGCAGTTCCTGAACCTGCAGCGCGCGCACCCGGAGCACGCGCTGTACGAGGAGTACGTGAAGCGCATCCAGCACTTCCGCGAGGCCCCGCCGCCGCCGGGCTGGGACGGGGTGTTCACGCACATGACGAAGTAGCGCGATCAGCCCCCGTTCCGGGGGTGCGCTGCGCGGCATGTAGAAGCGCTCGAACGAACAGAGCGCGAGGGCCGCAGAGGGCCGCCCGTCCTCGACCTGCGTCCTCTGCGCTCCGTGCGCCCGAACGATCCGATCGGTCCGATCGGACCGCGGATGCCGTGGCAGGCCAGGCCGCCGGTACGGCGACCTCGCTCAGCTCACGAAGAACTCCATCTTGACCCCGGCCAGCTCGATCACGTCGTGGTCCCTGAGCTGGCGGGCCTGCCCGCCGATGGAGTCGCCGTTGACCACCGGGTGGGTGCCTTCCACGTGGGTGATGTAGTAGCCCTGGGGCCGGCGCGTGATGACCGCCACCTGCACCCCGGGCCGCCCCAGCGTGATCAGCGCCTTCTTCAGCTCCAGCTCCTTGCCGGCGCCGGGCCCGCTGAGGACCTGGATCTTGCCGAGCGGGAGGCTGGCGTCGGCCGCCGGGGCCGCGGCTCCGGGCGCGGCGGCGGCCGGGGCCGGCGCCGCGGCGGCCGGCGGCGCCTGCTCCTCCGCCTTCGCGGCGGCGGCGGCGTGCCCGGCCATGCCCGGGCGGATGATCATGGTCTTCTCGAACTCGTCGTCCTCGTCGGACGCTTCGTCGTTGACGTACTTCAGCTCGTGCTTGCCGATGGTGATCACGTCGCCGTTCTTCAGCGCGTGCTTCTTCACCAGCTTGCCGTTGACGTAGGTCCCGTTGGTGCTGTCCAGATCCTCGAGGAACGAGTCGTTCAGGATGGTGATGATCGCGGCGTGCTGCCCGCTGACGGCGAGGTTGTCCACCTGAATGTCGTTCTCTGCCTTGCGCCCGAGGATGATCCGCTCCTTGTCCAGGGGGAACTCCCCGAGGACGGAGTTGTTCAGGCTAAGTATCAGCTTCGCAGGCATCGTCCGCTCTTTCCCCTAGACGTTTCTAGAACCAGTCGAAGACCTTGGAATACCAGGTCTTCTTGGCGGTGAATGGCTTCAGTGTGCGCGCCAGGATCACCGAGATGTTGTCCTTTCCACCGTTGTCGTTGGCCATCTGTACCAGCCGCTGCGCCGCTGCCTCGAGGTCGCTGCGATAGGCCTTCAGCGTGCTCTCGATCTCGTCGTCGTCGACGAGGTCGCTGAGGCCGTCCGAGCACATCAGGTAGATGTCTCCCGGAATCGCCACTTCCTCCTGCAGGTCAGGCGCCACGGTCAGCTCGATGCCCATCGCGCGGGTGACCAGATTCTTGTTCAGTGACTTCTTGGCTTCCTCTGGCGTGTAGAAACCCTTGTCGATCAGCTCCTGCAGCAGCGAGTGGTCGGAGGTCACCTGCTCCAGCGTGTCCTCTCGCAGCCGGTAGAGGCGGGAATCGCCGATGTGCGCGATGGTCAGCCGGTCGTCGTAGAACGCCACCGTCACCAGGGTCGTGCCCATGCCGTGGCACTGCGGCTGGCTCTGGGCGGTCTGGTAGATGGTCTCGTTGGCCTTCTCGATGGCCTTCTTGACCGCCAGCGTCTCCCGGCTGAATCCCGTCTCCTCGTCAATCTGCCCCTTTTCCGATTGCCGCAGGCTCGCCCGCAGCTCCTCCAGAATCATGTTGACGGCCATGGCGCTCGCAACCTCGCCGGCCTTGTAGCCCCCCATGCCGTCGGCCAGAACCGCCACCCCGATGGACTTGTCGCTGCCGATGGTGTCCTCGTTGTGCGAGCGCTTCCTCCCGACGTCGGTGATTCCGTAGATTTCCAGTTTCCCGTCCAGGCTCATGCGTCGGCATCGCCTCAAGGATCCAGGCTGGCCGCGCAGGCCCGCAGGTCGTTCGCCATCTGCGCGCCGCGCGCGTAGCGGTCATTGGCCGATTTCTGCAACGCCTTGTCAATTATAGCCTTCAGGCATGGCGGGAGGTCCGGGCGCACCTGCGCGAGGTCGGGGTGCGGCTCGCGGCTGATGTTCCACATCAGGGTGGTCATCGAGTCCCCGGTGAACGGCAGCGCGCCGGTCAGCAGCTGGTACAACATCACGCCCAGGGAGAACAGGTCGGATCGCCCGTCCACCTTCTTGCCCTGGAGCTGCTCGGGCGACATGTAGGACGGAGTTCCGAGGACCATGCCGGTCTTCGTCTTGCTCGCGTCGGTGATGCGCGCAATCCCGAAGTCGGTGAGCTTCACGTTTCCTTGGTCCGGCTCGTACATGATGTTAGCGGGTTTGATATCGCGGTGCACCACGTTCTCGGCATGGGCGTAGTCCAGAGCCTCGGCCGATTTCACAACGATATCAATGACTTTCCGGACATCCAGCAGCGAGCCTGGCTTCGTGAACGGGGTCAGGTCCTTGCCCTTGAGGAACTCCATCGCGATGTACGCGAGGTCGTGCTCCTCGCCGGCGTCGAAGATGGTGACGATGTTCGGGTGGTTGAGTCGCCCGGCGGTCTCCGCCTCGCGGAAGAACCGCTCCTTCACCTCGTCCAGCTCGTCGGCCTCGAACTCCTGGGACAGCGCCATCGTCTTGATGGCCACCGTGCGGTTGATCTTCGGATCCTTGCCCAGGTACACGACGCCCATCGCGCCCTTGCCCAGCTCCTTCTCCACCTCGTAGCGGCCCAGCATCGGCTTGGAGACCCCGCCGCCGTCCACCAGCAGGGTGGCGGTCGCCGAGCCGCCGCCGGAGCCCAGGAGCACGGTCTCCTCCAGGTTGCGGCTGCGGTTCATGCGCGTCTGCACGTCCCGGAATCCGGCGTCGTGCTGGCAGATGTACTGGTAGACCGAGACGGCCTTGTTGAACTGGCGCTTGCGCTCGAAGTCCAGCGCCAGGTTGTAGATGAGGTCGAGCACCGAGTCGTCCACCGGGTGGACCTTGCGGAACGACGCGAAGGCCATGTCCAGCTCGCCCTTGCCCTGGTAGGCGAGACCCAGCATGCGGTTGGTCTCCGCCGACTCCGCCTCCGACTTCTCCTTGCCCCGCTCGGTGACCAGGAAGCGCTTGGTGGTGAGCACCACGTGCCCGACCAGCAGCAGCGCCGCCGGGGTGACCAGCTTGAGCCAGGTGGCCTGGGTGGTCATCAGCCCGAACTCGGTGCCGAGCAGCAGCAGCAGGACCACCACCGTCAGCCCTGCGGCGGGCCCCGCCTTCAGGCGCGGCAGCAGCGCGACCAGGTAGGCCGCGACGAGCAGGAACACGGCCAGCTCCGCCCAGCCCGCCCAGGACGGGACCACGAAGAAATGCTCCTGGAGGATGCTGGACACGGCGTGGGCCAGCGAGACCACCGGCGCCATCGCGGGGTCCACCGGCGTCTTCTGCGGGGTGCCGACGCCGGTGGCCGTCGGACCGATCAGCACCACCTTGTCGCGGTACTTGCGGGGCGGGATCTTCCCCTCGCGCACGTCGAAGAACGAATCGACGGGGAACGGCGCCTTGCCGTCGCGGCCGGAGTAGAAGAACGTCAGCATCTCCAGGTAGGAGTTGGTGCCGATGCGCAGCCGCCCGAGCTGCACCGATTCGCCGAGGGTGAGGCCGATGTCCGACGGACCCAGGTTGAGGCTCTTCGCCGCGACCTGCAGCGCGAACGAGGGCACGAAGCTGTCGTAGTAGCGCAACACCAGCGGCTCGTTGCGGTTGCCGTACTCGTCCAGGATCACGTTCATGTGCCCGATCGACGCGGCCGCCTCGCCGAGGGCCGGGATAGGCGGAGTCACGGCCCGGGATGCCGGCCACGGCAGCAGGCCGTAGTCCAGCGCGTCGGCGCTGGCCTGAACCTTCGGGCTGTCGGCAGCGATGAAGTTGCGGGTGACGTACTCCGGCAGCGGCGCGTCCGGGTTGCCCACCGGCTCCTGGATCACGAACTCCATGCCCAGCACCACGTTTCCGGCGGCCCCGATCTGCCGCGCGAGGGTCGCGTCGGTGTCCAGGTCGCGGCGCGCCTCGCGAACCACCTCGCTGATGGGTGGCACGGGCTCGCCGGCGGCGCGGTGCAGCTCGTCGATGCGCTCGATGTAGGCGAGGCCGGGGATGTCCTGCGGCTCGGAGAACGCGATCGGGACGCCGATCACCTTCGCGCCACCCTTCGCGAGCGTGCCGACCATGTCGCTGATCACGTCCCGCGGCCACGGCCAGCGGCCGATGTTGGCGATGCTCTCGTCGTCGATGGCGACGACCGCGATGCGGTCGCTGGGCGGCTCGTCCGACGCGCGCACGCCGGCGTCGTAGACGGCGCGTTCCAGGCCGTTGAGCAACGGATTGCCCGCCCACGCTGCGACGGCGAAGACGACGCACACGACCAGCCCTACCAGCCAGTCGGCTGACCAGAAGCCCTGTTTCACCGCGACACCACTTAGGACAACGGTGTAACTATAGGTGATACTCTACTGAAACTACAACGAAATTCGACTTGCAATTAGCGGTTCTGTGAGGCTGTTCATCGTTCCCTCGGTCGGCGGCGCATGGCGCGGCCGTGCGATCGGCCGGCGCGCGGGCCGGTTTTGCGCCACGCCTCGCCGTTCCTGGCGCCGGGGCAGGGCCGCCACGTACGGCGCCGCGCCTACCGGCCGCGCGCACGCGCGTCGGGTGCAATTCGCGAGGGGGGCCGCTAGGCTTCGCGCGATGCGCGTCCCCTTCGCCAAGATGCACGGAAACGGCAATGATTTCGTGCTGTTGGACGACCGTGCCCGGACGCTGGAACTGACGCCCGAGCGCATTCGCCGGCTCGCCGATCGGCACCGGGGCGTCGGCTGCGACCAGGTGCTGGTGGCCCGCGCGCCGGCGGCCGGCGACGCCGCGGCGGCCCCGGTCGCGATGGCCGTCTACAACGCGGACGGCAGCAGCGCCGGTCAGTGCGGCAACGGCCTGCGCTGCTTCGCGGTGTACGCGCACCGCCACGGCATGGTGCGCGGGCGCGAGTTCGCCGTGGTCACACCCGGCGGGCCGGCCCGGGTGGCCCTCCTCGGCGGCGGCCAGGTGCGCGCGACGCTTGAGGCACCGGGCCTGGAGCCGCGGCAGGTGCCGATCGACGTGCCGTCGCGTGCCGCCCGCTACCCGCTGCAGGTCGGCGGGGAGCGCCTCGAGGTCGGGGCCGTGTCGATGGGCAATCCGCACGCGGTGCTGCTGGTGGACGACGTGGACGCCGCGCCGGTGGCGCGCCTCGGGCCCGGGGTGCAGGCCCTGGGCATGTTCCCCGACGGCGTGAACGTGGGCTTCATGCAGGTGCTGTCGCCGGACCACGTGCGCCTGCGGGTCTTCGAGCGCGGCGTCGGCGAGACCCTGGCCTGCGGCAGCGGCGCCTGCGCGGCCGTGGTGTGCGGCCGGATGCAGGGGCTGCTCGCGGAGCGGGTGCGCGTGTCGTTGCCCGGCGGCGACGTGGAGATCGAATGGGGCGGCGAGGGTCTGGGGGTGGTCATGACCGGGCCGGCGGCGCTCAGCTACGAAGGAGAGATCACGTTTTGAGTTCACCGAACACGCCGCCGCGGGCTGCCGCGGCGGCCCCTGCGGACGCCGACGAGGAGCAGGTCGTGGCCTGGCTGCGCGAGCATCCCGGGTTCCTGCGTCGCCATCCGGAGCTGCTGGCCGCGCTCGACGTCGCCCACGACTGTGACGGCGCGGTGTCCCTGATCGAGCACCAGGTGCAGGTGCTGCGCCAGGAAGTCGAGGCCTCCAGGGAGCGCCTGGGAGCGCTGATCGCGAACGCGCGGGGCAACGAGGAGCTGGCGCAGCGGCTGCACCGGCTGGTGCTCGCGCTGATCGAGAGCCCGGCCACCGACGAGCTGTTCACGTCGCTGTACCAGGGCCTCGCGGACGGCTTCGGCGCCGACCTCGTCAGCCTGCGCATCTTCGCCGAGCCGCGCGCCGAGGAGGACCGCGGGCTCGCGGAGCTGATCGGTCCCCGCGACCCGGGCCTGGCCCTGTTCGGGGTGCTGCTGGAGAGCCGCCAGCCGGCCTGCGGGCCGCCCCGCGGCCCCGAGGCGCAGTGGCTGTTCGGCGAGCGCGCGGCAGAGATCGGCTCGCTGGCGCTGCTGCCGCTGTCGCCGGGCCCCCGGCACGGCGTGCTCGCGATCGCGAGCGCCAGCGCGTCACGCTTCACGCCGGCGATGGGCACCTTGTACCTGCGCCAGCTCGCCGACGTGCTGGGCCGGCTGCTCGCGCCGCGGGTGCGCTGACGCCGTGAGCGACCCGGCGCTGGGGCGCTGGATCGACGGCTTCGAGCGCGTGCTGCGCGACGAGCGGCGCCTGTCGCCGCACACCGTGCGCGCGTACCGGCGGGACCTCGAGCGGCTGGTGTCGGGGCTCGAGGCGCAGGGCGTGAATGCCTGGCGGCAGGTCACGCCGGCCGTGTTGCGCGGTCACGTGGCCCGCCGGCACCGCGAAGGCGTGGGCGGACGCACGATCGCCCGGGAGCTGTCCGCGCTGCGCGCGTTCTTCCGCCACCTGCAGGCGGAGGGGGTGCTGGCGAACGACCCGGCCCGCGGCGTGTCGGCGCCCCGCGCGCCGCGCCACCTGCCGCGCACCCTGGACGCCGACGCGACCGCCGCGCTGATGGACGCCCCGGCGGACGAGCCGCTCGCGGTCCGCGACGCCGCGATGCTCGAGCTGTTCTACTCCTCCGGTCTGCGCCTGGCCGAGCTGGTGTCGCTGGATCTCTCGCGGCTGGACCTGGACGACGGGGTGGTGCAGGTGGAGGGCAAGGGGCGCAAGGTGCGCCGGGTGCCGGTCGGGCGCAAGGCACGCGAGGCGCTGCTCCGCTGGCTCGCGGTGCGGCGCGGGCTCGCCGGGCCGGGCGAGAGCGCGGTGTTCGTCGGGCAGCGCGGGCGGCGCCTGTCGGAGCGGGCGGTGCAGCTGCGGGTCTCGCGGCGGGCGCGCGAGAGTGGCCTCGGCGTGCACCTGCATCCGCACATGCTGCGCCATTCCTTCGCGTCACACCTGCTGGAGTCGAGCGGCGACCTGCGCGCGGTGCAGGAGCTGCTCGGGCATGCCGACATCGCCACCACCCAGGTGTACACGCACCTCGACTTCCAGCACCTCGCGCGGGTCTACGACAAGGCTCACCCGCGTGCGCGGCGGCGCGGGCGGGGCAAGGCCTGAGCGCGCGCCGCGCCGGACGGCGTGCGGCCCGGATCGCGGCTGGTATGATCGGCGCCCGTTCGCCCACGCCCGTCCGTTCCGGCCGTTCCCATGCAGCAGTTCTCAGGCACCACCATCGTGGCGGCCCGCCGCGGCAGCGTGGTGGCCATCGGCGGTGACGGCCAGGTCACCCTCGGCGACGCGGTGCTCAAGGGCAACGCGCGCAAGGTGCGCCGCCTCCACCACGGCAAGGTGATCGCGGGCTTCGCCGGAGGGACCGCGGACGCCTTCACGCTGTTCGAGCGCTTCGAGGGCAAGCTGGAGCGCCACCAGGGGCACCTCGCGCGCTCGGCGGTGGAGCTGGCCAAGGACTGGCGCACCGACCGCATGCTGCGCCGGCTCGAGGCGCTGCTGCTGGTGGCCGACGCGGACGCGACCCTCGTCATCTCCGGCAACGGCGACGTCGTGGAGCCGGAGCACGACGTGATGGCGATCGGCTCCGGCGGCGGCTACGCGCAGGCCGCGGCGCGGGCGCTGGTCGAGCACACCACGTTCGGCGCGCGCGAGATCGTCGAGCGTGCCCTGGCGCTGGCGGCCGACATCTGCATCTACACGAATCACTCCGTCAGCGTGGAGACGCTGGGGGAGGGCGACGCATGAGCATGACGCCGCGCGAGATCGTCCACGAGCTGGACAAGCACATCATCGGCCAGGCGCAGGCGAAGCGCGCGGTGGCGATCGCGCTGCGCAATCGCTGGCGCCGCGCGCAGCTCTCCGAGGACCTGCGCCGCGAGGTCACGCCCAAGAACATCCTGATGATCGGCCCCACCGGCGTCGGCAAGACCGAGATCGCGCGCCGCCTCGCGCGCCTCGCGCGCGCGCCCTTCATCAAGGTCGAGGCCACCAAGTTCACGGAGGTGGGCTACGTGGGCCGGGACGTGGAGTCCATCATCCGCGACCTCGTCGAGGTGGCCGTCGCGATGAACCGCGAGCGCGCGACGGAGCAGGTGCGATCGCGGGCCGAGGAGGCCGCCGAGGAGCGCCTGCTGGACGCGCTGCTGCCGGCCGCGCGCAGTGGCGACTGGCCGAAGGAGGAGTCCCGCGACGGCGACTCGGCGACCCGCCAGAAGTTCCGCAAGATGCTGCGCGAGGGGGCGCTGGACGAGCGCGAGGTGGAGGTCCGGCTCCGCCAGTCGACGCTGGGCGTGGAGATCATGGCGCCGCCCGGGATGGAGGAGATGACCAGCCAGCTCCAGGGCATGTTCCAGAATCTCGCCGGCAACCAGTCGAAGACGCGCAAGCTCAAGGTCCGCCAGGCCTTCCGCCTGCTCACCGAGGAGGAAGCGGCCCGGCTCATCAACGACGACGACCTGAAGTCGTCCGCGGTCTCGGACGTGGAGGAGAACGGCATCGTGTTCCTGGACGAGATCGACAAGGTGACCCGGCGCTCCGAGGCGGGCGTCGGCGGCGCCGACGTGTCGCGCGAGGGCGTGCAGCGCGACCTGCTGCCGCTGGTCGAGGGCAGCACCGTGTCCACGAAGTACGGCATGGTGCGCACCGACCACATCCTGTTCATCGCGTCCGGAGCCTTCCACCTCTCCAAGCCGTCGGACCTGATACCGGAGCTGCAGGGCAGGCTGCCGATCCGCGTCGAGCTGGACGCGCTCTCGGTAGAGGACTTCGTGCGCATCCTCACCGAGCCCGACGCGTCGCTGACGGAGCAGTACCTGGCCCTGCTCGCGACCGAGGGTGTCACGCTCGAGTTCACCGCGGACGCCGTCGCGCGCATCGCCGAGGTGGCGTGGCAGGTGAACGAGAAGACGGAGAACATCGGGGCGCGGCGGCTGCACACGGTCATGGAACGGCTGCTGGAGACCGTCTCCTACGACGCCCCGGACCTCGACCGGCCGTCGGTGGTGATCGACGCCGCGTACGTGGATCGCCACCTCGGAGAGCTCGCGGGCGACGAGGATCTGTCCAGGTACATCCTGTGAGCAGCCGGCGGACGGCTCGCTCGACGTCGCCGTCAGCGCGCGCGTTCGGATGCCGCGCCGCGCACGACCTCGCGACGTTGCGTTGCGGGCGGCCCGCGCCGGCCCCCGTCGCAGGCACCGCGCGGCACGGCGCCGTCTGTTTTCGCCGCGTGCCCGGCGCCTAGCTGCGGCACACGCCAGGGGCCCGCAGGCGCCGATCGGGCACGCGTTCGGGGAATCGCGAGATGGCAACAGAACCACGACCGACAAACATCACCTACACGCGCGGCACGCGCATGCTCACGGTCGCGTACGACAGCGGCGAGACCTTCGAGATGAGCGCGGAGTTCCTGCGCGTGCACTCGCCGTCGGCGGAGGTGCGCGGCCACGGCCCGGGGCAGGAAGTGCTGCAGGTGGGCAAGGAGCAGGTGACGATCGACGCGGTGGAGCCGGTGGGCAACTACGCGGTGCGGCTGGTCTTCGACGACGGCCACTCGAGCGGCCTGTACTCCTTCGCGGAGCTCTACCGCCTCGGCACCCGGCGTGACGCGCTGTGGCAGGACTACCTGGATCGGCTCGCCGCGGCCGGCGTGCAGCGGCGCTCGCCGTGAGGACGGCGGCCGGGGCGGGCGCGGCGGCGCGATGAGCGACGAGGGCTACACGGACTTCGGCTTCCAGCGCGTCGCCGCCGGCGACAAGCAGCGCCGCGTGGGTGCGGTGTTCGACTCCGTCGCCGGGCGCTACGACCTGATGAACGACCTCATGTCGTTCGGGCTGCACCGGCTGTGGAAGCGTTTCGCGGTGCTGCTCTCGGGCGTGCGTGCCGGCGCCGAGGTGCTGGACCTCGCGGGCGGCACCGGCGACATCGCGCGCCTGCTGCACGAGCGCGTCGGCGACTCGGGCCGCGTCGTGCTCGCCGACATCAACGGCGCGATGCTGCGCCGGGGCCGCGAGCGTCTGCTCGACGAGGGGCGCGTCAGCGGTGTCGCCTACGCGCAGGTGAACGCCGAGGCGCTGCCGTTCCCGGACCGTAGCTTCGACTGCGTGACCATCGGCTTCGGGCTGCGCAACGTGACCCGCAAGGACCGCGCGCTCGCGGAGATGCACCGGGTGCTGCGCCCCGGAGGCGAGGCCCTGGTGCTCGAGTTCTCGCAGCTGCGGGTCCCGGCGGCGCGCCCGCTCTACGACCTCTACTCGTTCAGGGTGCTGCCGTGGCTGGGGCGCCGCGTGGCCGGGGACGCGGACAGCTACCGCTACCTCGCGGAGTCGATCCGCATGCACCCCTCGCAGGAGCGGCTGGCGCAGATGATGGCCGAGGCCGGCTTCGACGAGTGCGAGTGGTTCAACCTGGCGCTGGGCGTGGTCGCGGTGCACCGGGGGCGACGGCTGTGAGCCGGGCGCTTCCGCGCGACGCGGGTCTGGGACGGCGCGCGGCGGCCCTGCTCGTGGACGGCGTGTTGCTGGCCTGCGCGTTCGCCGCGCTGAACCTGGTGCTCTGGAAGTCGGGTCTCGCGGCCGCGCTCGCGGCCGACGCGGACGCCGGGGTGCTGGAGGTCTGGCGCCGCCCGGACGTCGCGCTCGCGTCGGCGGCGGGCGTCGCGCTCGGCGTGCTGCTGGCGTGGCGCGTGCTGGGCGGCACGCCCGGCGCGCTGCTGATGGGCGTGGTGCTGCTGCCGCCGGCGGGCGGGCGTCCCGGGCTCGCGCGCGCGGCGCTGCGGCTGCTGGCCGTCGCGGCGACGGGTGGGCTCGGCATCCTGTGGAGCCTCGGCGGCCGGGCGGCCCTGCACGACCGCGTGAGCGGGCTGCGCCTGGTGGTCGAGGACGAGCTCTGGGTCGCCCCGGTCGCGCCCGGTCCGGTGGCGAAGGCGTGAGGACGCCACTGCTCCCGGTCATCGAGGCGTCGCTGAACCACGCGCTGCGTCTCGATCCGGAAGCCGCGACGGTGCTCGCGCCGCTCGCGGGAAGGCGCCTGGGCATCGAGGTGCTGGGCGTCGCGCCGGTGGCGCTGGAGGCGAGCTTCGACGGCGAGCGGGTGCTGCTCGATCAGCCGGGCGCCGCGCGCTGCGACGTCAGCGTCAGCGGCACGCCCACCGCGCTGTGGTCGCTGCTGCGCCAGGACGACGGGCTGCCCGCCGGCGCCGGCGTGTCGGTGAACGGCGACGTCGGGCTGCTCCTCGTGTTCGCGCAGGCGCTGCGGCGCCTGCGCCCGGACTGGGAAGAGCCGATCGCCCGCGCGCTGGGCGACGAGCTGGGCCATCCGCTGGCGCGCGGCCTGGCCCGCCTGGCCGCGGGGGCGCGGCGCAGCGCGCGGTCCCTGGAGTCGGACGTGGCGGAATTCCTGCGCGAGGAGTCGCGGTGGCTGGTCGGGTGCGACCGGCTGCGCGCGTTCGCGGACGAGGTCGACGCGGCGCGCGACGCCGTGGAGCGCCTGGAGAAGCGCATCGATCGGCTGGAGCGCGGCCGTTGAGGATGCTGCGGCGCGCCCTGCGGCTGGTGCACATCGCCCGCGTGCTCGTGGCGCACGGGCTGGACGAGCTGGTGTTCGCGATCCCGTTCCTGCGCCCGGTGGCGTTCGTGCACGCGCTGCTGCCGTGGAACTGGCGGCGCGGCCCGCGCCCGCCGCGGGGCCTGCGCATCCGGCGGGCGCTGGAGGAGCTGGGTCCGATCTTCGTGAAGTTCGGGCAGACGCTGTCGACGCGCCGCGATCTGCTGCCCAGCGACGTGGCCGACGAGCTGGCCAACCTGCAGGACCGCGTGCCTCCGTTTCCGGGCGCGGAGGCGCGCGCGATCGTCGAGCGCGCGCTGGGCCAGCCGGTCGAGCAGCTGTTCTCGGAGTTCGAGGAGACGCCGCTTGCGTCGGCCAGCATCGCGCAGGTGCACGCGGCGCGGCTCGAGGACGGCTCCAGGGTGGTGGTGAAGGTGGTGCGCCCGGGCATCGAGGAGACGATCCGCCGCGACGTCGACCTGATGCACATCGTCGCCGATCTCGCGCATCGCTACTGGCGCGAGAGCCGCCGCCTGCGCCCGCGGGAAGTGGTGCGCGAGTACGAGACCATCATCCTCGACGAGCTGGACCTGCTGCGCGAGGCGGCCTCCGCGTCGCTGCTGCGGCGCAATTTCGACGGCTCGCCCCTGCTCTACGTGCCCGAGATCGTGTGGCCGTACAGCCGCGGAAACGTGATGGTGATGGAGCGCATCTCGGGGCTGCCGATCAGCGACCTCGCGGGTCTGCGCGCCGCGGGCGTGGACCTGAAGGCGCTCGCGGAGCGCGGCGTGGAGATCTTCTTCACGCAGGTCGTTCGACACAACTTCTTCCACGCCGACATGCACCCCGGCAACATCTTCGTCGCGCGCGACACGCCCGAGAGCCCCTGCTACATCGCGGTGGACTTCGGGATCATGGGAAGCCTCACGCCGGAGGATCAGCGCTACCTCGCGGAGAACTTCGTCGCGTTCTTCAATCGCGACTATCACCGGGTGGCGCAGCTTCACGTGCAGTCGCGGTGGGTTCCCCGGGACACCCGCATCAACGAGTTCGAGGCGGCGATCCGCAGCGTGTGCGAGCCGATCTTCGAGCGCCCGTTGAGCGAGATCTCCTTCGGTCAGCTGCTGCTGCGCCTGTTCCAGGTGGCGCGGCGTTTCGACATGGAGGTGCAGCCGCAGCTCGTGCTGCTGCAGAAGACCCTGCTCAACATCGAGGGGCTGGGGCGCCAGCTCTACCCGGAGCTGGATCTGTGGGCCACCGCGAAGCCGTTCCTCGAGCAGTGGATGCGCGAGCAGCTCGGCGGCAAGGCGCTGCTGCGCGAGCTGAAGAGCCAGGCGCCGCGCTGGAGCGAGACCCTGCCGCGCCTTCCGTCGCTCGCCTACGAGGTGCTCGAGCAGGCTCGCGAGGGACGCCTGGAGCTGCGCATGACCTCGGAGGATCTCGCCTGCCTGCGCCGCGAGGTGCGCCGCGCGAACCAGCGCACGGTGCTCGCGGTGGTGGGTGCGGCGCTGCTGATGAGCGCCGCCGTGATCTATGGCCTGGACGGGTTCCAGCCGATGATCGTGGCCGGCGCGCCGCTGCTGAGCTGGGTGCTGGGCGCGCTGGGCGTGTGCCTGGTGCTGGCCGCCTGGCCCGGCGAGGACTCCTGAGCGACGCGCACCGACTGCCGGGCGCGCATCGCGATCACCTCTGACAGCGGCGCGAGTCGCAGCCCGTCGCCGCGCATCCGCGGCAGGCTCTGCGCGAGCACTTCCAGGGTCTGCGGGTACGGGTGGCCGATGGCCACCGCGCTGCCGTGGCGGTGCGCGACCGACGCGAGCGTGCGGAGCTGGCGCCTGATCGCGTCGGGGGACGGGTCGTTGTCCAGGAACACGTCGCGCCAGGTCGCGCCGACGCCGGCCGCGAGCGCACGGTCCTCGGCGACGGTCCGGGCCGTCGTGCGGCTGTCCAGGAACACCCACCCGCGGCGCGACGACAGCACCTGCATCAGCCAGTCCATGTGCACCGGAAGGGTGGTGAGCAGGCTGCCCATGTGGTTGCTGGCGCCGCGTGCGTGCGGCACCGAGTCCAGGGCGCTGCGCACGCGGCGCTCGAACTGGTGGCGCGCGAGCGCGGCGGTGAGGCCCCCGGGTCCCAGCGGTCGCGGCGGATCGGCCTCCATCGGCAGGTGGACCAGCACCTCCTTGCCGAGGGCGTGGGCGATGCGGGCCAGCGACGCGGCGTGCGGCGTGTGCGGCAGCATCGCGTAGGTGATCGGGCCCGGCAGCTCGACGGCCCGCAGCCCCTCGTGGCGCAGGTTGCCCACGTCGTCGATGACCACGGCGACGGGCACCGCGTCACGCGCGTGCACCGGGGCGGCGGCCATCGCCATGACGACGGCCACGACGAGGGCGGCGCCGAGCGCCGACGCGGTCAGTGACCGGGGAACCGCCATCCCGAGCCTGCCGCCGGCGGCGTCAGGAGCGTGCCTTGCTGAGGATGTTGAGTCCCTTCAGGAGGTTCAGCGCCTCGAACAGCGCGTAGTCGCGGCTCGCGAGCGGTGTCTCGCCGCCGGACGCTGCACCGTCCGCGGCCGGCGTCTCGTCCGGCTTCGCGTCGCCCTTGCTCGCGCCGGCGTCCTCGTCGCCCTCCTTCTCGCCGCGCAGGTGCTTGGGCAGGTCGCGCTCCTTGATGCGGCTCGAGGTCTGGGCCTCGGCGGCGGCCACCTTCAGGCGCGCCACCTGGATGTCCGGCGTGATGCCCTCCGCCTGGATCGACACGCCCGACGGGGTGAAGTAGCGGGCCGTCGTCAGCTTCAGCGCGGACCCGTTCTCCATCGGCAGGATGGTCTGCACCGAGCCCTTGCCGAAGGTCTTCTCGCCCATGATGATGGCGCGCCTGTGGTCCTGCAGGGCGCCTGCGACGATCTCCGAGGCCGAGGCCGAGCCTCCGTTCACCAGCACCACGATGGGCGCGCCGTCGAGCACGTCGGTGGGCTTCGCGTTGAACTTCAGCTTCGCGTCGTCGAGGCGGCCGTCCGTGTACACGATGATGCCGTCGGTGAGGAATGCGTCCGACACCGACACCGCCGCGCTGAGCACGCCGCCCGGGTTGTTGCGCAGATCCAGCACCAGCCCGTCGAGCTTGCCGTCGCTCTTCTCGCGCAGCTCGTTGATCGCCTCGCGCAGGTTCTCGCCGGTGCGAGTCTGGAACTGCGTCACCCGCACGTAGCCGTAACCCTGCTCGAGAAGGCGGCTCTTCACGCTGCGCACCTTGATCACGTCGCGCACGATGGTGACCTTGAACGGCGCGTCGACCCCGTCGCGCACGACCGTCAGCACGATCGGCGAGCCCGGCTTGCCGCGCATGATCTTGACGGCGTCGGCGAGCGTCATCCCCTTCACCGGCGTGTCGTCGAGGCGGATGATCAGGTCGCCCGCCTCCATGCCGGCGCGCGACGCCGGCGTGTCGTCGATCGGCGCGATCACCTTCACGAAGCCGTCTTCCATTCCGACCTCGATGCCGAGGCCGCCGAACTCGCCGCTGGTGCCCTGCTGGAGCTGCTGGTAGTCCTCGGGCAGCAGGTACGACGAGTGGGGGTCGAGGCCGGAGAGCATCCCGCGAATCGCGTTCTGCAGAAGGTCCTTGTCCTCGACCGACTCGACGTAGTCGTTCTTGATCTTGGCGAAGATCTCGGTGAACGTGCGCAGGTCCTCGAGCGGCAGCGAGCTCTGACCGCTGCGCTGAGCCAGCACGCTCTGGCCGCCCGTGAGCAGCGCGCCCAGGGCGAGCCCGGCTGCCAGGATGGGCAGCGTGTGACGCCAGTGTTTCATGGATGCCTCCGGGCGCAGCACGCCCAACTCGACGGGGGAGGAGCCGGCCCGCGCCGGCTCCCGGACAAGGTCGTCGCGACGGCCGCCCGCAGCGCGACGGCGGGCGGGATGCCGGGCGTTCACGGCCACATCAGGCGCCGCGCAGGAACTCCGCCGGGACTCCCGTCCTGACCCGCGGAAGCTTACTCGCGGCCCGGACGGGCTTACAAGGCGGCCCGGAAGCGCGCGCGGGCGCTGCACCAGCGGTCCGGGTCCACGGGCCGGCCGTCGCGGCGGATCTCGAAGTACAGGCCGGCGCTCGCGCTTCCGCCGCTGTCACCCACCGTCGCGACCGGGTCGCCCGCCGCGACCCACTCGCCGGGCTCGCGCAGCAGGCTCTGGTTGTGCCCGTACAGGGTCATGTAGCCGTCGCCGTGGTCGAGGATCACCATCATCCCGAAGCCGCGCAGCCAGTCGGCGAACACCACCCGGCCGTGCGCGACGGCGCGCACCTCGCCGCCGGCCTTCGCCCGCATCATGACGCCCTGCCAGGTGAGGCCCGCTTCCTCGCGCGGCGCGCCGAAGCGCCGGCTCAGCGTCCCCTGCACCGGCCACGGCAGCTTGCCGCGCAGGCTCGCGAAGGATCGCGGCGGCTCAAGCTCCGGCGGAATGTCGTTGATCGCCTCGCGCAGGCGCTTCACCAGCTCGGCGAGGCGCGCGCGATCCTGTCTCATCGCCCCCAGCTCGGCGGTGCGCTCGTGCAGCTCGCGAACCAGCCGGGCGAGCGCCCCGGCGCGGCGCTCGCGCTCGGCGAGCAGCGCCTCGCGCCGCTCGGCCTGCCGCGCGCGCACCTCCGCGAGGCGGCGCGACTCGCGGTCGATGGCCGCCTCGGTGCCGGCGAGGCGCTCGAGGGCCGAGTCCAGTGCCGCGATGCGTGCGCGGCGCTCGCGCGTCAGGTAGCCGTGGTAGCGCAGCAGCCTCGCGACCGTACCCGGGTCCCGGTCCTGCAGCAGCAGCCGAACGGGGTGCTGGCGTCCCAGCGCGTACGCCACGCGCAGCTGCCGCCCCAGCGCCGCGCGTTCCGCGGACACGTCGCGCTCGAGCCCGTCGCGGACCGTGCGCAGCCGTGCGAGCTCGCGGTCGAGATCCGCGGCGGTGGCCTCAAGGCGCCGTTGCTCGCGCGCGATGTCCGCGATGGCGCGCTCGTGGCGTTCCAGCGCGAGGGAGGCCTGGGTGCGATCCGCGCGTGCGGCGCGGATGTCGCGTTCCAGCGCCCCGATCGCGGTGCTGATGCGCGACAGCTCGCGTTCCGCGTCGGCGGCGTCGCCCGGCGGCGCCTCGCCGCGTGCCTGCGCCGCCAGCAGCAGCAGCAGGGCGGCGGCGGGCAGCCCCGGGGCGCGCCGTGACGCGCGTTGCCTGACCGGTGCCTTCAAGCTAACCTCGCGCGCTCTCCAGGTCCCGCCCATTGCCCCACATGCCCCAGTACCTCGAGTTCTTCCGCAACCACCCGGTGCTGGTGCTGGCGTTCATAGGCATCGTCGCGGGCCTGGTGTGGTCGTTCGTCGCGGGGCGCATCGGCGGTGTCAGGCGCCTCCCGCCGACGGACGCCACCCGCCTCATCAACAGTGAGGATGCGGTGGTGGTCGACGTGCGCGGCGAGAGCGAGTACCGCCAGGGCCACATTATCAACGCGCTGAACATCCCGGAAGCGCAGATCGCGTCGCAGGCCGGGCGGCTGCAGAAGTACCGGGACCGGCCGCTGATCACGGTGTGCCGGACCGGCCAGCTCTCCGCGCGCGCCGCCGCGGCGCTGAAGCGCGAGGGTTTCGAGAACGTGCAGACCCTGGCCGGCGGACTGCACGCGTGGGAGGGCGCGAGCCTTCCGCTGTCCAAGAGCTGAACGGCCGCGCCCGCATCACAGGAGCCGCACGATGGCCCACGAGCCCCGCCTCGAAGGGGTGGACTTCGCGCCGAAGCCGCCCAGCGGCGACTTCAGCATCCGCAAG
>CBDUCN010000022.1:0-27152 GCA_965365655.1 uncultured Gammaproteobacteria bacterium | reverse complement strand
CGGCGCGGCCGCGGGCGGCGGCACGGGCGCGCCGCCGGCGCCGGATGCCGGCGCAGGCGCGCCGGCCGGCTCCGCGCACGACCCGGCGCCCGCCGCGTCCCAGTCCCCACCCGAGCCCGCACCGCGGGAGACACCGGTCCCGGACGATGAGCAGCAGCCAGAACGACCCGGACAGCACTGAGGACCGGCTCGACCCCGCCGGCGAGATGACCTTCGTCGAGCACCTCATCGAGGTGCGCAACCGGCTGGTCAAGGTGCTCGCCGCGATCGTGGTCGTGCTGCTCGCGCTGATCCCGTTCGCGAACGACCTCTACGTGGCGCTCGCGGAGCCGCTGATGAGCCACCTGCCGGAGGGCGCGAGCATGATCGCGACCGAGGTGGCGTCGCCGTTCCTGACGCCGTTCAAGCTGGCGTTGATGACGTCGATCGTCCTGTGCATGCCGGTGGTGCTCTACCACGCGTGGGCCTTCGTCGCGCCGGGGCTCTACCGGCACGAGCAGCGCCTCGTGTTCCCGCTGCTGATCACCAGCTCGCTGCTGTTCTACCTGGGCATGGCCTTCGCGTACTACGTCGTGTTCCCGCTGATGTTCGGCTTCTTCACCGCGACCGCGCCGGAGGGCGTCGCGGTGATGACGGACATCTCGAAGTACCTCGATTTCGTGCTCAAGATCTTCTTCGCGTTCGGCGTCGCGTTCGAGGTCCCGATCGCGACCATCCTGCTCGTGTGGGCGGGCTTCACGACGCCCGAGGCGCTGGCTGCGAAGCGCCCCTACGTGATCGTGGGCGCGTTCGTGCTCGGCATGCTGCTCACGCCGCCCGACGCGATCTCGCAGACCCTGCTCGCGCTCCCGATGTGGGTGCTGTTCGAGCTCGGGCTGCTGTTCTCGAAGACCTACGTGAAGCGCCGCGACGAGAAGGAGGAGGAGGGGCCGGCGGCCTCGGCGTAGCCGCCCGCGCGCCCCCGCCCACCGCCGCGGCGGACGTCGCGAAGATCCACGCGCGTCCAGGGCTCTCGAATCTCCGGTGCGCCGCCGCGAGACGCGGACGGCCGCGTGCGGGCGGTGCCGCAGCCGCCGTCGGCCAACATCCGCGAGCTTTCACTCCTGCGGCGCAGGCTGCCCGAGAAGCGCGCGGCCCTGGCGCGCGAGGAAACGGTACTGCAGCGCGAGGTCGCGCCGCGCGAGCAGCACCGCCCCGGCGTCCTCGGCGACCGCGAAGCGAAGCGGCTGCGGCTCGCCCTCGATCGCGACGAGCACCTCGTCGCGCCACGGCAGCGCCGGGTCCAGCGCGCGCACCGACAGCGCGCGCGCGCGCTGCCAGGCCTCGGCCAGCGCCGCGGCGTCGTCGGCGCTGGCCGACGGGTCGGGCGGCGAGCGCCGCCACGCGCCGTCCTCCCGCCGCCAGGCCGCGTCCGCGAGCGCGATGCGCACGGGCCGCGCGCCGGCGGGCAGCAGCCGGGGATCCACCCACGCCTCGGCGCTGCCGAAGACCTGCGCGAACCAGCGGTCCTCCACCAGGTGCACCTGGTCCTCGGCCGCGTTGAGCAGGTAGCGCCGGCCGCCGATCGGCGCGCTGTCGCCGAGCGCGAGCGCCAGCGCGTCGAAGTGCAGCACCGCGCGCGGCGGCTGCAGGCCGTACTGGCCGAGGTCGTTGCCGGACGCGCGGAATCCCGACTCGCTGCGCGCCGCGGGCAGCGTCAGCAGGGCCTCGACGCGGTGCGGATCGGCGGGCGCGTCGACGGGCGCGGTCACCCGCCAGGCCTGCGCGCCGCGCTCGAGACGCACCTCCGGCTGCCCAGCGCGCTCGATCACGATGCGCGAGACCTCGGCCGGCGGCGCCTCGCTGACCGGGCGCCCGGGGGGCGCCGTCGCCGGCTCCGGGCGCAGCGCGAGCCACGCGAGCGCGGCCACCAGCGCCAGCAGCCCGAGGTTGATCGCCGCGCGTGCGCCCATCGCCGGGTGCCGCGGCGTCAGCGCGCGCGCCGGCGCCAGCGCGCGAGCCCGACCGCGAGCAGCACCATCGGCAGCACAACCGGCGCGCCCAGCGCGATCACCGCGCGCGCCGCACGGGACGGCGCGAAGTCCAGGTCCGGGGCCATGATCACCGGCACGTCGAGCAGCGCGTCGTCGCCGCTCAGCCAGGTGATCGCGTTGCTGCCCAGGTCGCGGTTGGCCGCGAGCCCGAGGTACGCGTCGGACAGGAAGTCGCCGTCGCCGAACACCAGCACCCGCTGCTGACCCGCGCCGTCGGGGCGCGGGCGCTCCAGGGCCACCGCGAGGTCCAGCGGGCCGGCCGCGTCCGCCCCTTCGTCGAAGCGCACGGCGGTGTCCAGATCGCCGGTCTCGCGCCACGCGCGCAGGCCGGTCGCCGCGATGCCCCGGGCCTGCCAGCCGTCGGGGGCGGTCCACGCGAGGCTGGTCGCGGTCGGGAACACCGTCAGCCGATCCAGCCCCTCGCTGACGGGGTGGCCGGCGTAGCCCGCGACGGGGATGAACTCGGGCGTCGGCCGTCCGTCCAGCCGGCTGGCGGGGTCGACCAGCAGGCCCGCCTCCGGCGTCACGCCCAGCGCCGCGGACAGCGCCGGCAGCGCGACCGCGCCGGGGTCGGCGAGCCAGAGCAGGTTGCCGCCGGCCTCCACGTAGTCCACGAGCAGCGCCTCGGCGCGCGCCGGCAACGCGCGGCGCGGCGCCGGCAGCACGAGCAGCGCGGCGTTGTGCGGCACCTCGGCGACGGCGGCCGGGTCCAGCGCGCGCACCGCGAGCCCCAGGCTCTCCAGGTGCGCCGCGAACGCGTCGAGGTCCGTGCGCGCGCCGCCGGCGGGGTCGCGCCCGCCGTGGCCGGTCGCGAAGGCCACCCAGCGCATGCCGCGGGCGAGGCGCGCCAGCGCGTTGCTGAGCGCCGCCTCCGCGAGCCCCGTGACGTTCTCGCGGCGGCCCGCGTACTCCACGACCAGCTCGCCCTCGCTGCGCACGCCCAGGCGCTCGGCCTCGCGCGGCTCGCGCTCGGGATTCACGAACTCCAGCTGCACCCGGTCGTGGGCGCGGCGGTAGCGCGCGACGAGCTGGCGCACCGCCTCGCGCAGGCGCCGGTCCTCGCCGACGAACGCGCGGATCCGGATCGGCTCCGGCATGCGCTCGAGCAGCGCCGCGCTCGCGGCGGACAGCGTGTTGCGCCCGCTCGCGGTCCAGTCCACCGCGACGGGGTCGCGAACGCTGAGCGCCGCCGCGAGCGCCACCGCGGCGAGGAACAGCACGTTGAACACGATCCGGTCGAACGGCAGGCGTCGGCGCGGCGCTCCGCAGGCCATGCGCTTCAGGCCCCGAGCCGCAGCGCGTCCAGGCGCCGCACCGTGAACACCAGGCAGGTGACGACGAGCAGCACGAAGTACGCGACGTCGTCACTCGCGAACACCCCGCGCATCAGCGCGTCGAGGTGCCGGGTGAGGGACAGCCAGCCGAGCGCCGACGCGACCGGGCCGCCGTCCGCGGCGCCGCCCTCGTCCACGAACCACAGCGCGAGCAGCGCGGCGAGGGCGCTCACCGCGGCGGTGGCGGGCTGGCGCGTGAGGCTGGACGCCCACAGCCCGACCGCGGCGAACGCGGCCGCGCTCGCGAACAGCCCGAGCAGGGCGCTCGCGAGCAGGCCGGCGTCCAGGGTGCCGCCGAGTGCCAGCGACAGCGGCATCAGGGCGATCAGCGCGCACTGCAGCGCGAGGAAGGCCAGCAGGGCGAGGTACTTGCCGACGACGATGCCGGTCACGCTCACCGGCGACGACAGGGTCAGCGCCAGGGTGCCGGCGCGGCGCTCCTCGGCGAGGCTGCGCATCGCGAGCAGCGGCGTGAGCAGCAGCAGGATCAGGGCCGCGGATTTCAGCAGCGGCGCGGCCACCAGCGCGGTGAGGCCGAATCCCGAGCGCGCCGCCACCAGCATCGGCTGGCGGGCGTCGAAGCCCCACAGGAACACGATGAAGAAGAACAGCCCCAGCACCAGCTGCACCGATCCCAGCGCGCACCACGCGAGCGGCGTCGCGAACAGGCGGCGCAGGTCGCGGCGGGCGATCTCCAGCGCCGCGCCCAGCGTGGCCGCCGCGGGGCCCGTCGCACGCGGGCTCACGGGGTGCGGCCGCCGTCGCCGGCGCCGCCCGTGACGCCGGCCGGCGCCGGGTCCGCGTCGTCCGCGCCGGGGGGCCCTGCGTCACCGGCCGCGCTCCCGCCCGCGGTGTCCACGGCCGCGGGCGGCGGCGGTCCGCAGGCCGCGCTGATGAACAGCTCCTCCAGCGAGCGGCGCTCCGGGCGCAGCTCCAGCAGGCCCCAGCCCTCGCGCACGCAGCGCTCCGCGAGCGCCGCGGGGGCTGCGGGATCGGCGCGCAGGGTGAGCCGGAAGCCGCTGCCCGGCTCGCCGCGCGCGGTGTGCGGCTCGACGGCCTGCACCGCCTCCACCATCGGCAGCTCGGCGAGGGCCGCCGGTGCGGGCGCGTGAGCCAGGCGCACGCGGTGGGGGCCGCCGGGCGGCGGCGGCGCGTTTAGGGCCACGTCGCGCGCGATGCGGCCCTCGTGGACGATGAGCACGCGATCGCAGACCTCCTGGGCGTCCGGGAGGATGTGGGTGGAGAGCACGACCGCGTGCCGCTCCCCCAGCGCCCGGACCAGGCCCCGGATCTCGAGGATCTGCGCCGGGTCCAGCCCCGAGGTCGGCTCGTCCAGGATCACGAGGTCCGGGTCGTGCACGATGGCCTGCGCGATGCCGGCGCGCTGGCGGTAGCCCTTCGACAGGTTGCCCAGCAGCCGCGCGCCCGCGTCGTCGAGGCCGCAGCGGGCGCGGGCCTCGGCGGCCGCGCGCCGGGCGCCGTCCGCGCGCAGGCCGCGCAGCCGGGCGCAGTGCAGCAGGTACTCGTCCACCGTGAGCTCGGGGAACAGCGGCGGCGTCTCGGGCAGGTAGCCGAGCCGTGCCTTCGCGCGCAGCGGCTGGGTGCGCAGGTCGTGGGACGCGACGCGCACCGCGCCCGAGCTGGGCGCGAGGACGCCGGCGAGCATCGACAGCGTGGTGGTCTTGCCGGCGCCGTTCGCGCCGAGCAGCCCCAGCACCTCGCCCCGGCAGGCCAGGAAGCTCAGTCCTCTGACCGCGTGCACGGGCCCGTGCCAGCGATGCAGCTCGGACACCTGCAGCAGGACGTCACTGCGAGTGGGCCCGGGGCTCATGGGCGCGGGATGATATCAGGACGCCGTGACTGAGACGGCGTCGTCGTGTGCCCGCACCAGCGTGGTGCTAGACTCCCTTCCATTCTCGCAACACTTTTGAGTCCGGTTGCCTCCAGCACCCGGCGCGCTGCGGCGCGCTCCGGTGTAGCGGCGACGACGCTCGAGCCAACAAACGGAACGACATGATGACGGGTCTTCTCGACATGCCCTGGTGGGGAATCGTGGCCTACACGCTTCTCGTCACCCATCTCACCATCATCGGTGTGACCATCTACCTGCACCGCTGCCAGGCGCATCGCGCGCTGGACCTGCACCCGGTCGTGAGCCACGTGCTGCGCCTGTGGCTGTGGCTGTCCACCGGGATGGAGACCGCGCAGTGGGTCGCGGTCCACCGCAAGCACCACGCCAAGGTGGAGACCGCCGACGATCCGCACAGCCCCCAGGTGTACGGCATCCGCAAGGTCATGCTGGAGGGCGCGGAGCTCTACCGCGGCGCCGCGCGCGACCCCGAGCTGGTCGCGAAGTTCAGCCACGGCTGTCCCGACGACTGGCTGGAGCGCAACGTCTACACCCGCCACAGCGGCAAGGGCATCTACGTGATGATGCTCATCAACGTGCTGCTGCTGGGCCCGATCGGGCTCACCGTGTGGGCCATCCAGATGGCGTGGATCCCGATCATGGCGGCCGGCATCATCAACGGAGTCGGGCACTACGCGGGCTATCGCAAGTTCGAGACCGCCGATACCTCCACCAACATCGTCCCGTGGGGCGTGCTGATCGGCGGTGAGGAGCTGCACAACAACCACCATGCGTTCGCGAGCTCGGCGCGCTTCTCGGTGCAGTGGTACGAGTTCGACGTCGGCTGGCTCTACATCCGCATCCTGTCCGCCCTCGGGCTCGCGCGCGTGAAGAAGCTCGCGCCGCGCATGGTGGAGGTGCCGGGCAAGGGCGAGCCGGATGCGGACACCGTGAGCGCGGTGCTGGCCAACCGCTTCCAGGTCATGGGGCAGTACGCGCGCAGCGTGCTGCTGCAGGTGTACCGCGAGGAGGTGGCGCGCCTCGACGGGCGCAAGCAGCACCTGCTGCGCCGCGCGAAGGCCCTGCTCGGGCGCGAGGAATCGATGCTGAGCGCGGATGCCCGCGAGCGGCTGGACACGGCGCTGCGACAGAGCGACACGCTCGCGAGGGCCTACGACTTCCGCCAGCGGCTGAAGGCGATCTGGCACGAGCGCAGCGCCAGCCACGAGCGGCTGGTGCAGGCGCTGCGGGAGTGGTGCGAGGAGGCGGAGGCGAGCGGGATCGCGTCGTTGCAGGAGTTCGCACGCCGGCTGCCGAGATACTCGATGGCCACGGCCTGAGGGCCGCGCCCGCCGGGCCGCCGCCGGGTCCCGTTCCGGGCGGGACGCCGGGGGCGCCGACCGCGCAACGAAAAAGGCCGCCCGAGGGCGGCCTTTTTCATGTGTGTCGCGACTTCCCGCGCTACTTGATCTTGCCTTCCTTGTAGATCACGTGCTTGCGCGCGACGGGATCGAACTTCTTCATCTCGAGCTTGTCGGGCGTGGTGCGCTTGTTCTTGTCGGTGGTGTAGAAGTGGCCGGTGCCGGCCGTGGACACCATCTTGATCTTGTCCCGCATGACTGAGCTTCCTCCGTCGCTGTCGCCGCCCGCCGGGCGGCGGTATCAGATCTTGACGCCCTTCGTCCGCAGATCGTCGAGCACCGCCTCGATGCCCTTCTTGTTGATGATCCGCAGGCCCTTCGCGGACACTCGCAGCTTCACCCAGCGGTTCTCGCCGGACACCCAGAAGCGCTGGGTGTGCAGGTTCGGCAGGAAGCGCCGCCGGGTCTTGTTGTGGGCGTGGGAGACGTTGTTCCCGGTCACCGGGCGCTTGCCGGTGATCTGGCAGACCTTGGACATGGTTTCGTGTTCCGTGGTTCGCGGGCGGCGGCGCGCCGGGGCGCGGCCGCGAGCCGTCGTCGACAAGCCGCGAATTAGACCATTGCCAGGGCCGGCGGGCAAGCCGCCCGGGCACGCGGGCCGTGCCCTGATCCTCGCCGGGGCAGCCTACAGCCAGCCCCGCTCGGCGAAGCTGACCACCTCGCCGTCGCCGACCACCACGTGGTCCAGCAGGCGCACGTCGACGAGCTCCACCGCGTCGCGCAGCCGGCGGGTCAGCGCGCGGTCGGCCCGGCTGGGCTCGGCCACGCCGGACGGGTGGTTGTGGGCCACGATGAGGCCGGCGGCGTTGCGCTGTATCGCGCGGCGCACGACCTCCCGGGGGTGCACGCTGGCCCCGTCGATGGTGCCGTGGAACATCTCGTCGAAGCTGATCACGCGGTTACGCGCGTCCAGGAACAGGCACGCGAACACCTCGTGCACGTAGCCCCGCAGCCGCGCCTCCAGGAAACGCCGGGTGTCGTCGGGGCTGCCGAGCGCGTCGCCGCGGCGCAGCCGCGCCTCCAGGTAACGCTGGCCGAGCTCCAGGCAGGCCTTGAGCCCGGCGACGCGGGCGCCGCCCAGGCCGCGAACCGCGAACAGCCGTTCGCGATCGCACTCCAGCAGCTCGCGCAGGCCGCCGAAGCGCTCGATCAGGTCGCGCGCGAGGTCTAGCGCGCTCGCGCCGCTCGCGCCCGAGCCCAGCAGCACCGCGAGCAGCTCGGCGTCGCTCAGGCTGCGCGCGCCGCGCGCGAGCAGCTTCTCCCGCGGGCGTTCCGCCGCGGGCCACTGCGAGATGGGCATGGCGACCTCCTTGTCGCGGCATCCGGCGGCGTGCGTGCACGAGAGCAGCATCGCGCCGGCCGTGTCTCTAGACTATAGGTCCCATGAGCAACGCGTTGACCCCCCGGGTGGTGCTGGGCGTAGGCGGCGGCATCGCCGCCTACAAGAGCGCCGACCTGTGCCGACGGCTGATCGAGCGCGGCGCCCGGGTGCGCGTGGTGATGACCCGTGGCGCGCAGGCGTTCATCACGCCGCTGACCTTCCAGGCGGTGTCCGGCAACCCCGTGCACACGGAGCTGCTCGACGAGCGCGCCGAGGCGGGCATGGGCCACATCGAGCTCGCACGCTGGGCGGACCTGGTGCTCGTCGCGCCGGCGACGGCGAACGTGATGGCGCGTCTGGCCGCCGGGCTGGCCGACGACCTGCTGACCACCGTGTGCCTTGCGACCGCGGCGCCGATCGCGATCGCGCCGGCGATGAACCGCCAGATGTGGGCCGCGCCGGCGACCCGCGCGAACCTGCGCACGCTGCAGGAGCGGGGCACCTGGGTGCTGGGGCCGGGCGAGGGTGACCAGGCCTGCGGCGAGGTCGGGGCCGGCCGCATGCTGGAGCCGGCGGACCTCGCCGGACAGGCGCTGGGCCTGGTCGCGGACGGCGCGCTGTCCGGGGTGTCGGTGCTGGTGACCGCGGGGCCCACCCGCGAGGCCATCGACCCGGTGCGCTTCATCAGCAACCACAGCTCCGGGAAGATGGGCTACGCGGTCGCGGGCGCCGCGGCGCAGGCCGGGGCCACGGTCACCCTGGTCAGCGGCCCGACCGCGCTGGACGCGCCGGCGCGCGTGGAGCGGGTGATGGTGGAGTCCTGCGAAGACATGCACGCGGCGGTGATGGCGCGCATGCCGGGGCACCAGATCTTCATCGGCGCGGCCGCGGTCGCGGACTATCGCCCGGCGAGCCGCGCCGGGCAGAAGATCAAGAAGTCCGCCGCGTCGAGCACGCTGGAGCTGGTGCGCACGCCGGACGTGCTGGCCGCGGTGGCCGCGCTCGAACCGCGGCCGTTCACGGTGGGCTTCGCCGCCGAGACCGAGAACCTCCAGGAGCACGCGCGGGGCAAGCTGGCCGCGAAGGGGCTGGACATGATCGCCGCCAACGAGGTGGGCGTGCCCGGGCGCGGCTTCAACAGCGACGAGAACGCGCTCACGGTGTTCTGGGCAGACGGCAGCGAGGAGCTGGCGCTCGCGAGCAAGCGCGAGCTCGCGCGGCGGCTGGTGTCCCTGGTTGCGGAACGCTTCCATGCGGCGCGTCCAGCTTAAGGTCCTGGATCCGCGGCTGGGCCGCGAGTTCCCGATGCCCGACTACGCCAGCGACGGCGCCGCGGGTCTCGATCTGCGCGCGTGCGTGGAGGGGCCCCTGGACGTGGGCCCCGGCGAGTGCCACCTGATCCCGGCGGGCTTCGCGATGCACATCGCCGACCCCGACCTCGCCGCGGTGCTGCTGCCGCGCTCCGGCCTCGGCCACAAGCACGGCATCGTGCTCGGCAACCTCGTCGGCCTCATCGACTCCGACTACCAGGGCCAGGTGTTCATCTCCTGCTGGAATCGGGGTACCGATGCCTTTACGATCCAGCCCGGTGAGCGTCTAGCGCAGATGGTGTTCGTGCCGGTAGTGCGCGCTCACTTCGAACGGGTGGAGTCCTTCGAGGAGACCACCCGCGGCGACGGCGGGTTCGGCCATACCGGACGCGCGTAACGAAGGATCGGATCGCCCCCCACGCATGGCTCCACCGCCGAGCTCATCCGCCCTCACCCGCACCCGCCGCGAGCTCACCAAGTTCTGGCTGCGTCATCGCCTGACCCTTCTGATCGGGACGGTGGCGGTGGTGCTCGCGGCCGGCGGCCTCGCGGTGTGGAGCACGTTCAGCGAGCAGGCCGAGCAGGCCGGGCAGGAGTCGCTGCAGCGCGACGCGCGGCAGGTCGCGGGCGCGGTTGCGCGGGCCGTCGCGAAGACCGTCGCGGCGGTGGACGCTGCCGTGCAGGCCCCGGAACTGGTCGCGCAGCTCGAGGCGGGGGACGGCGACGCGCTGCGCGCGAGCGAGGCGGCGCTCGCGGAGGCGGTGCCGGGAACGCTGGGGGTGCGCATCATCGACACCACGCTGCGCGAGCCGAACTACGACGCGGTGCCGCCGATCACCTACGCGTCGCTGGAGATGATGCGCGCCGCGGACGAGAGCGAGGAACCGCCGAGGCCGGAGGTGCTGCTGCAGGGGCAGCCGGAAGAGCACATCGCGCTGCTGCGCGCGTTGAGGACCGCGGACGGCCGGGTCGCCGGCCACGTTCTGTTCGGCCTGGAGCTGTCGCTGCTGGCCCGGGCGGTCGCGGGCGCCGGGCCCGGCGAGGGCTACGCGGAGCTGACCCAGCGCGGCGCCGGCCGCGGCAAGCCGATCGCGCGTGCCGGCGATCCGGCGCAGCGTCAGGGCCCGGCCGCGCTGACGGTGCCGGTCGGCGGCACGCTGCTGCAGGTCGCGTACTGGCCGCGGGTCGTGGCCGGCGGCACGGAAACGGGCCTGCCGCTGCTGCCGATCGCGGCCGTCGCGGCGCTGCTGCTCGCCGGCGCCGCGGCGGCGGTCGTGCTGCTGCGGCGGCGCAGGGGGGCGTCGGAGTCCGCCGAGGGTGACGGCGAGCCGGATGACGGCCCCAGCCTGACCGAGAAGCTGGCCGCGCTGCAGGCGGATGGCGGCGAGGACGCGATGCGCGAGGCCGAGGCCGTGGTGGTGGTCCACGAGGACGACGCCGCCGGCGAAGCCGCCGCGCAGGCGCCCGCAGGCGAGGCGGTGGAGCTGGCAGACGTCATCTTCCGCGCGTACGACGTGCGCGGGATCGTCGGCGAGACGCTGACACCGGAGGTCGTGAAGCAGATCGGGCTCGCGATCGGCAGCGAGGCCTACGACCGCGGCCAGCAGACCCTGTGCGTGGGCTGCGACGGGCGCACCTCCAGTCCCGACATGGTCGCGGCGCTGGTGGAGGGGCTGCGCGAATCGGGGCGCGACGTGATCGACGTCGGCCGCGTGCCGACGCCGGTGCTGTACTTCGCGACCTACTACCTCGAGACCGGCAGCGGCGTGATGGTCACGGGCAGCCACAACCCGCCCGAGTACAACGGCCTCAAGATCATGGTCGGCGGCGACACGCTGTTCGGCGACGACATCCAGGCGCTGAAGAAGCGCATCCAGGATCAGGAGTTCACGACCGGCGCCGGAAACCTGCAGTCCATGGACATCTCCGCGGACTACATCCGGCGGGTGAGCGAGGACGTGCCGGTCGCGCTGGGCAACGCGTTCAAGGTGGTCGTGGACTGCGGCAACGGGGTGGCCGGCGACTTCGCGCCGAAGCTGATCCGCGCGCTGGGCCACGACGTGGTGGAGCTGTACTGCGAGGTGGACGGCAGCTTCCCGAACCACCATCCGGACCCCAGCCAGCCCGAGAACCTCGAGGACCTGATTGCGGCCGTGCGCGACAACGACGCCGACGTCGGCTTCGCGTTCGACGGCGACGGCGACCGCCTGGGGGTCGTGGACGCGAGCGGGCGCATCGTGTGGCCCGACGCGCAGATGATGCTCTATGCGCGCGACGTGCTGTCGCGCAATGCCGGCGCCGAGATCGTGTTCGACGTGAAGTGCACGAGCCGGCTGGCCAAGGTCATCGCGAAGCTGGGCGGCAAGCCGGTGATGTTCAAGACCGGCCACTCGTTCATCAAGAACAAGCTCAAGGAGACCGGGGCGCCGCTGGCCGGCGAGATGAGCGGTCACATCTTCTTCAAGGAGCGCTGGTACGGCTTCGACGACGCCCTCTACACGGCGGCGCGCATGCTCGAGATCCTGATGGGCTTCAAGCAGAAGCCGGCGGACGTGTTCGCGAAGCTGCCGGTGGGCGTGAGCACGCCGGAGCTGCGTGTCGACCTCGACGAGGGCGAGCACGTGGGCTTCATCGAGTCGCTCGCGGCCAGCGACCGCTTCGGCGACGGCAGGATCACCACCATCGACGGCGTGCGCGTCGACTGGAAGGACGGCTGGGGACTGGTGCGCGCGTCGAACACCACGCCGAGCCTGGTGCTGCGCTTCGAGGGCGACGACGAGCAGGCGCTGGAGCGCATCAAGGGAGTGTTCCGCGATCTGCTGCTGGAGCAGAAGGCGGATCTGGAACTGCCGTTCTGAGTCGCGTTCCGGGCGAGCGCGCAGGCGCGGGGGGCGCACGCGCGAAGATGGGGCGGAGGACGCCGGGGAGCGGGCGTGAGAACACCGGAGGCCGCGCGTATCCGGCATTCTGCGCGCTCCGGTTCCGCGCGTTGTCGAACTGCCGGTTGCCGGCGACGGGATCGGACGATGGCCACGGACATGCGGCGGCGCAGCTGACACCACGGGAGAACCTTTCGACCCATGTCTGATACACAACGCGAGAATGCCGTGCAGACCGCCCGCGTGCTCGCCGAGGCGCTGCCCTACATCCGGCGCTTCACGGGCAAGACGGTGGTCGTGAAGTACGGCGGCAACGCGATGACCGACGCGCGGCTGAAGGACAGCTTCGCCCGCGACGTGGTGCTCATGAAGCACGTGGGCGTCAACACCGTGGTCGTGCACGGCGGCGGGCCGCAGATCGGCCGCCTGCTGGAGCGCCTGGGCAAGGAGAGCCGCTTCATCGACGGGATGCGGGTCACCGACAGCGAGACCATGGACGTGGTGGAGATGGTGCTGGGCGGGCTGGTCAACAAGGAGATCGTGAACCTGCTCAACCGCCACGGCGGCCGCGCGGTGGGCCTCACCGGCAAGGACGGCGATCTGATCCGCGCGCGCAAGCTGAAGGGCGCTGGCCGCGACGGCGCCGAAGGACCGGACTACGGGCAGGTGGGCGAGGTGATGAGCATCGATGCCGGCATCGTTCACAAGCTGGTGCAGGACCGGTACATCCCGGTGATCGCGCCCATCGGCGTGGGCGAGGACGGGCTGTCGTACAACATCAACGCCGACCTGGTCGCGGGGAAGGTGGCCGAGACGCTTCAGGCGGAGAAGCTGGTCCTGCTCACCAACACCTCGGGCATCCTCGACAAGGCGGGCGAGCTGATGCCGAAGCTCGGCGTGCGCGAGGTGGACGAGCGCATCGCCGACGGCACGATCTCGGGCGGCATGCTGCCGAAGGTGCGCTGCGCGCTGGATGCGGTGCACGGCGGCGTCGGCAGCGCGACCATCCTCGACGGGCGGGTGGAGCACGCGGTGCTGCTCGAGATGTTCACGGAGAGCGGCATCGGCACCATGATCACGCGCAAGCCGGTCGCCGCCTGATGCCGCGCGCCCGCGGCGAGCGCCGGCAGGAGATCCTGGAAACGCTGGCCGCGGAGCTGGAGCGCAATCCCGGCGCGCGCATCACGACGGCGCGCCTGGCCGAGGCGCTGGAGGTCTCCGAGGCGGCTCTGTATCGCCACTTCCCGAGCAAGGCGCGCATGTTCGAGGGACTGATCGGCTTCGCGGAGGACAGCGTGTTCGGCCTGTTCGCGCGCATCCTGCGCGAGGAGCCGGCTGCGCCGCGGCGCTGCGAGCGCCTCGTGGGCGTGCTGCTCGGCTTTGCGGCGCGCAACCCCGGGATCACGCGGGTGCTGATGGGCGACGCGCTGCAGGGCGAGCACGAGCGCCTGCGCGCCCGCGTCGGTCAGTTCTTCGAACGCTGCGAGACACAGCTGCGGCAGGTGCTGAACCAGCACGAGCTGGACACCCACCAGCGCCTCGCGCTGCCCGCCAGCGCCGCGTCCGGTCTGATGCTGGCGTTCGCCGAGGGGCGGATGGCGCAGTACCTGCGCTCGGGGTTCCGCCAGCGGCCCGATGCCGACTGGTCACGGCTGTGGCCGGCCATCGAGCGAACCGTGTTCGGCACTGCGGAGAGCTGACGCCGTGCCCGCGGCCCCCATCGTGCGCAGCGACCGTGTGGTGCTCGGCGAGCGTGCCGTGGCCTTCAAGCTGTTCCGGGTGCCGCGGCGGCGTCACGTGCACGTGATGGTGAGCGAGGACGGCAACCTCGAGGTGCGCGCGCCGTGGCGCTTCTCGCTGGCCGAAGCGCGTGCGGCGATCCTGGAGCACGGCGGCTGGGTGCTCGGCGCGCTGGACGAGGCGCGCACCCGGGTGAGGCTGCGCCCGCCGCTGGTGTCCGGCAGCGAGCTGACGCTGCTCGACGAGCGGCTACGGCTGCGGGTACGCCTGGATGCCCAGCTGTCGCTGTTCGAGCCGCCCGGCGAGGAGCTGCGGCGCCGCCTCGGCCGGGTGGAGCGGCGCGGAGGCGAGCTGGAGGTGGTGGTGCGCGCGGCGGAGCAGAGCGCGGTCCGGCGGCTGCTCGAGGCGTGGTTCCGCGAGCGCGCGATGGAGCTGCTGCCGCTGCGGCTCGCGCCGCTGGCCGAAGCGCTGGACGTGAGCTACTCGCACGTCAGCGTGCGCGCGCAGCGCACGCGCTGGGGGAGCTGCTCGAGCCGCGGCACGATCAGTCTGAACTGGCGCCTCGTGCTGCTGCCGCCGCAGCTGTGCGACTACGTGCTGGTGCACGAGCTCGCGCACCTTAGGGAGATGAACCACGGGCCGCGGTTCTGGGCGCTGGTCGCGCGCCTCGTGCCCGACTACCGGGAGCGACGGCGTTCGCTGGAGGCCAGCGCCCGCACGCTCGCGCTGTGAGCGCGGCCGGCCGCGTGCCCGGCCCCGCCCGGCACGCGCCGCGCGCGACTATCCGCCCTTCAGCTCGCGGAAACGTGCGAGGTCGGCCTCGAACTGCTCCCTGAGCAGGACGCGCTCGTGCTTGCGGCGCTCGATCTCCTGCTCCGTCTTGTCGATCTGTGACTGCGCGTCGACGATCTGCTGCGCGAGCTTGGGCGGCACCTTCTTGCCGCTGCGCTCGAGCGCCGCTGCCTCGCCCTGCATCTGCTCGACGTTCTCGCGGAACTTCACGACCAGCTGCTCGCTGTGCCGGATGCGCGAGTCGATGGCCGCGACCTTGCCGTCGCGGGTGAGCATCAGGTCCTCCTCGGTGGAGAAGGTCTGCAGCAGCACGCGGTCCTTGCGCGCCTGCTCCGCGGCGAGGCGCTTGCGTTCCTCCTCCTCGGCCCTGCGGCGCTCCCTCTCCTCGCGCTCGCGGGCGAGCTCCTCGGCGGTCAGCGCGCGTTCGGTCTTCTCCACCGTCACGCCCATCCCGGACTTGCGCTCGACGCTCTGCTGCGCGTACTCGGGCGGCACGGCGTTGCCGCATTCGCGTACGCCCTCCTTGTTCTTCCAGCACACGATCTTGGCGTGTGCGGGCGGCGCGATCGCCGCCAGCAGCAGCGCCGCGGCGAGGCCGATTGCGTGTCGGGACGGGCTGTTCGTCATGGGCCGCAACCTCCGCTGGGTTTCGTCGAGGGCAGGCGCTCGGACGCGCGCCGCCGAGGCCTGACAGATTGTTCGAATTCGACGCCCTGTCGAATTTCAACTCGCTTCGCGGAAGACGCGGTCTCCCGCTCGCACCATGAATCAACCACTTGCAAGGTCGCTTCATGTCGGCACATGCGTGTGCCGCGTGCAGGCCGTCGAAGACCGACGGCCTGGCAATCAATTATAAGGCACCGTGGCGGCGTTCCCGTGACCGCTCACACGCTTCCGTAGGCCGCCCGGTACGCTTCGAGCCGTTCGGCTTCGCCGCCGTCCGGCCCCGCCGCGCCGGGGTTGTCGCGCAGGAAGGCGATGAGGTGCTCTAGGGTCGCGATGCTCAGCACGTCGAGGCCGAACTCGGCGCGCACCTCCTGGATCGCCGAGCGCTCGCCCTGGCCGCGCTCCTGGCGGTCCAGCGAGATGGCCACGCCCACCGGCTCGGCGCCGGCGTCGCGGATGATGGCCACCGACTCCCGCGTGGAGGTGCCCGCCGAGATCACGTCGTCGACGATCAGCACGCGCCCCGCGAGCGGCGCACCCACCGTGACGCCGCCTTCTCCGTGGTCCTTCGCCTCCTTGCGGTTGAAGCACCAGGGCAGGTCGCGGCCGTGCCTTTCGGCCAGCGCCATCGACACTCCCGCGACCAGCGGGATGCCCTTGTACGCGGGGCCGTAGAGCATGTCGAAGGGCGGCGCCGAGGCGGCGATGGCGTCGGCGTAGAAGTGGGCGAGTCGCGCGAGGCGAGCGCCGGTGTTGAACAGGCCGCTGTTGAAGAAGTAGGGACTCACCCGCCCGGACTTCAGCGTGAACTCGCCGAAGCGCAGCACGCCGCTCTCGATGGCGAACGCGATGAATCGATCGGCGGCGCGGCGTGCGCTGGACATGGGCGGGTCGCGGCTGACAGGCCCGCGTATGATACGGATGGCCGTTGCGCCCCGCCATCGGCTCCCGAGGATTCCCCCGTGCGTGCGATCACGCTCAACGTCAACGGCATTCGCGCGGCCGCGCGCAAGGGCCTGTTCCCCTGGCTCACGCGCCAGCGAGCCGACGTCGTGTGCCTGCAGGAAGTGCGCGCCGGCGCCGAGCAGCTGTGCGACCGCGCTTTCCGCCCGCCGTCCTTTCACTGCCACTACCATCCGGCGGATCGACCCGGCTACAGCGGCGTGGCGCTGCTCGCGCGCCGCGAACCGGACACGGTCGTGGAGGGGCTGGGCTGGCCGGATCTGGACGGCGAGGCGCGCTACCTCGAGGCGCGCTTCGGCACGCTGTCGGTGATCTCGCTGTACCTGCCCTCGGGCACCAGCGGCGACGCGCGCCAGGCGGTGAAGATGGACTTCCTGGGGCGCTTCTCGGAGCACCTGCGGCGCCTGCGCGCGTCCGGACGCGAGGCGCTGATCTGCGGCGACTTCAACATCGCCCACAAGCCCATCGATCTGCGCAACTGGCGCTCGAACCAGAAGAACTCGGGCTTCCTGCCGGAGGAGCGCGCATGGCTGGACCACGTGTTCGACGAGCTGGGCTTCGTCGACGCGTTCCGGGTGGTGAACCAGGCGCCGGATCAGTACACGTGGTGGTCCAACCGCGGCCAGGCCTGGGCGAAGAACGTCGGCTGGCGTCTGGACTACCAGGTGGTGACGCCGGGCCTGCGCGACGCGGTGCGATCGGCGCGCATCTACACCGCGAAGCGTTTCAGCGACCACGCGCCGCTGATCATGGACTACGACGTCGCGATCTGAGCCGCCGGCTGCGCCCGGCGCACGCGGTACACCGCGACCTCGGCGAACATCTGCGGCCACAGCCGGGTCAGCGCGCCCTGGCGCTGCCCCTGCCCGATCACCACCCGCTCGACCACCGTGATGCCTTCCTGCCGGCACAGGGACTCGAAATCCCCGAGCGTGCACAGGTGGATGTTCTCGGTCTCGAACCACTGCGACGGCAGCCCGGGCGTCACCGGCATGCGTCCTCCCAGGGCGAGCTGGGCGCGGGCGCGCCAGAAGCCGAAGTTCGGAAACGTGACCACGCCCTCGTGGCCCACGCGCAGCATCTCGCGCAGCAGGTTCAGCGGGTAGCGCACGGCCTGCAGCGTCTGCAGCAGGATCACGGTGTCGAAGCTGTCGTCCTTGAACTCCGCGAGCCCCTGGTCGAGGTCCGTCTGGATGACGTTCACCCCGCGCGCCACGCAGCGCACCACGTTGTCGAAGTCGATCTCGAGCCCGTAGCCGCGCACCGCGCGGCGCTCGCGCAGGTGGGCGAGCAGGGCGCCGTCGCCGCAGCCCAGGTCGAGCACCCGGCTGCCCTCGGCCACCCAGGCCGCGACGCGATCGAGCTCCGGACGGATCACGTGGTGATGCTCCCCATGTACGCACCGAACAGGCGCAGGTAGTGCGGCACCGGCATCAGGAACGAGTCGTGTCCGAACTCGGTGTGGATCTCGGCGAAGCTGACGTCGCGTTTCGCCTCCAGCAGCGCCGCGACCACCTCGCGGGAGCGGGCGGTGGTGAAGCGCCAGTCGCTGCTGAAGGACAGCACCAGGCTGTGCGCGCGGATGCGCCGGAAGGCCTCCACGAGGCTGCCGTCGAACGGGGCCGCCGGGTCGAAGTAATCCAGCAGCTTGGTCATCAGCAGGTAGCTGTTCGCGTCGAAGCGGTCGACGAACGCCGTCCCCTGGTGCCGCAGGTAGCTCTCCACCTGGAAGTTGACGTCGAAGTCGAAGGTCAGGCGGCCCTCGCGCAGCTCGCGGCCGAACTTCAGCCGCATGCTGTCGTCGGACAGGTACGTGATGTGCCCGAGCATGCGCGCCAGCATCAGCCCGCGGCGCGGCACCACGCCGTGCCGGTAGTAGTAGCCGTCGTGGAAGTCGGGGTCGGAGCGGATGGCCTGGCGGGCCACCTCGTTGAACGCGATGTTCTGCGCCGACAGGCGCGGCGCCACCGCGATCATCACGCAGTGGCGAACCCGCTCCGGAAGCTCGATGGCCCACTGCATCGCGTTCATCCCGCCCAGGCTGCCGCCGACCACCGCGGCCCAGGTGTCGATGCCCAGGTGCTCGGCCAGCGCCGCCTGGGCGTGCATCCAGTCGCGCACCGTCACGATCGGAAAGTCGGGCCCGTAGGGCTCGCCGGTCGCCGGGTTGCGGCTCAGCGGGCCGGTGGAGCCGCGGCAGCTCCCGAGGTTGTTCGGGCAGACCACGAAGAAGCGCCGAGTGTCGATGGGCTTGCCCGGCCCGATGCACACGTCCCACCAGCCGGGCTTGGGGTCGGCGTCGTCGTGGTGGCCCGCCGCGTGGTGGTCGCCGCTCAGGGCGTGGCACACGAGCACCGCGTTGCTGCGCTGCGCGTTCAGCTCGCCGTAGGTCTCGTAGCGCAGCTCGAAACCGTCCAGCGTGCGGCCGCAGTCGAGGGCCAGCGGCTGATCGAAGCGGGCGTCCCGCGGGACCACCAGGCCCAGAGAATGCGGCGCGTCGGTGCTGGTCATGCTGGCGAGCCTGGGGCTGAGGTGTGGCCGGCCGTCGCGGCGGGCGGCGCCCGCCCCCTGGTCCGCCCCGGGAAGTTCGCCGCGGGGCGCCGCCGGGGTGTGTCGAGCCGCACGTTCTGGTCTGCGCGCCATGCCGACACGAGGCGCACGTGTGCTAATGTTCAGAGCCTGTGAATGTTACCGTTTTTCTATTGGAGCGGTGGCTGCCATGGGGATACTCGACGACCTCAAGAAGGAAGCCGAGGCGCTCGAGGCCGAGCGCGCTCGGGAGACGACCGCACGCCAGCGGGCGCTGAACGACGCGCAGGCCCGCTTCGAGCCGTTGATGCAGCGGGCATACCGCTACTTCAACGAGCTGAAGCAGCACCTCGACATCGTCAAGAAGCAGGTCGTGGTCGACTACGACTTCCGCGACGTCGGACGCGTGGAGGGGCTCGAGCAATCGCAGTACGGGGTCTCCACCGAGCGCCCGGAGCGGATCCAGCGCTTCACGTTCCGCTTCGTGTGCGCGAAGAGCGGCGCCTTCGAGGTCAACCAGCGCGACGCTGGAGCGGTCGCGGCGTACCGGGATTACCTGCGCGACAACGGCCTGAAGGCGAAGGTGCGCGACACCGGCAGGGGTGCGGCGCTGTTCATCGTCGAGCCGGTGGTGCCGGTGGTGATCGAGTTCATCGCCGACTACGAGCGCAACGCGGTGCGCATCCGCCTGCGCAACGTGAAGAGCATCGGCGTCACCCGGTACACCGTGCCCCCGGAGAAGTTCGACGAGAAGCTGCTCGACGAGCTCGCGAAGATGGTGCTGCGCACGCCGAACCGCTTCGACGAGCTGACCGGCAACGCGCTGAGCGAGACCGGCAAGGTGCGCATCAAGAAGCAGCTCCAGGAGCAGCTTCGCAAGAAGGAGATCGAGGACCAGGCCGCGCGCTCGGAGAAGACGGAGTCCATCACGCAGCGCTTCGGCCGCTCGCTGTTCGGGCGCAAGGAGTAGCGCGCGCTCGCGTGAGCCGGCTCCGCCCGGGGCCGGCCGGTCGCCCCGCCGTCAGCCGGGGAACCACTCGGGCCGCCGGCGGGCGCCGGTGACCTTCAGCCGCTTGTCGCGGCGGGTGGCGCCCGAGACCACCTGCACCGCGGAGCGCGGGACTCCGAAGGCCGCGGCCACCAGCTCGGTGACCCGGCGGTTGGCCGCACCGTCCACCGGCGGTGCGTTCACCCGCACCCGCACGCGCCCGGCGACACCGGGCTCGAAGCCCTCGCGGCTCGCCCGCGGGTGCACCCGCACGTCCACGTAGATCGGCGCGTCGACGCTCACCGGCGGGTCGCGTGGACCGTGAATCCCGCGCCCGCCGTCACGGCGGGCGCGGCGCAGGATCCGCGGCCGCTCACAGCATCCGCGCGCCCAGGTTCTCCAGCGGCGCCACGACCAGGCGCAGCAGCACGCCCAGCACCAGGAACGCGAGGATCGGCGACAGGTCCAGGCCGCCCATCGGCGGCATCAGCCTCCGGGCCGGGCGCATCACCGGCGCCGACAGGCTGTTCAGCACGCCGAAGACCGGGTTGTAGCTCTGCGGCTGCACCCAGCTCAGGATCACGAGCGCGATGATGGAGAACATGAACACGTAGATCGCCAGCTCGAGCAGACGTGCGACGGCGAGCACGACGAGGCCCGCGAGCGCGGCATCGCGCCCGAGCACCATCAGCACCAGCCACAGCTCGAGCATCTGCAGCGCGAGCATCAGCACCACGGTGGACAGATCCACTCCGGCGAGGCCCGGGATCACCCGGCGCAGCGGCCGCAGCGGCGGCTGCGTCGCCTTGACGATGAACTGCGACAGCGGGTTGTAGAAGTCGGCGCGCACCAGCTGCAGCAGGAAGCGCAGCATCACGATCAGGATGTAGAGGCCGAACACCGTCTGCAGCACGAAGGTGGCTGCGTTGCCGACGTAGGGACCGCCCATCAGGCGTTTCCCAGCTCCCGGCCGAGCTCCGCGGCGCGGTCGCGGGCGGCGGTGAGGGCGTCGCGCACCCGGTCCTCGAGGCCGCCGTCCAGGAAGCTGGTGACGGCCGCGTGGGTGGTGCCGTTGGGGGAGGTCACGCGCTGGCGCAGCGTGGCCGGCGCCTCTCCCGCCTCGAGCGCCATGCGTGCCGCGCCGAGGGCCGTGTGCAGGGTGAGCGTGCGCGCGGCGGCCGGGTCCAGGCCCAGCTCGGCGCCCACCTTCTCCATCAGCTCCATGAGCAGGAAGAAGTAGGCCGGACCGCTGCCGGAGACCGCGGTGACGGCGTCGAGCTGCGCCTCGTCCTCCACCCACAGCGTGACTCCCGCGGCGCGCATGATCTGCTCCGCTGCGCTGCGCTGGGTCGCGCTGACCTGGGCGTTCGCGTACAGGCCGGTGGCGCCGGCGCCCAGCAGCGCCGGCGTGTTCGGCATGCAGCGCACGATCGCCGGCTTTCCGCCGAGCCAGCGGGCGATGTCCGCCTCGAGCACTCCGGCCGCGATGGACACCACCAGCGGGCTCTTCTCGCGCACCGCGTCCGCGAGCGCCTCGGTGACCGTGCGCATGACCTGCGGCTTCACGGCCAGCACGACGGTGTCCGCGCGCGCCGTGGCGTGGGCGTTGTCGCCGGTGGTGCACACCGCGAAGCGCTCCTGGCAGTGGCGCAGCCGCTCCACGTCCGGATCGGTGACCCAGATGCCGTCGGCGGGATGGCCGTGGGCGATCAGGCCGCCGATGAGGCTGGCGGCCATGTTGCCGCCGCCGATGAAGGCGATGGTGGGGGCGTCCATGGGATGTGGCTCAGCAGACGGGGCCGGGCGGCATTATGGGAGATCCGCGCCGGCGCCGAAACCGGCCCGCCCCTGTAGCGGCCGGCAGAGCCTGTGCGAACATCTTGCGGGCGCGTGACCAGGGACATGCACGTAGACATGACGCAGCCCGTTCGGGTACCAGCGCGCGCCGCGACCCGCCGCCGCCACCGGCGCGCCGCGGCGCACGTCCTCGCCGCTCTCGCGCTCTCGGGCGCGGCGTCGCCGGCATGGGCTGCCGCGCCCGAGGCGCCGGTGTATCCGTCCGCGGGCACGATGTTCGACCTGCAGAGCCTGCTCTCGATGGCGGAGCAGGGTGACAAGCGCGCCGCGTTCCTGCTCGGCTCGCGCTACGCGTCCGGGCGCGGCGGACTGCGCGACGACAGCGAGGCCGTGCGCTGGTTCCGCAGGGCCGCGGAGGCCGGCCTCGCGGAGGCGCAGTACAACCTCGGAATCATGTACGCGAGCGGACGCGGCGTGAAGCCGGACCTCGCCGAGGCCGCGCGCTGGTATCGACGGGCCGCGGACCAGGGCCTCGCGGAGGCGCAGTTCAACCTGGGCACCCTCTACGGCACCGGGCGCGGCGTGGGCCGGGACGAGGGCCGCGCCGCGGCCTGGCTGGAGCGCGCGGCCGAGCGCGGGCTGGCGCGGGCCCAGTACAACCTGGGCGTGCTCTACGAGCACGGCCGAGGGGTGCGCCTGGACGGCCAGCAGGCGCTGGCCTGGTACCAGCGTGCGGCGGAGCAGGGCTTCGAGCCGGCGGCGGCACGCTACGCGGCGCTGCAACGGCGTCTGCAGGCGCCCGCGACGGATCGCGCGCAACCGGCTGACGAGGCCGTGCCGGACCGCGAGCCGTCGGCCGCCGCGGACGAGTCGCCGGCGGGCGTCGCCGCCGGGGTGCCCGCGGCGTCGTCCGCAGACGAGCCGGAGCCGGTGCGCGGCGCCCCGGCGCCGGAGCCCGGGACGGCGGACGGGGTCGGCGGCTGGGTGGCCGGCCTGGATGCGGAGCACTTCACGGTGCAGCTCGCGAGCTTCACCTCGCTGCAGGACGCGACGCGTTTCCTGGACGCGTTGCCCGGCGACGAGGCCCGCGGCATCTACCGTTCCACGAAGCGTGGCCGGAGGTGGTTCTCGGTGGTGCGCGGCGAGTATCCGAGCTACGCGGCCGCCGAGGATGCGGTGGCCGCGCTTCCGCAGCGGCTGCGCCGCATCAAGCCGTGGATCCGCAAGCTGGGACGGATCCACGACGAGATGGACTGAGCGCGCGAGTCCTTCCCGCGCCTGCGGCGACACGGCCTCGACGTCGGCGTTGCGGGGACCACCCGGGCAATCACATGGACGCCTGCGTGGCCGGGCTGCGCGCGCGATTTCGTGCACCCGCGCCGCCGCAGCCGGCCACGCCCGGTCGGCATCTCGCGACCGCGCGCGAAGCATCCACGAGCTCTGAGCGCGGCCGCACCGCGGGCTGCCCATGCGCCGCCCGATCGCGGGCAGCGCAGGCTCAGACGCCGGGCGTCGGCCGAGGGCCGAAGATCGCGGTTCCGATGCGCACCAGGGTGCTGCCCTCGGCGATCGCGGCCTCCATGTCGTCCGTCATGCCCATGGACAGGGTGTCCACGGCGTGGCCCGCGTCGCGCAGGCGCCGGGCCGCTTCGCACAGGCGTCGGAACGGCGCGCGCTGGGCCTCGAGATCCGCGGCCGGCGCCGGAATGGCCATCAGCCCGCGCAGCCGCAGCCGTTCGAAGCCGGCCACCGCGTCCGCGAGCGCCGGGAGCTCGGCCTCGGTCACGCCTGCCTTGCTGGCCTCTGCACTGATGTTGACCTGGATGCAGACGTCCAGCGGCCCCAGCGCGGGCGGTCGCTGCTCGTCGAGCCGGCGGGCGATCTTCACGCGGTCCAGGCTGTGCACCCACTGGAAGCGCTCGGCGACCGGGCGCGTCTTGTTCGATTGCAGCGGGCCGATGAAGTGCCACTCCAGGTCGAGACCCGCCAGCAACGGGTGGTCCAGCTTGCCCAGCGCGTCCTGCAGGTGGTTCTCGCCGAAGGCCTTCTGGCCCGCAGCGAAGGCCGTGGCCACGTCCTCGGCCGGCTTGGTCTTGCTCACCGCGAGCAGGCGCACGCTGCCCGGCGCGCGCCCGTAGCGCGCCTCGAGTGCGCGGATGCGCTCGTTGACGGCGGCGAGGCGGCTGGCGACGTCAGTCATGGCACACGGTGCGGGCGGGCAGGTGGCGAAGGTGTGATCGGGTTCCGCGTTCGGCCGCGGGACCGGCGTTGGTCACCCCGACGCCCTCGACTATACTTTTTCGGCGTCGATGCGGCGCGCCCGCGCCCGCTCCCTCCTGAAGCGACGCGAAGCCACCCCGAGGATTGCTCGATGGACATCGGAGAACTGCTCGCCTTTGGCGTCAAGAACGGCGCATCGGACCTGCACCTCTCGGCGGGCCTGCCCCCCATGATCCGTGTGGACGGCGACGTCCGGCGCATCAACGTGCCCTCGCTCGACCACAAGACCGTGCACGACCTCGTGTACGACATCATGAACGACAAGCAGCGCAAGGACTACGAGGAGTTCCTGGAGACCGACTTCTCCTTCGAGGTGCCCGGCCTCGCGCGCTTCCGCGTCAACGCGTTCAACCACAACCGCGGCTCCGGCGCGGTGTTCCGGACCATCCCGTCGACCATCCTGTCGCTGGAGGACCTGAAGGCGCCCGAGATCTTCAAGGAGATCTCGCAGACGCCGCGCGGCGTGGTGCTGGTCACCGGCCCCACGGGCTCCGGCAAGTCGACCACGCTGGCCGCGATGGTGGACCACAAGAACAACACAGAGTACGGGCACATCCTCACCGTCGAGGACCCCATCGAGTTCGTGCACGAGTCCAAGAAGTGCCTCGTCAACCAGCGCGAGGTGCATCGCGACACGCTGGGCTTCAACGAGGCGCTGCGCTCGGCGCTGCGCGAGGACCCGGACACCATCCTGGTCGGCGAGATGCGCGACCTGGAGACCATCCGTCTCGCGCTGTCCGCGGCGGAGACGGGCCACCTCGTGTTCGGCACCCTGCACACGAGCTCGGCGGCGAAGACCATCGACCGCGTGGTCGACGTGTTCCCGGCCGACGAGAAGGACATGGTGCGCGCGATGCTCTCGGAGTCGCTGAAGGCGGTGATCTCGCAGACCCTGCTGAAGAAGCAGGGCGGCGGGCGGGTCGCCGCCCACGAGATCATGATCGGCACCCCTGCCATCCGTAACCTGATCCGCGAGAACAAGATCGCGCAGATGTATTCCGCCATCCAGACGGGGCAGCAGTACGGCATGAAGACCCTCGATCAGGATCTCCAGCGCCTGGTGCGCGAGGGGCTGGTGTCGCGCCAGGCGGCGATGACCAAGGCCGCGAACAAGGATTCCATCCAGTAAAGCGGTCCGCAACCAGGGGCATGCCCCGGGGAGACGAGTCATGGAAAGAGATCAAGCCATCAAGTTCATGCTGGACCTGCTGAAGCTCATGGCCCAGAAGAAGGCGTCGGACCTGTTCATCACCGTGGGCTTCCCGCCCGCGATGAAGATCGACGGCAAGATGACGCCCGTGTCGAAGCAGGCGTTGAATGCCGAGAACGCGAAGGCGCTGACCTACTGCATCATGAACGATCGCCAGCTCAAGGAGTTCGAGGCGACGAAGGAGTGCAACTTCGCGGTGGCGCCTCCGGGCGTCGGGCGCTTCCGCTGCAACGCCTACGTGCAGCAGGGCTACCCGGGGCTCGTGGCGCGTACGATCACCACCGACGTGCCGGACATCGACAAGCTCGGGCTGCCGGAGGTGCTGAAGGACGTGATCATGGCCAAGAACGGCCTGGTGATCATGGTGGGCGGCACCGGCTCGGGCAAGTCGACCAGCCTCGCGGCGATGATCGACTACCGCAACCGCAACAGCTACGGCCACATCATCACGCTCGAGGATCCGATCGAGTACGTGCACCCCCACAAGGGCTGCGTGATCATGCAGCGCGAGATCGGCGTCGATACGGAGAGCTGGGGGGCGGCGCTGAAGAACACGCTGCGCCAGGCGCCGGACGTCATCCTGCTCGGCGAGATCCGTGACCGCGACACGATGGAGTACGGCATCCAGTTCGCGGAGACCGGCCACCTCGCGCTGGCCACGCTGCATGCGAACAACGCCAACCAGGCGCTGGACCGCATCATCAACTTCTTTCCCGAGGAGCGGAAACAGCAGCTCCTGATGGATCTCTCGGCGAACCTGCGCGCGGTGATCTCGCAGCGCCTGCTGAAGAGGCGCGAGGGCTCGGGGCGGGTCGCGGCGATCGAGATCATGCTGAACTCGCCGCTGATCAAGGACCTGATCCTCAAGGGCGAGGTGCAGGAGATCAAGAGCATCATGAAGAAGTCGAAGGAGCTGGGCATGCAGACCTTCGACCAGGCGCTGTTCGACCTCTACGAGGAAGACCTGATCACCTTCGAGGACGCGATGCGAAACGCCGACTCGCAGAACGAGCTGAGGCTGCGCATCAAGCTCGAGGGCAAGGCCGCGAAGGACAAGGACTCGATGGACGGCCTGGATCACCTCGCCCTCGAGGAGAGCGACGAGGAGAAGTCCAGCCTGCTTCGCTGAGGCGTCGTGCGCGGTCGTGGCGCACGGTGCCGTACAGCCCGGCCCGCGGCGGTCCCAGACGACCGGCAGGCGCGGCGGGCCGGCACGGGGCCGGCGGGCCGCGCGCGCGGCGGGCGGCAGGACCGCGGCCCCGTCCCGGTAGACGCGCGCCCCGGCGCGATCCGCCGATCGTGGACGGGGGCCGGGTGCGTGGAGTGCGCCTCGGTCCGGGATGCGGCGCGCGTTCGCGCTGGCGCGGCCCGGCGGGAACGGGGTGGGCCACGGGGGCAACGCGCGGGCTGCGGGTCGCGCACACAGGAGCATCGATGGACATCCAGCCGTATCTCAAGCTGATGGTCGAGAAGAACGCGTCCGACCTGTTCTTCACCGCGGACTCGCCGGTGAAGCTCAAGCTCGAGGGCAAGGCCGTCTCGGTCGGCAAGAACGAGCTCACTCCGGAGCTGAGCGAGGCCGCGGCCTACGGGGTCATGAACGACCGCCAGAAGGCGGAGTTCGAGGAGACCAACGAGTGCGACTTCGCGATCGCGCTCCCCGACGCCAGCGCGCGCTTTCGCGTCAACGTGTTCCGCCAGCGCGGGCGCGTGGCGATGGTGCTGCGTCTGATCCCGTCCAAGATCCCGACCATGGAGGAGCTGAAGCTTCCCGATATCCTCGCGGAGATGGTCATGTCCAAGCGCGGCCTCCTGCTGATGGTCGGCGCCACCGGCTCGGGCAAGTCCACCACCCTCGCGGCGATGGTCAATCATCGCAACGCGAACTCCGCGGGGCACATCCTCACCATCGAGGATCCGGTGGAGTTCTATCACCCGAACCTGCGCAGCATCGTCAACCAGCGCGAGGTGGGCGTGGACACGATGTCCTACGCGCGCGCCCTGAAGGCCTCGCTGCGCGAGGCGCCGGACGTCATCCTC
>CBDUCN010000021.1:0-28695 GCA_965365655.1 uncultured Gammaproteobacteria bacterium | reverse complement strand
TGTCCGGACCCGCCGGCGCAGCCGAGGACCTCTCGTCGCGCGTGCAGGCGAGCAAGGCCGCGGTCAGCGCATTCGCCGGCAGTCTCAAGGGCGCGCTCAAGGGGGCGCTGGAGAAAGGCGGACCGCTGGGCGCGATCGCCGCATGCAACGAGCGGGCGCCCGCGATCGCGAGCGAGCAGTCGGCGCGGCACGGTCTCGCCATCGGCCGCACCAGCCTCGCGGTCCGGAATCCCGCCAACGCGCCCGACGCGTGGGAGCGCTCGGTGCTGGAGGACTTCGAGCGGCGCCGCGCGGCCGGCGAGGATGCAGCGGACCTGGTGCGCTACGAGGTCGTCGAGACCGACGGCCGGCGCGAGTTCCGCTTCATGAAGGCGATCCCGACAGGCGAAGTCTGCCTGGCCTGCCACGGCGCCGCGCTCGCGCCGGAGGTGGCGTCGCGGCTGGACGCGCTGTACCCGGACGACCGCGCGCGCGGCTTCGCGGTCGGCGACCTGCGCGGGGCGTTCACGGTGCGCCAGCCCATGTGAGACCGGCCGGAGCTCCGGCACGGGGACGTGCCGGCGTGCATCGAGCGCTTGCCGGCTCGATGCAGCGAGCATGCGCGAGGCCGGGTCCCGGCCGGCGCCGTACGTGCACACGACGGGCGCAGTGGCGAAGGCCGCGCACGGCGACGCGCGCCGGCTGTGCTCCAGCGCGTGCAGCCTGTCGGCCGCGCAACTCCGACGCCGCGCGACGCGTCGTCTATGCTTGCTGCATGGCGGCTACGGCCGTCGCGCGTCGATGCCGACCCCGGGGTTGCCACGGAAGGGTGCCGCCGATGAGCCTGATCCTGATCGCTTTCAACGCTCACCCGCGCCTGCGGCTGGTCATCGCTGCGAATCGCGACGAGTTCCACCGTCGCGATACCGCGCAGGCGTGCTGGTGGCCGGATGCGCCCGACGTGCTGGCCGGGCGCGACTACGAGGAAGGCGGCACCTGGCTGGGCGTCACCCGGCGCGGACGGGTCGCCGCGATCGCCGGCTACCGCGATCCGAAGCGCCAGCGCGCCGGGCTGCGTTCGCGCGGTCTGCTCGTCAGCGACTGCCTTGCGGGCGAGGCCGGGACGATGGACGCGCTGCGCGGCCTCGTCGCGCGCCCGCGCCTGCACAACCCGTTCTCGGCACTGATGTACGACGGCGCCGAGCTCGGCTGGTGCTCCAACCGCGTGCTCGGCGCGCACCGGCTGAAGCCCGGGATCTACGGCCTGAGCAATCACCTGCTCGACACCCCGTGGCACAAGGTCGCGTCCGGCAAGGCAGAGCTCGCGTCGCTGATCGACGCCGACACCGTCGGCGCGCGCCACCTGCTTGCGCTGCTGTCCGATCGCACGCCCGGCCCGGCGGACTGCCTGCCGCATACCGGGGTCGGCGACGACTGCGAGCACTGGCTGTCTCCGCGCTTCGTGGTCGGTCAGACCTTCGGCACGCGCTGCTCTACCGTCGTGCTGATGAGTCACGACGGGGAGGTGGAGTTCGTGGAGCGAAGCTTCGACGCGGCCGGCAGCGAGATTGCGACCGTCCGCTTCACGTTCACCGTCGAGCGTGACGCGCGATGGCGCGAGCGCGCGGCGCCTGCCCCGCCCGAGCCCGCCACGCACTCCGAATCCTGAGACCGCCACCGCCGCGCGTTCGCCCCTGGCCGCCCCGGGACACGCGCCCGCGGGGGCGCGCCGCCGCGCCCGCGCGCCGCGGGTGAGCGGGTGCACGCGCCCGGCAGGGCCCGCGCGGCGGCGACAGGGTGAGGGTGCTGCACACGTTGCCGTGGCCGCGACGACCGTGATGGACGAGGCGGCGGGGGCACGGCAACGGCGACGCCGCACCGCCCTGCGGCTCCGTCATCCGCGGAACCCGACCGCGTCCAGGTACGCGTGCGCCCGGGTCGTGCCCGGCACTGCCATCAGCGCCTGCAGGTCCTGCGGCGTGTCCACGTCCAGCGCGAAGCCCTCGCGGCGCACCACCACCGGCTCCACGCCGAGGGCGCGCGCGCGGGCCAGGTGCGGGAAGTAGCTGTCGTCGCCGAAGCGCAGCGGCAGCAGGTCCGCCGGCGAGCAGGCCACGGCATTGGACCCCTGCTCGTCGCGCGACGGCGCGATGGTGACCGCCGGCGCGGGGCCGTGCGCGGCGAGCAGCGCGTCGACGTCGCGCGCCGCGAGCAGCGGGAGGTCGCCGGGCACCTGCAGCATCCCGGCGGCGCCGTGGCGTGCGAGGTGCGCGGCGCCCAGGGTGCTGGCCGCGGTGTGTCCCGCGTTGCGCTGCTCCTCCAGCACCCGGGCGCCGCGGGCGCGCGCCTGCTCCGCGGCCCACGCGTCGCGGGTCACGACCAGCACCCCGGCGAGCCGCCGCGAGCCGGCGAGCGCGTCCAGCACGCTCTCCAGCATCGCACGGTACAGCGCCGTGCGCCGCGGCTGGTCCAGGGCCGGCGCGAGACGCTGCTTGGCGCCGTCGAGGTCCTTGACCGGGACCACCGCCCACATCCCCGAGAAGCTGTCCATCCGGCCTCCGCAACGTCCGCGCGCCCGGCCGGGCGCGGCGACGGCGCCATGATAGAGGCAGCCGGGGCGTGCGGGCCGGTCGCGTTGTGTATGCTCCGCCCGAGCATGCCGGGACCGCCCGGGACGTCCACGCAGCAGCAGGAGATCGCGACGATGAAGCTCGGCGCCTACATCTTTCCCACCGACTACAGCATCGGCATCGTCGAGCTGGCGAAGGCCCTGGAAGCACGCGGTTTCGAGTCGCTCTGGGTGACCGAGCACACGCACATCCCCGCGTCCAGGCTGAGCCCGTGGCCCGGCGGCGCGGAGCTGCCGAAGGAGTACTCGCACACGCTGGACCCGTTCGTCGGCCTGTCGGCGGCGGCCGCGGTGACCGAGAAGCTGCGCATCGGCACCGGCATCTGCCTGCTCACGGAGCACGACCCGATCTGCCTCGCGAAGGAGGTCGCGACGCTGGACCTCATCTCCAACGGCCGCTTCGAGCTCGGCATCGGCGCCGGCTGGAACGCCGAGGAGATGGAGAACCACGGCACGGTGTTCAAGGACCGCTTCAAGGTGATGGAGGATCGTGCGAAGGCGCTGCGTGCGATCTGGACGCAGGACGAGGCGACCTACGACGGTCCGTTCGTGAAGTTCGACCGCATCTGGTCGTGGCCGAAGCCGGTGCAGAAGCCGCACCCGCCGATCCTGCTCGGCGGCGAGACGAAGCACACGCTGCGCCGCGTGATGGAGTTCTGCGACGGCTGGTTCCCGCGCGGGCGAAGCTTCAAGGACCCGGCTGCGGAGATGGCCCGCTTCGACGCCGCCGCGAAGGAGTATGGCCGCGACCGCTCGACGCTGTCGGTGTCGCTGTTCGGCGCGAAGCCGGACGCGGGCTATCTCGCGCAGTGCGCCGACGCCGGCATCGATCGGGGCATCTTCACGATTCCGTCCGAGGGCCGCGACACGGTGTTGCCGCTGCTCGACAAGCTGGCCGCGCATCTCTCCTAGAGCGGGCGTAGAGCGGGCGCAACGCCAGGACGTCACGACGGAGGCACGAAGGGCACGAGCAAAAAGATGCGTCCTCCGCGGTCGTGGTGCGCTTCGGGCCTTCGTGCATTGCTTGAACGAGATTGACCGGCGCCGGATCGTCTCCGGCGTAAACGAACTGCGAGAGCGACGGGAGAACAAGCATGAAGATCGGACTGTTCGTCACCAACCAGCAGTACCTGGACACGGACATGGTGAAGGCGCTGGACGAGCAGATCGCGATGGTGCACGCGGCGCGCGACGCGGGCTTCGACTCGCTGTTCTCCGGGCAGCACTACCTGAACGAGGGCAACAACCAGCAGCTTCAGATCGTGCCCTTCATGACGCGCCTGATTCCGGAGGCCGGAGACATGACCACCGGGCTCGGGGTGCTGTTGCTCAACCTCCACAACCCGGTCTACGTCGCGGAGACGGTCGCGTCGATGGACATCATCGCGCGCGGGCGCTTCGTGTTCGGCGTCGGGCTGGGCTACCGGGACGTGGAGTTCGACGCCTTCAACGTGCCGAAGGGCACTCGGGTGAAGCGCTTCATCGAGTACCTGGACCTGGTCAAGCGCCTGTGGACCGAGGAGTCGGTGACGCACGAGAGCGACACGGTGAAGCTCGACGGCGTGCGCATGAACATCCGCCCGGTGCAGAAGCCGCACCCGCCGATCTGGTTCGCCGCGAACAACGACCGCGCGATCCGGCGCGCGGCGCGCCTCGGCGACAACTGGTTCATCAACCCGCACTCGACGATCGACACGATCCGACGCCAGATGGTCCTCTATCGCGAGGAGCGCGAGAAGCACGGCCTGCCGTTCCCGAAGGAGCTGCCGATCATCAAGGAGGTGTTCTGCGCGAAGGACCGCCGGACCGCGCTCGAGCTGGCAGGCCCGTACCTCGCAGGCAAGTACAAGGACTACGCGAAGTGGGGCCAGGACGACGCGATGCCGGAGGACGAGTCCTTCGACAAGGAATTCGAGGAGCTGCTCGAGGGCCGCTTCATCCTCGGCTCACCCGATGAGTGCTACGAGCAGCTGAAGCCGTACTGGGAGGAGATGGGCGTGAACCACATCGTGTTCCGCACCCACTGGGCGGGCATGCCCGTCCAGTCGGCGATCTCCAGCATCAAGCTGATCGGCCAGGAGCTCGCGCCGGAGCTGCGCAAGCTCTGAAGGGCCGGCGTCGCTCCCGCGGCCCGTTCGAACTCCGAAGGCACGGGGAACACGAAAGGCGGAGCGGATTCCGCTGCCTGCCGTCTCCTTCGTGTCCTCGTGCCTTCGCGGTAGCCGTTACCCCGCGCGTGCCTACGCGAGCGCGCGCTCGACGAAATCGAGGCGGTCCTGCCCCCAGTAGATCCGGTCGCCGATGACGTAGGACGGCGCGCCGAAGACGCCTTTCCCGATGGCGTCGCGGCTGTCGCGGTCGCGCTGCTCGAGGCAGGCGTCGACGCGGGAGCGCAGCGAGGCGCCGTCGATGCCCTGGTCCTTCGCGATCGCGAGCGCCGTGGTCTCGTCGCCGATGTCGCGCTCCTCGGCCCACACGGCACGCATGTACGCGCCGGCCAGGCGCGCGGCGTCGAGGCCGTCGTCGCGCGCCGCCATCACGAGGCCCGTCGCGAGGCCGTCGTCCGCCGGCCAGTGCGCCGGGTGCAGGTTCAGCGGCACGCCGAGGAAGTCACGCCAGCGCTCCAGCTCCTGCAGCCGGTAGGCCTGGCGCTGCGGTGAGCGCTTGCCGACCGGCAGACCGCCCGTCTCGGGGAAGATCACGGAGAAGTCCACCGGCCACAGCCTCACCTCGGCCCCCGCCTTCGCGGCGATGGCCATGAAGCGGTCGTGGCCGAGGTAGGTCCACGGCGAGTTCAGGGACAGGTAGTAGTCGACGGTGGTGGCCATGCTCATCGCTCCTCGGTGCTCGTTCGTCAGCGTGCGTGACGGAAGGGTTGATCGTGTGCAATGCGTGCCGGCGATCCTGCGCTTCAGTCGCGCCGGACGTCGTCTTCCCCGCGCTCCTCCGGCGGCACCACGCTGAAGTCGCTGTCGACGATGCGCTTCTCGATGTCCTTCATGTGGTCGAAGTCGTAGCTGTGCTCGCGCAGCCGCATCGCGCGGTCCTCCACCCAGTCCTCGTCGACGGTCAGCGACTTGACGATGAACAGGTGGACCGCCAGCACGATGGCCCAGGACATGCTGGGCCAGAAGGCCCACCACGGTGCGCCCTGCATGATGTTGATCACGTTGAGCGGCAGGATCACGAGCGCGAAGGCCACCTCGTGGATGGCCAGCCAGCGCAGCGCCCGCTGGCCACGGTGCGCAGCGCCGCCCGGTCCGCCGGCCGCGGCGCCGGGGGCGCCCGTGCCCGGGGGGCCGGCGCTCACCGGCGCCGCCGCCCCCAGCGTCGGGACGCGTCCCGCGCCGGCGGCTCGCCCTCTGCCATCTGCTCGTAGCCGCGGGTGATCGCGATGATGCGAAGGCCATAGCGGATCCACAGCAGCGCGAAGGCCACGATCACGACGTGGTCGATGGTGTCCAGGCCCGGGTGGTCGGCGAACGCGTAGAGCCACAGCAGCACGGCCGGCGGCGCGGTGCTGCACCACAGTGCTGCGTAATGGTGCTGCGTCATGCCGAGCAGGACCGCGCCGCACACGACGGTGAACGAGTACAGCGACATGCCCGCCGAGCGCCCGCCGGGCGCGCCGGGCGAGAGGGTGACCAGCGCGAGCACGCCGAACAGGAAGCCGAGGAAGATTGCGAACGCAGCGAGCTCGTAACGGGCCTGGCGGCGGGTGAGCAGGGAGACGGGTACGAAGTAGGGGGTGGTCTCGTCGTCCCAGACGTAGCGCTTCAGGTAGCGGTCCCAGTGGACGTCGCCCAGCTTGAAGATGGGGCGCCGGCCATCGCTCGCGTCGTCTCTGTCACCGCGGTCCATGCTCACATCCCGCGGCGGCGCGATTGCTACCCGCTGCCGCGTTTCGCGTCGGCTTCGTTGAGATGGCCGGACTCTCTCGCGCGCTGCTCCAGCGTGTCGACCGCCTTCGAGAGGTCGAGGCGCTCCTTGCCCTCGATCATCGTCCCTTCCTCCTCGGGCCATTCCAGCGTCATCAGCGGATAGCGCAGGTCCTGCGGACCGAACAGGACGGCGAAGACCTGCAGCCACACCGCGATGCCCGCGATCAGCGCGGTGATCAGCCCGAACGCGAGCACCGACTTGATGATGAAGCGGTGGGTCAGGCCCACGGTGGACGCGGAGATCTCGCCCATCGCGTACGAGTCGTAGGCGTACACGCTCGCGAAGTAGATCACGATGCTCGTGTAGGGGATGAGGAAGATGGTGAGCCCGATGAACTCCAGCCACGCCTTCTTGCGGAAGTGCAGGGTCTCGCGCACGAGGTCCACCCGCACGTGCGTGTTCCAGATGTAGCCGTAGCCGAGCACCAGCGCGAACAGGCCGGTGTGGAAGTGCCACTCCAGCTCCTGGAGGATGGTGGACTCGAAGATGCGTCCGCCGTTCTCCACCATCCACATCTGGAAGCTGGCCACGGTGCCGTCTTCGTTGACCCATCGGATCTTGCGCATGATCACGTCGAAGCAGGTGATCAGCACCACCGGCAGGATGAGCCAGGAGCCCCAGCGTCCGACCACGTCGACGAACTGGCGAAGCTTCTCGCTGAGCCGGACCGTGGCCGGCGTCTCCTCGGCGCTGGCCGTGTGGCGGTCGCGCGCGCCGGCCTCGGCCTCGGCGATGCGCGCCGCGGACCGGTGTTCCGTTTCCTTGACTTCCGTACTCATGTCGACCACTCCGTCATTCAGCGTGCAGGTCGAGGCGTCAATCGTAGACCGAGCGCATCAGCGCGAGCGCGAGGTCCGGCTGCCACAGCACCATCACGAGACCGACGAGCTGCAGCAGCACGAACGGGATGATGCCGAGGTAGATGCTCTGGATCTTCACTTCGCGCGGCGCGATGCCCTTCAGGTAGAACAGCGCGAACCCGAACGGCGGCGTCAGGAACGACGTCTGCAGGTTCACCGCCATCAGGATGATGAACCAGGCCACGATGTCGCCCTGGCCCACGTGGCCGCCGAAGTCGAGGCCCGCGACCAGCGGCGCGAAGACCGGCAGCACGATCAGCGTGATCTCGATCCAGTCGAGGAAGAAGCCCAGCATGAAGGTGATGCCCATGATCAGGAACAGCAGCCCCCAGGAATCCAGGCCCGCCTCGAGGATCAGGTGCTCGACGATGTCGTCGCCGCCGAGCGAGCGGTACACGTAGGCGAAGCACGTCGCGCTGATGATGATGAAGAAGATCATCGCGATGGTGCGCGCGGAGGTGTGGCACACGCCCTCCAGCACCCGGAACGTGAGCCGGCGGTTCGCGATGGCCAGGATCATCGCGCCGAACGCGCCGACCGCGCCGGCCTCCGACGGGGCCGCGAAGCCGAACAGGATCGAGCCCTTGATCATGCTGATGAGCACCACCGGCGGCACGAATGCCTTGAGCAGCAGCGGGCCCATCTCGCCCTTCGGAACCTTCAGGAGATCGGGCGGCAGCGGCGGCGCGACCGAGGGCTTGATCGACGCGTAGACGAAGATGAACACCAGGTACAGCGCCGCCAGCGTCAGGCCCGGCACGATCGCCGCCATGAAGATGTTGCCCACCGACACCGCGAGCAGGTCGGCCATGATGATGAGCATGATGCTCGGGGGAATCAGGATGCCCAGCGTTCCGGACGCGGCGATGGTGCCGCACGCGAGGGCGTGGCTGTAGCCCTGGCGCATCATCGTCGGCAGGGCGAGCGCCGTCATCATCGTCACCGACGCGCCGATGATGCCCGTCATCGCGGCGAGGATGGTGCCCATGATGCACACCGCGAGCGCCAGCGCGCCCGGCACTCGCTTCAGCAGGATCTGCACCGTGTAGAGCAGGTCGTTGGCGATGCCGCTGCGCTCCATCATGACGCCCATGAACACGAACGCGGGCACCGCGACCAGCACCAGGTTCTCCGCGGCCTGGCCCCAGATGCGGGGCAGGAAGTTGAAGAACTCGATCAGGCTGAACACGTCGAGGAAGTAGCCGACCAGGCCGTACAGCAGCGCGAGGCCGCCGAGGATGAAGGCCACCGGGAAGCCGGTGAACAGCAGGATGGCGAGCGTGGAGAACATGAACAGCGGCAGGTAGTCCTGCACGTGGTACAGCAGCTCCTCCTGCGCCTCGGGCGGCAGCCCGGTCACGTAGGCGTAGGCGCCGCCGATCAGCACCAGGATCACGAGCGGGATGATCACCTTGCCCGTGCGGGCGAGCTTCAGTACCTGTTCCATCGGGTCAGCGCCTCATCGAGGGACGGGCCACTGCGGCGGTGCCGACGCTTCCCGGCATGCCCGTGACGTTGATGAAAGCTGCGGCGGCCTCCCGCAGGAGGCCGCCGCCGGTCAGGTGGGCAGAGCCCGCCGTTACTGCAGGTAGGTGGAGTCCAGCGACTGCGCCGTGCCCCAGGTGCGGTACACCTTGCGGAAGGCGAAGTAGCTGTCCGCGATCTCCTTGAAGTACGCGTCCTCGCCCGACAGCTTCTCGACGACCTCGTTCCAGGCCTTCTCGAACTGCGCCAGCTCGCCGTCGCCCCAGCGCTTGTTCTGCACGCCGTACTTGTCGAGCATCTCGTTCATGGCCTTCGGGTTGAGGGCCTCGGTCTCGGCATAGGTGTGCATCACGTTGTCGCCGGCGGCGATCTCGATCATCGCCTGGTACTGCTTCGGCAGCTCCTCGAACTTCGCCTTGTTCATCAGCACCTCGGACACCGACACCTGCTGGTGCCAGCCCGGGTAGTAGTTGAACTTCGCGATCTGGTAGAAGCCGTACTTGATGTCCATGTTGGGCATCGAGAACTCGGTGGCGTCGATCACGCCCTTCTCCAGCGCCGGGTAGATGTCGCCGCCTGCCAGGAGCTGCGTGGACACGCCGAGGCGCTGCATCACCTGGGCCCCGAGGCCGAAGAAGCGCATCTTCAGGCCGCGCAGCTGCGCCAGGTCGTTGACCTCGAACTTGAACCAGCCCGAGGTCTCCGGGCCGATGGCCAGCACGTCGAACGCCATCACGCCGTGCTCGCCGTACTTCTTCGCGCGCAGCTCGTCACCGCCGCCGTAGCGCTTCCACGCCATGAACTCGCCGATCTGCGGCCCGAAGGGCACGGCGGTGAAGAAGGACACGCCCGGGCCCAGCTTGCCGGTGTGGTAGCCGGGGGTGGTGTAGCACGATTCCACCGAGCCCTTGGACGCGGCGTCGAAGCACTCGAGCGCCGGCACCAGTGCGCCCGGCTCGTGGAACTTCATCTGGAACTTGCCGTCCGACAGCCGCTCGATGTTGTCGGAGAAGCGGACACCGGAGGTGCCGAGGTGCGGGACGGCGGCGCCCCACGTGCTCTGCAGCTTCCAGCGCACGCGCTTCTGCGCGTCCGCGGTGGTGGCAGTGACGGCGAGGGCCATGGTGACGCCCGCGACTGCGAACGCCTTGGCGACTCTTGACTTGGTCATTCAATCTCCTCCTTAACGGTCTCCGGTGGTGTGACCCGGTGTGCTCGTGCTTCCGGTCCACGACTTCTTGTAGCGAGGGCGGTTGCAGGTGCTTTCGCCCATCGAGGTCGAAGAATAGGCGATAAGTGAACCGCTTTGGAACCGGATCATGTTCCCGCGGCCGCGACGGTAACGATGCACCCGCACGGCGCGGGCGATGCGGTGCGGCCCGGGTCGTGTGCGGTTCCTGATGTCGCAATGCAGCATGCGGGGCGTGTGCTTCGCGGATGCGCGCGGCGTCGCGACGCACGTTCAACGGGCGCGGTGCCGGCCGCGCGCCGATGGACCGGCGTCGGCGCATCCGCGGCCGGCCCGTGGGGACATGCTGCGAATACGGCCTCGTACGCTCGACGGCCGCATCCGAAGCGGCCGACTCTCCCCGCGACCTGCATGGGACCGGCCTTGTCCGAACGGCGATGGGCGTCGGCGCGCTGCGGCCTGTGCGCGCATCCGTGCGGTCGCGGCACGGCGGGGCGGCCGGGGTGGGGAGGACGACGCGACGCGGCGCAGCTACCGGCGGTGCCTGCGGTGCGCCGCGTCGGGGCCGTGCCCCCGGACGATAAAATAGCCTTGCTAATTATAAGCAAGGCAACTATCTTCATGCCCATGCTCCACGAGAACCTCGAGCGCAACTTCGGCTTCCTCGTCCACGACGTGGCGCGCCTGCTGCGGCTCACCTTCGACCGCCGCGTGAAGTCGATGGGGCTGACGCGGTCCCAGTGGTGGGTGCTCACCCACCTGTTCCGCAACGAGGGCATCACCCAGTCCGAGCTCGCGGAGGTGCTCGAGGTCGAGCGCCCGACGCTGGGCCGCCTGCTGGACCGCCTGGAGGCCAGCGGCTGGGTCCGCCGCGAAGCGGATGCGGCGGACCGCCGCGCGAAGCGGGTGTTCATCACCGAGGCCGTGGAGCCGCAGATGCGGGCCATGCGTGCGCTCGCCGCCGGTGTGCGCGGCGACGCGCTGAACGGGCTCACGCGGGAGGAGCAGGAGCACTTCGTGGACACCCTGCTCACCGTGAAGGCGAACCTGCTGCGTCTCGGCAACGGCAACGGGCTTGCCGGAGTCGCGGCGGACGAAGACGAAGGTGGGGCTGACCTGGGCGCCGAGCCGGCGCAGGAGGTGGTGTCGCCATGAGTGAGAAGCAGCCGCGAACGGGCCGCATGCGGCGCCTGGTGCTGCGCGTGTTCCTGCTGGTCGTGGTGCCGCTGGCGGCGGTGGTGGTCTCGCTCCACCTGTACGCCCGCGGCGGGCGTTACGTCGAGACCGAGAACGCGTACGTCAAGGCCCACGTGATCGCGATCACCCCCGAGGTGCCGGGCCGCGTGGTGTGGGTCGGCGTGGACGACAACGAGATGATCACCGAGGGCGAGTCGCTGTTCCGCATCGATCCCGAGCCCTTCCGCATCGCGCTGGAGCAGACCGAGGCGCGCCTCGCGATCGTGAGCACCGAGATCGAGACCCTGCGCGCGAACTACCGCGAGGCCGTCGTCGCCGCGGCCAAGGCGAAGGACGACGTGAACTTCATGAAGACCCAGCTCGATCGCCAGCGCCAGCTGCGCGACAAGCGCATGGGCAGCGAGGAGCGCTACGACCAGGCCCGCCACGACCTCGCGACCGCCGAGCGCGAGCTGGAGGCGGCCGGCGAGCGCATCCGCACCGTGCTGCTCGCGCTCGGCAACGACCCCTTCCTCCCGGTGGAGCAGCACGCGCGCTGGCTGCAGGCGAAGGCCGAGCGCGACCGCGCCGCGCTGCAGCTCGCGCACACGGAGGTGATCGCGCCCACCGCCGGCATCGTCAGCAACATGAAGCTGCAGGTCGGGGAGTACGTGGAGGACGGGGACCCCGTCTTCACGCTGATCCAGTCCGAGCCGCTGTGGGTGGAGGCGAACCTGAAGGAGACCCAGCTCACGCACGTCAGCGAGGGCCAGCAGGTGACCGTCGAGGTGGACGCCTACCCGGATCGCGTATGGCAGGCGCGCGTGAACACCATCGCGCCGGCCACGGGCGCGGAGTTCGCGCTGCTGCCGCCCCAGAACGCGACCGGCAACTGGGTGAAGGTGGTGCAGCGGGTCCCGGTGCAGCTCGCCATCGAGCGCCCCCCTGGATCGCCAGTGCTGCGCGCCGGCATGACCGCCGCCGTCAGCATCGACACGGGCCACGAGCGCGAGCTGCCCGCGTTCGCGAAGCGCCTGCTCGGCGAGGGCGGGCTGCTCGAGCCCTTCAGCGCGCTGGTCGGGCGCGCGCTGGCGTGGGGGCGCACCGCGACGGACTCCCAGGCGCCGCCGCCGGGCTGAGCAACGCGCCGCCGGGCTGAGCGAGGCGCCGCCAGGCCGAGCAGGCTCCCGCCAGGTCGAGCGAGGCGCTGCCAGGCTGAGGCAGGCCCTCGCCAGGCTGAGCGAGGCGTCGTCGGGTCGAGCAACGCGCCGTCCGGCCGAGCCGGCGCGCCCGTCGCGGGCGAGGCTTCGCCGGTCCGGGCCGCCGCGCACTCGAATCGATCCACCGCGCCTGACGCCGCGACGGGCCTGCGCGGGCCGACGGCAGCGGCCCCCGGCAACGCGTTGCGGGACCTGCAGCGTGCGCCGGCACGCCGCTCGACGTGAGCCCCGGCCAGGGCCCGCGTCACGCGACGCCCGGCCCGCTGCCCACGCGTTATCCTCGCTGCGGCGCCAGCCGCTGCCCGCGCCGCGAGCCCTCCCTGTTCGGAACACCGCCATGACACCACGCATCGGAATCGTGCCAGGCGATCCCTGCGGCATCGGGCCGGAGCTGATCGCGCGCCTGCTCGCCGACCGCGCGTTCACCGCGCGCGCCGAGGTGCTGGTCGTCGGCGACCCGTGGGTGCTCGCGCGCGGCGCGCGCGACGCCGGCGTGGAGTGCCCGGTGCACGTCGTGGAGCGGGTGGAGGACGCGGCCGGCGCGGACGCCGCGCCGGCGCTGCTCGACGTCGCCAGCGTGCGCCCCGGGCAGATCACCGTCGGCGAGGCGTCGGCGGCCGGCGGCCAGTCGGTGCTGACGGCGCTGGGCGCGGCGCTGGACCTGGAGCGCGCCGGGCACCTGGACGCGCTGATGTTCGCGCCGCTCAACAAGCAGGCGATGGCCGCGACCGGCTACGGCTTCCGCGACGAGCTGCACTGGTTCGCCCACCGCCTCGGCCACAACGGTCCGATCGGCGAGTTCAACGTGCTCGACGGGCTGTGGACCACCCGCGTGACCTCCCACGTGCCGCTGAAGGACGTCGCGGAGCTGATCACCGAGCAGGCGGTGGTGGACGCGATCCACTTCGTCGACGCGGCGTTGAAGCGCGCCGGCAACGGCGCGCCGCGCATCGCGGTCGCGGCGCTCAATCCCCACGCCGGGGACGGCGGACTGTTCGGGCGCGAGGAGATCGACGTGATCGCGCCGGCGGTGTCCCGCGCGCAGGCCGACGGTGTGGTCGTGGACGGGCCGTGGCCCGCCGACACCGTGTTCCTGCGCGGGCGCGACGGCGCCTGCGACGCGATCGTGACCATGTACCACGACCAGGGCCAGATCGCGATGAAGCTGATGGGCTTCGACAAGGGCGTGACGGTGCAGGGCGGCCTGCCGGTGCCGATCACCACGCCGGCGCACGGCACCGCGTTCGACATCGCAGGCAAGGGCGTGGCGAGCCCGGAGGCGACGCGCCGCGCGTTCACGCTGGCCTGCGAGATGGCCGAGGCGCGACGCGCCGGCCGCTGAACGGCCGCCCCGGATCATCGACCGCAGGCACGGCGGGGCCGTGCATTCCCCCCGGCCCACGCAGGAGGTCTGCAGATGCCGCACGACAAGCCGAAGATCCTCGTGACCCGCCGCATGCCGCCCAACGTCACGGCGCGCATCGAGCGCGACTACGATGCGACGCTGAATCCCGACGATCGCCCGATGACGGGCGAAGCGCTGATCGCCGCGGCGGCGGGCCACGCCGGCATCCTGTGCTGCAGCTCGGAGAAGTTCACAGCGGACGTGATCGCCGCGCTGCCGGAGTCGGTGCGCATCGTCTCCACCTTCTCGGTGGGCTACGAGCACATCGACGTCGATGCGGCGAAGGCGCGGGGCATCGCGGTGACCAACACCCCCGACGTGCTCAACGACGCCACCGCCGACATCGCGATGCTGTGCCTGCTGGGCGCCGCGCGCCGCGCGTCGGAGGCGGACCGCATGGTTCGCGCCGGCGAGTGGAACACCTGGTACACGACGATGATGCTGGGCACGCACCTGGGCGGCAAGCGCCTCGGCATCTTCGGCATGGGCCGCATCGGCCGCGCGGTCGCGCAGCGCGGGCGCGGCTTCGGCATGAGCATCCACTATCACAACCGCAGCCGCCTGCCGGCCGAGCTCGAGCAGGGCGCGACCTATCACGCGACGCCGGAGGCGTTCCTGCCGAACTGCGACTTCCTGTCCATCAACGCGCCGTCCACGCCGGACACCGTGAAGTGGCTGGACGCCCGGCGCATCGCGCTGCTGCCCGACGGCGCGGTCGTCGCGAACAGCGCGCGCGGCAACATGGTCGACGACGACGCGCTGATCGCCGCGCTGGAGTCCGGCAAGGTGGCCGCGGCCGGCCTCGACGTGTTCGACGGCGAGCCGAACCTGGACGCGCGCTACCGGGCGCTGGACAACACGCTGCTGCTGCCGCACATCGGCAGCGCGACCCACGAGACCCGCGACGCGATGGGCTACTGCTGCCTGGACAACCTGGACGCGTTCTTCGCCGGCCGGCCGTGCCCGACGGCGCTGACCTGACGTCGCGGGCGAGCGTCAGGCCGACCGTCGCGCCGCCGCGCGCCCGGCGTCGCTGCGGTCGATGCGCGACGATCCGGCGTCCTACGCCGGGACCTCGCCCAGCACCGTGCAGCGGCGCATCACGCGCCGCACCCGCGACTCGTCGTACTCCGTCGCGCGGTGCTGCAGGCAGCGGTTGTCCCAGACGATGAGGTCGCCGGGCTGCCAGCGGTGCTCGTAGACGCGTGACGGGTGGATCGCCTCGGCGTTCACCTCCTCGATCAGGGCGCGCCCGGCGTCGTAGTCCATGCCCTGGATGTACTCGGCGTGGTCGCCGAGGAACAGCGCCTTGCGCCCGGTCTCCGGGTGGGTGCGCACCACGGGGTGGTCCACCGGCGGCTTGTCCCGCTTCTGCTCCTCGGTCATCAGGTCGACCTTGTGGCGCCGGGTGCGCGAGAAGTCCAGGTTGTGCACCGCGCGCAGCGGCGCGAGCTCGGCCTGGCGCGCGGGCGACAGGCTCTCCCAGGCCGCGTACATGTCGCAGAAATGCGTCTCGCCGCCCTCCGCGGGCACCTCGTCGGAGTAGATGATCGTGGCCTGGCCGGTGCGCCGGCTCCACGAGCCGTCGGTGTGCCACGCGAGCGTGCCCCGGTCCGGGTGCCTGCCCGACGGCTTGCCGTCCGGGTCCAGGTTCGTCAGGTAGTACAGCTCCGGGTGGCCGGCCGCGTGGTACTGGTTCATCACGTGGACCTGCACCTCGCCGAAGCGGCGCGCGAACGCGACCTGGCGTCCCGGGGGGATGTCCTGGCCGCGGAACAGCAGCACCTGGTGGGTCAGGAACGCGCCGTAGAGGCTCGCGAACAGCTCGTCGCCGACGTCCTGCGAGAGATCCACGCCGAGGATCTCGGCGCCCAGCGCCGGCGTCAGCGGGCGCACCTCGAACGGCCATGCCGCGGGGTCCATGCGCGCCTCGCGCCCGGCGCCAGGGGCCGCCGCGCTCATGCCTTGCCCTCCGCGACGCCGGCGACGTCCACGCCGGCCAGCGTCTCGTACACCTTGACCACCGCGGCGTCGCTGTCGCGCGTGTGGCCCATCGCGGCGGCGGCGAGGAACTGCTGCATCGCGGCGGCGGTGATCGGCGCCGGGAACGAGACCTCCTTCGCGCCTTCGAGCGCGATGCCCAGGTCCTTGGTGAAGATCTCGACCACGCCCTTCGGCGAGTAGTCGCGGGCCAGGATGTCCGGCACGCGGTCCTCCCACACGAACGAGCGCGCCGCGCCGCCCTTGATCACGTCGTACACGATGTTCGGATCGGCGCCGGCGCGCGCCGCGAGGGCGATCCCCTCGGCGGTCGCCGCGACCAGGATCCCGCACATCATCTGGTTGATCATCTTCACGATGGACGCGGGGCCGGCGCGGTCGCCGCACACCGCGATCTTCGATCCCATGACCTCCATCGCCGGGCGCGCGGCGGTGACGGCCTCGGCGGCGCCGGAGACGATGAAGGTCAGCGTGCCCGCGTCGGCGCCGGTGACGCCGCCGGTGACCGGCGCGTCGACGAAGCGGTGCCCGGACTCGCGCAGCCGCGCCTCCAGCGCCTGGGCCTGGCCCGGCGACATGGTGCTGTCCATCAGCACCGTCGCGCCGCCCGGCAGGGTCTGCATCGCGCCGTCGTCGCCGAACAGCACCGCCTCCGCCTGCGCGGCGGTGAACACGCACACCACCAGCAGCTCGGCGCCCGCCGCGGCGGCGGCAGGCGTGGCCGCCGCCGCGCCGCCGTCGGCCTCGAGCTGGCGCATCGCCTCCTCGCGCACGTCGTGGCCGCGCACCGTGTAGCCGGCCCGTACCAGGTTCCTGGCCATGTAGCGGCCCATGGCGCCGAGCCCGATGAAACCGATGTCCTGCATGGAATCCTCCGTCGCGCCGCGTGCGGGACCGTGGCGGGGTCCGCCGCCGGCCCGTTGTTCAAAGCCGGTAATAGCGTATCGCGTTGTCGTGGAACAGCTTGCGGCGATCCGCGTCCGGCAGGTGCGCGGTGATCGCGTCGAAGCCACGGAAGATCGTCGCGAAGTCTCCCGCGAGACGGTCCACCGGGAAGTTGCTCGCGAACATGCAGCGCTCCACCCCGAAGATGCGCACGGTGTCCAGCACCACCTCGCGGTTGGCCTCCACCGTCCACGGCGCGCCCGGAATCCCGATCCCCGAGATCTTGATCGCGACGTTCGGCTCGGCGGCGATGCACTCCAGCGAACGGCGCCACGCGGCGAGCCCCGCGGCGCTGCGGTCGGCGGGCAGGCCGGTGTGATTGACGATGATCGTGGTCTCGGGGAAGTCGCGCGCGAGGCGCGCCGCCTCCGGCAGGTGCCAGTGCAGCACCTGCAGGTCGAACGAGATGCCGTGGCGCCCGAGGAGCGCGTAGCCGTCGCGCCAGCGGGTGTCGCTCATCGAGCCCCGCGGCACGCCGCCCGGCACCCACGGCGAGTGGGTGACGGTGGGCTTGTGGCGCACGCTGCGCACGATGCCGGACGCGGCGTGCGCGGCCAGTACCTGCGCCACGTCCTCGGCGTCCAGCCAGGCCTGCGCAACCATCGCTGCCGGATGCGTGGCCGGTTGCCCGTGCTGCGCCATCAGCCCGCGCACCCATGCGACCTCTCCGGCCGGGTCGTCGGGATCCCACTCGGTCTCCACGTACACCGTCTTCACGACGTCCAGCCCGGCGGCGTCGCGCAGGTAGTCCGCCGGCAGGTAGTCGCGGCGGATGCTCGAGTAGTCCCCGTAGCGCATGTGTATCCACGGCTCGCGGGTGAGCCAGGGGTGCTTGCGCAGGGAGAGATCCCAGAAGTGGTGGTGCGGATCGACGATCTGCAGCGGCGCGCTCATCCGACGCGATTCTCCCGATGCGCCGGCACGCGCTTGCGGTGACCGTGCGCTGCGCGCCGCTGCCCGGCCCGCTGCCGGCCGCGGCTCACGAGGCGGCGCGGAACGGGCCGGCGGGCGCGCGCGGCGCGACCGGAGTGCCGGCGCGCCCGCGCGTCACTGCATCCCCGGCCGGATGCGCCACACGTGCAGGTCGTAGCGGCGGTACGCGTCCACGTTCTCCAGCCGGTAGCGCCCGCCCGCCTCCTCATACCAGTGATAGCAGCGCTCCGTGCCGTCGAACAGGGTGGTCCACTCGTGGCAGTACACGTTGCCGTCGCGGATCCGCCAGCGCCCGCTGTCGGTTCCGGTCCCGGTGCTCGCGTAGATCTCGCCGCCGGGCGCGTAGGAGAAGTCGTACGGGCGGCCGTAGTAGGGCCCGATGAGGGTGTTGCCCACGATCAGCTCGCGGATCCGCTCCCCGGACAACGGCTCGCCGCCGGCGGCGCCGGCCGCAGGCGCCGCGCACAACCAGGCGGCGGTCGCGGCGACGGCCGCGGCAATCCGGCGTACGCGTCGCGGAGAATCTGCGCGTGGTGCAGGCATGATCCGGCCTCCGGAGACGGCTTCGAGACGGCAACGGAGTGTACCGCCGGGAGTCGGCGCGAAGCGCGCTTGCCGGCGATCGACACGCGCCCGCGTCGAGCACGCTCACCTTCCGCCGTCGGGCAGGCCCGGGCGGGGTGCGGCGCACGGCGAGGACGCGATCGGCGCGCCGCGCGCGGCCGCCGGCGGGCGCCGAGGCACGTCCCTGGTGGCCGCGCGCGGCGTGCGGGCGGTACATTCGGACTGTGGAGCGCGCCGCCAGCACGCCCCGCCCCGGCACTCTCAGGATCGGCCCATTGAACCTCGCAAGCGTGCTCGAGGAAGCGCGCCGCCACCACGCGGGCGGCGATCTCGCGCGCGCGGACGCGCTGTACCGCGAGGTGCTGGCGGCGGTGCCGCAGCAGCCCGACGCGCTGCACCTGTCGGGGATCCTCGCGCTGCAGCAGCAACGCATCGACGACGCGGTGCAGCGCATCGGGGCGGCGGCCGCGGTGCAGCCCGGCAACGCGGACGTGCAGTCCAACCTCGGCGTCGCGCTGCGCGCGGCGGGCCGCGAGGCGGACGCGGCGCAGGCCTTCCGCCGCGCGCTGGACGCGAACCCGCGCCACCCGAACGCCGGCTACAACCTGGCCGTCGCGCAGCGCAACCTCGGCGACCTCGCGGGCGCGATTGCGTCGATGCGCGCGGCCGTGGCGCTGCAGCCCGAGTCGGCGGAGCGCCACCGCGACCTGGCCGGCCTGCTGCTCGAGGCCGGCCGCCACGCGGAAGCGCTCGCGCCGTGCGACGAGTGCCTCGCGCGCGAGCCCGGCGACCGCCTCGCGATCAGCTACAAGGCGATGGCGCTCGAGCAGTGCGGCGACGCCGCGGCGGCCTCCGCGCTGAAGGCGATGGACCGGGTGGTGCGCGAGATGCCGCTGCCGGTGCCCGCGCCGTGGCGTGAGCGCACCGCGCTGTGCGCCGACCTCGCGGCCTGGGTGCGCAGCCACCCGTCGCTGATGGAGCAGCCCCGCGATCGCGCCACCACCCACGGGCGGCAGACCGGCGGCCTGCTCGACGCTGGCGACGACGGCGCCGAGCCGCGCGCGCTGCGCGGCCTCATCGACGCCGCGGTCACCGCGTACCTCGATGCCCTGCCGTCGGACCCGGCTCATCCGTGGCTCGCGCTGCGCCCGCCGCGGTGGGAGCTCACCGCGTGGGGCGTGGTGCTCGACGACCAGGGCTACCAGGCGCCGCACAACCACCCGGCCGGCTGGGTCAGCGGCGTGTTCTACCTGAGCCTGCCCGCCGCGATCCGCGCCGACGACGACGCGCACGAGGGCTGGATCGAGTTCGGCCGCCCGCCCGACGAGATCCCCGCGCCGCGCGCGCCCGACGTGCGGCTGTTCCTGCCCCGGGTCGGGACGATGTTCCTGTTCCCGTCGTACCTGCACCACCGCACGATCCCGTTCCGCTCCGCGGACAAGCGGGTGAGCATCGCGTTCGACGCGCTCCCGGTGTGGGGCTGAACGCCGGCGCGGGGCCGCCTGTTACATTGCCGGCACGGGTGTAGACGCGGAGCCAGGGCGATGGATCTCTTCGATCTGACGGGCAAGGTGGCGCTGGTCACCGGCGGCAACGGCGGAATCGGACTCGGCATGGCGAAGGGGCTCGCGCGCGCGGGCGCGACGGTGGCGCTGGCCGGGCGCAACGCCGCGAAATCCGCGGACGCCGTGGCCGCGATCGAGGCGCTGGGCGGCAAGGCCATCGCCGTGGAGGCGGACGTCACCGACGAGGCGCAGGTGAAGACGATGGTCGCGCGCGTCGTGTCGCAGTGCGGCGGCGTGCACATCCTCGTGAACAACGCCGGCACCAACATCCGCAAGCGCCCCGAGGATCTCTCCGCGGCGGAGTGGCGCACGGTGCTGGACACCAATCTCACCAGCGCGTTCCTGTGCTGCCAGGCCTGCCACCCGCACATGAAGGCCGCGGGCGGCGGCAAGGTGCTCAACAACGGGTCCATGCTGTCGATCTTCGGCACGCCGTGGGGCTCCGCGTACGCCGCGAGCAAGGGCGGGATGGTGCAGCTCACGAAGGCGCTGGCCACCGCGTGGGCCGAGGACGGCATCCAGGTGAACTGCTTCCTGCCCGGGTGGATCGACACCGCGCTCACGCGCCAGGCGCGCAAGGACGTGCCGGGGCTGGAGGAGAAGGTCACCGCGCGCACCCCGGCGGGGCGCTGGGGCGACCCGGACCACTTCCAGGGTATCGCGGTGTTCCTCGCGAGCGCCGCATCGGACTTCGTGACCGGCACCGCGATCCCGGTGGATGGCGGCTACTCGGTGATGGGCTGACGCGCGCGCGATGACCTACTCGATCATCGGCCGCGATCCCGACAGCGGCGAGATCGGCGCCGCCGTGCAGTCGAAGTTCCCCGGCGTGGGCAGCATCGCGCTGCACGGCCGTGCAGGGGTCGGCTGCGTGACGACGCAGGCCTTCGCGAACCCGCTGCACGGCGAGAACGGTCTCGCGCTGCTCGCGCTGCGGGCGTCGCCCGAGGAGGCGCTGCCGGTGCTGCTGCGCGCCGACCCCGAGCGCGGCCAGCGCCAGGTCGCGCTGATGGACTTCGAGGCGGCGCCGGCTGCGTTCACCGGCGACGAGGTGCTCGGCTGGGAGGGCAGCGCCGGCTCGCGGCACGCGGATCACTGCGTCGCGAGCGGCAACGCGCTCGCATCGGACGCGGTGCTGGACGCGATGGTCGAGGCCTTCGGCGCGACCGCGGGCGAGCTCACGGCGCGCCTGATCGCGGCGCTGCGCGCAGGGCGCGACGCCGGCGGCGAGCTGCGCGGGCAGCAGTCGGCGGCGGTGCTGGTCGTGAAGTCGGACGGCGGCTACGGCGGAGCCGGCGGGCGTCACGTGGACATCTCGGTGTACGACCACGCGCAGCCCATCGAGGAGCTGGCGCGCTGCTTCGAGCTGCACCGGCTGTCGTACTTCCCGAGCGACCCCGCGGACCTGGTGCCCGTCGATGCCGGCATCGCGCGCGAGCTGAAGGCGATCCTGGCCGCGAAGGGCTATACCGGGCTCGGCGAGGGCGGCGGCTGGGGCGAGGCCGAGATCGCCGCGCTGAAGCGCTTCATGGGCATGGAGAACTACGACAACCGGCTGCGCGACGACGCGCTGATCGACGCCGAGGTGCTGGCGGACATCCGCCGCAAGCACGCCGGCTGACGTTGCGGGCGCCGGGCGCGGCCGCGCGGCGCGCGAAGGGCGGCAGCGGCCGGCACCGGGGCAGCCGATCACCGCGACGGCGGGCCTCGACAGGCGCGGTGTCGCACGCGGCCGTGCGCGCACCCGCGCGGCGCGAACCGGCGGGCCCGGGCTCGCCCCGACGCCAGACAGCGGATCGCGAACACGCTGCACCGCTGCCCGTTTGCGAGAACGCTTGCCGCGTATTCCCTGGCCCATGGCCGGGCCTCCCCCGACATCCGGGAAATGGATGGCGCCGAACGCGCGCAGCGATCGACAGCCGCGAGAAGCCGTTCAGGCCTTCGCGCTAGCGCGCGGCGTCCAGCGCGCGCACGATGCGCAGCGCCGCGCACGCGGCGCCGTAGCCGTTGTCGATGTTCACCACCGCGATGCCGGGGGCGCAGCTCGAGAGCAGCGAGCGCAGCGCGGTGCCGCCGCCCTCGGCGACGCCGTAGCCGGTGGACGTGGGCACCGCGACGATCGCACCGGGCACCAGTCCGCCGAGCACGCTGGGCAGCGCCGCGTCCATGCCCGCCGCGACGATCAGCACCGGGAACGTCGCGAGCTCCTCCACCCGCTCCATGACCCGCCACAGGCCGGCCACGCCGACGTCGTGGATCTCGCGTCCGGGCTCGCCGTGGAACGCGAGGGTGCGCAGCGCCTCGCGCGCGACGCCGACGTCGGAGGTGCCGGCGGTGACCACCGCGACCCGCGGCGCCGCCGCGGACACCGGCGGCGGATCCAGGATCGCGGTGGCCGACACGGCGTCGTAGTCGAGGCGCTCGCGAAGCTCCGCCGGCAGCGCGGCATGGGCGTCCGCGTCGAGGCGCGTGAGCAGCATCGGCGTGCCGCGCTCCACCGCGTCCGCGACGATCGCGGCGATCTGGGCCGGCTGCTTCCAGCGGCACAGCACCGCCTCGTCCAGGCCCATGCGGGCGCGCCGGTCGCGGTCCGGCGTGTAGCCGTACGCGGTCACGGGGGGCCGGCGCCGTCCGCGCGCAGGAACGCGCTGCCCATGCGGTAGGCCTCCAGACGCACGCCGCCGGCGATGCCGATGCGCGCGAAGCGCGCGGCCGTCCCCGCGGCGATCGCGTCGGCGACGCCCGCGTCGCCGTCGAGTGCGGCCAGCGTCTGCGGGTCCAGCTCCAGCACGATGCCGCCGCGGCGCAGCCGGCAGCGCACCGTGCGCGGCGCGAGCTCGCGGGTCAGCCACTGCTCCACGTCGTTGATCACCGGCAGCACCCGCGGGTCGATCGCGATCCCGGTCTCCACCCGGCTCGACAGGCAGGGCGCCGCCGGCAGCTCCGCGAGGTCGGCCAGCCCGAGGTCGCGGGCCAGCGCGCGCACGCCCGCCTTGTCGATGCCCGCCTCCACGTACGGGTGGCGCACGCCGTGGTCCCCGGCGGCGGCGAGGCCGGGCCGCCAGTCGCCCAGGTCGTCGAGGTTGGTGCCCGACACCAGGCCGTCGCCGCACAGCCGCTGCATCGTCGCGTACAGGTTGGTCTTGCAGAAGAAGCAGCGGTTCGCGGGGTTCGCGCGGTAGCGCGGGTCGTCCATCTCGCCGGCGTCCATCTCGGTGAGGCGCCAGCCCTCGCGCGCGGCGTAGCGGCGCACCCGCTCGCTGGCCTGCGGCGGCACCGCGGCCGACACCGCGTGCAGCATCCGCGTGTCGCCGGGGCGCGCACGATGCGCGACGACGGCCAGCGTCATGCTGTCCACGCCGCCGCTCACCGCGACGGCCGGCGCGGGCAGCGTCGCGAGCACCGCCTCCAGCGCGGTGCGATGGGCGGCCGCGTCACTCATCCGCGTCCGCCCGCGAGCGCGCGGCCCGGCCTCGCGCGGCATCGGTGTCCGCGGCAACGGGCGTCGCGGGACGGGCCGCCGCCGCGCCGGCTTCCGCGTGCCGCCGGCGCGCCTCGCGCGCGGCGTGGCCGCCGCCGGGCGCGGCGAGATCCGCCATCTGCGCCTTGCGGGTCACCGCGCCAGCGGGGCGCGTGACCTCCTTCACTGACACCGGCACGCCGCCCGCGTCGACCGTGTGCTCGGCTCGGCGCAGGCTCGCGCGCTCCAGCACCTGCCGGCGCACGCCGAGCGTTGTGGTCTCGTCCAGGCACGCCGCGAGCGCGGTGTCCGCCGCGGCGGGCCGCGCCAGCACCTGCACGTGCGCCGCGATGCGCCCTTTCTTGCCGTGCAGCACGCCCTGCGCGACGTCCAGCACGCCTTCCACCGCACGCAGCCGGTCGAGCGCCACCGCGAGGTCCTCGGGCGTCTGGTCGTCGACCTCGAAGGACAGCACCGCGATCTGCTCGCGCAGGATCGCCCCGGCCTGCTCGCTGGCGGCGGCATCCTCGAAGGCCAGCAGCCGCAGCACGTTGCTCATGCCCTCCAGGCGGCGGGTGCCGAAGCCGGTGCCGTTGCGGGCGAGGGACCGGGGCGTAGGCCCCGGCGACGCGGCCGGGTCGAGGTGGCGCAGGATCGCGGCGCCGGTGGGCGTGACGCGCTCGCCGTCGCGCCCGTCGTCGTGCAGCGCGAAGCCGCGCAGCAGCCAGGTGGTGGCCGGCGCCGGAATCGCGAGCTCGCCGTGCGCGGAGCGCACGCGGCCGCGCCCGAGCGGCAGCGCGCCGCAGGACCAGGTGCACGGCCCGAGGGCGTCGATCAGCCATGCCGCGCTGAACACGTCGGCGATCGAGTCCCACGCGCCGACCTCGTGGAAGGTCACCGCGTCCAGCGCGACCCCGTGCACGCTCGCCTCGGCCTCGCCCAGCAGCCTGAAGATCGCGAGCGCGCGCTCGCGCACGGGCTCGGCGACCCGGGCCTCGCCGATCAGCGTGACGACGTCGCGGTAGTGGCGGTGAACGTGGTCGTGACGCTCCGCGTCGGCCGGGGTGACCCGGAAGCGCGACCCGGTGAGCACGCCGTCGCCGTGGTCCTCGCGGGCCACGGTCGCGATCGCGGTGAGCCCCGACTCCGCGAGGGCCGCCGTGAGGCCCGCCTCGAGATGCGGCCACGCATCGAGCACGGCCGCGGCGAACATGTCGCCCGCGGCGCCGCCGGCGGGATCGAGGTGGACGTGCATCGAGCGATTCTAGCCGCCGGCGGGACGCGCGCCCGTGGTCCGCGGCGCGGTGCCCGCCCGGCACCTCCTCGACGCGTGTGCGCGGGTCCGCCGCCCGGCGTGGCCCGGGCTTTCCGGGTGCGGCGCCCGGCCCCCGCGTGCGCCGCGCGTGCGCCGCCCGGCGGCGGCGCGCCCGGGATCCGGCAGCCGCGCGCGGGCCGGGCCGCGGCGGCGCTCCGCAGCGGCGCCGATTGACGCTCCTGCCGGGCCCTCCTATGGTCGGCGGCATCGGCAGCGCCCGCGCGGCGGGCACGCCGCGCGGCCCGGGAGGTGCGCAGATGATCGTCGAGCTGGCCTATGCGCGCGACGTGCTGCCGGTGAAGCTGCCCGCGGACTGCACCGTGTCGGTGCTGCGCAAGCGCCCCCTGCCGCCGCTGGACGACCCGGCGGCCGCGGTGCGCGCCGCGTACGCGAGCCCGGTGCACGCGCCGCCGCTGCCGGCGCTGGCCGCCGGGCGCCGCAGCGCGTGCATCCTGATCTGCGACATCACCCGCCCGGTGCCCAACGGGCTGATCCTGCCGCCGCTGGTGCGCGGGCTGATCGACGCCGGCATGGACCCTGAGGCGATCACGATCCTGGTGGCCACCGGGCTGCACCGCCCCAACGAGGGCGCGGAGCTGCGCGAGCTGGTGGGCGACGACTGGGTGCTGGACACGGTGCGCGTCGAGAACCACTTCGCGCGCAACGACGACGACCACGCCGATCTCGGGCGCACCGCGACCCGCGGCACGCCGGTGAAGCTGGACCGGCGCTTCGTGGACGCGGATCTGAAGATCGTCACCGGGCTCGTGGAGCCGCACTTCATGGCCGGCTGGTCCGGCGGGCGCAAGGTGATCGCGCCCGGCATCGCGCACCAGGACACCATCCGCACGTTCCACAGCGCGCGTTTCATGGAAGACCCGGGTGCGGTGCAGTGCAACCTGGACCGCAATCCGCTGCACGAGGAGCAGCTCGAGATCCTGCGCATGCTGGGCGGGCCGGTGTACGCGGTGAACACGGTGCTGGACGAGGAACGGCGCACGGTGTTCGTGAACTTCGGCGACGTGCTCGCGAGCCACGAGGCGGCGGTGGACTGCGTGCGCACGTCCAGCCAGGTCGGCGTGCCGCGGCGCTTCTCGACCGTGGTCACCTCGGCGGCCGGCTTTCCGCTCGACGCGACCTACTACCAGACCGTGAAGGGCATGGTGATGCCGATGGACATCCTCGCGCCCGGCGGCGACCTGATCGTCGCGTCCGCGTGCAGCGAGGGCATGGGCTCACCGGAGTTCCGCGCCGCCCAGGAGCGGCTGGTCGCCCAGGGGCCCGACGCGTTCCTCGACGCGATCAGCGCGAAGACGCTCGCCGACGTCGACGAGTGGCAGACGGAGATGCAGCTGAAACCCATGCGCGTGGGCAACATCCATCTCTACGCGGAAGGCCTGAACGCAGAGGAGCGCGCGGCCACCGGTGTCAACATGATCGATTCCGTGGAGGCCGCCATCGAGGCGAGCGTCGCGCGCAGCCCCGACCGCGCGGTGGCGGTGATCCCGGAAGGCCCCTACGTGGTGCCCCACTACGACGAGGAGGCGCGATGAGCATCGAGAAGCGGCCGTTCGGGCGGACGGGCCACATGAGCACGGTGACGTTGTTCGGCGCCGCGGCGCTGAAGGCGGCCACGCAGGACGAGGCGGACCGCACGCTGGACGTGCTGCTGCGCCACGGCGTGAATCACATCGACACCGCGCCGCGCTACGGCGACGCGGAGCTTCGCATCGGGCCGTGGATGCGCGAGCACCGCAAGGACTTCTTCCTCGCGACCAAGGTCAGCGAACGCACCTACGACGGCGCGAAGGAGCAGTTCCGGCGATCGCTTGAGCGCCTGCGGGTGGACCACGTGGACCTCATCCAGATCCACGCGCTGTACCACCCCGACGAGTGGGACGTCGCGATGGGCGACGGCGGGGTGCTCGAGTACCTGATCGAGGCCCGCGACCAGGGCCTCGCGCGCTTCATCGGCGTCACCGGCCACGGCTGGACCATCGCCGCGATGCACAGGAAGAGCCTCGCGCGCTTCGACTTCGACTCGGTGCTGATGCCGTGGAACTACTTCATGGCGAGCAACGAGCGCTACCGCGACGACTTCGAGTCGGTGCTCCGGGTGTGCGAGCAGCGCAACGTCGCGGTGCAGACGATCAAGTCCATCGCGCGCGGGCCGTGGGCCACCACGTCTCCGAACCGGGCGACCTGGTACGAGCCGCTGGAGGAGCAGCACGACATCGATCTCGCCGTGCACTGGGTGATGGGGCGCCCCGGCGTGTTCATCAACACGGTGGGCGACATGGACCTGCTGCCGAAGGTGCTGGGCGCCGCGGCGCGCTACGAGTCGCCGCCCACCGACGCGCAGATGCAGGCGATGCTGGAAGGACGGCGGGTGTCCTCGCTGTTCGGAATCGGGACCTGACGCCTGATGCCCGGGAGGATGCCGCGATGAAGAACGACACCCGCTTCCTGCTGACCGAGAAGGAGGCCGGCGTGGGCGCCGGCGACGCGCCGGCCGTGTTCCCGGTGCGGCAGTCCTTCCCGCGGCCGGTGGAGGACGACGTGGAGGCGGCGGTGCGTCGCGAGCTCGAGCCGCTGCTCGCCGGCGTGGAGCGCGGCCAGCGCATCGCCGTCACCGGCAGCAGCCGCGGCATCAGCAACTTGAGGGTGATCCTCGCGGCCTGCGTGGCGGCGCTTCGCGACGCCGGCGCCGAGCCGTTCGTGGTGCCGGCGATGGGCAGCCACGGCGGCGCGACCGCCGACGGGCAGGTCGCGGTGCTCGCGGACACCCACGGCGTGACCGAGAAGAGCGTGGGCTGCCCGATCCGTTCCAGCATGGACACCGTGCAGGTGGGCACCACGGCGACCGGCTTCCCGGTGTTCCAGGATCGGCTGTGCCACGAGGCCGACGGCGTGCTGGTCGTGAACCGCGTCAAGCCGCACACCGGCTTCACCGAGCGGGTGGAGAGCGGGCTGTGCAAGATGCTGGTCATCGGCATGGGCAAGCAGGCCGGCGCGTCGCGCATCCACCAGCAGTCGCTGCACCACCCGATGGGGCGCATCGTGCTCGATGCCGCGCGCATCATCGTCGAGGCCTCGCGACCGCGCCTGCTCGGCGGCATCGCGCTGGTGGAGAACGCGTTCAAGGAGACGGCGCGCGTCAAGGGCGTGAGCATGGAGAGCTTCGACGCGCTGATCGACGCCGAGGGCGCGCTTCTCGAGGAGGCCTACGCGCTGCTGCCGCGCCTGCCCTTCGACGAGCTGGACGCGCTGATCGTCGACGAGATCGGCAAGAACATCAGCGGCTCCGGCATGGACAGCAACGTGATCGGCAAGAAGCCGGGCCTCGAGCGCCCGCGCATCGCGTGCATCTACGTGCGCGGGCTCACCGAGGCCACCCACGGCAACGCGACCGGCATCGGCTACGCGGACCTGTTCCCCCGCGCGCGCTTCCACGAGCTGGATCTGAACGCCACCTACATGAACGCGTTCACCGCGAAGCGTCCCGTCGTCGGCAAGATCCCGCTGCTGGTGGAGAGCGACCTGCAGGCGATGCAGGTGATGCTCAACTTCCGCCCCGGCGACGACCCGGCGTCGCTGCGCCTCGCGTGGATCCGCAACACCTCGAAGCTGGACGTGCTGTGGGTGTCGGCGGCGCTGCGCGACGCGGCCGCGGATCATCCGGGCCTCGAGATCCTGTCCGAGCCCCGCCCGATCGCGTTCACCGCCGACGGCGCGCTTCAGAGCCCGGCCCCCGTTCCGGCGGAGTGACGGCCTTGCGCATCCACTTCAGCCGGTTGCCGGTGCGCATCGCCGGCAGCCTGCTGGGGCTGGGTTTCCTGCTGGTCGGCCTGTACGCGCTGTTCGGCGGCGGCGACCTCGTCGACGCGGCGCTGCGCGAGCGCGCCCGCGGCTTCGGCGTCAGCGCCGTGCTCGCCGGGCTGGTGGCCATCCCCACGTCGTGGCTGGTGGAGCGCCTGGACGACATCTGGTGCGCGCCGCCGCGCCACGGATGGTTCCGGGCGAAGCG
>CBDUCN010000020.1:0-29379 GCA_965365655.1 uncultured Gammaproteobacteria bacterium | reverse complement strand
CGGGTACGCGCGGCGCGGCAGCCACCGCGGCCGTGCCGGACCGCCGAGCGGGCGGCCGGCTCGGGCCGCCAGGACCGACTCGCCGCGTGCAGGGCAGCACCCGGCCTCGTTCCCGTTACGACCTCACGAGCTGCACCCGGTGCTCTCGAAGAAGGTGTTCCATCGTGACGGGCTGCAGAGATAGCGACTCCGCCGAACGGATTGCCCGCCTGGACCACGAGGAAGAACGCGCACGAACGGCCCGGTTGCGATCCCGGCGGCCACCTGCGGCACGGCACGAGCGAGGCCCGGCAGCGCGAGTGCTCGGAACAGCGTGCGCTCAGCCCCCCTCGATCATGGCGAGCGGCACTTCGTAGACCTCGCGCCCGTCGATCACCACGGTCCAGGTGTCACCCTCGAGCCGCGCCTCGGCCTTGCGGTTGGTCGCGTTCACATAAGCCTTCATGAAGTTGATCGTGAACCGCTCGCCGCGCGGGCTCAGCACCACGATCGACGCCTCGCCGCCCGCCATGCGCAGCGCACCGGCCGGGCAGCTGCCGAACCGGGCATCGTCGACGCCGCGGCAGCGCAGCAGTGCGGTCGCGTCGTAGTCGGCGGAGGAGAACGGTGCCGTCGGATTGCCCTCGTCCCGCGGCTCCAGCCCAGCGGTGCTCCAGAACACGTAGACGCTCTCGCGCGGGAAACGGAAGATCAGCCCCTGGTCACCGAGCCCACCATCGCGCAACACGGCACGGCCATGCTGGTCCCGAAAGCGTCCGGGGGCGTCCCCCGCCGGCGAGAGATCGTGCGTGACACCATCCGCGCGGGTGATGGTGACGTGGCCCTGGCGCTGGGCGAAGGTGCAGCCGATCATCTTGTCGGCGCGGTCCGAGCCCGCCGGGTAGACGTCGCAGCGCGCCCGGGTCGAGTCCGCCGCGCCGATGGTCGACCACAGCGCGACGACAATGCCGCCGATGATCACGGAAGAACGACCCCTGCGGGTCCTGTCTTCGTTGGATGGCGGAGAGGGAGGGATTCGAACCCTCGACACCTTACGGTGAACCAACTTTCCAGGCTGGCGCCTTAAACCACTCGGCCACCTCTCCCCCGAGGGGCGCGGAGTATATCGCACCGCACCGCGGGCCGGCAGGGCCCGTGGGCAGCTCACAGCGCCCCCTGCGCGCGGAGGAAGCCGTCGATCGCCTGTGCGAGGCGCGCGTAGCCCGCCGCGTTGGGGTGCACCGCGTCGGACTTCAGATCGTTGTCGGACAGGATGTCCGGCAGCGCGTCGGCCTCGATGGGAACCCCTTCCGACTCCGCGACCTCGGTGTAGAACTCGGCCGTGTTCAGGAACAGGCCGAAGCGCGGCACGCCCAGCATCACCACCTGGGCGCCGGATTCGCGGATCAGGCGGATCATCTCGCGCAGGTTCGCGGCCGCCTGCTCCAGAGGCCGCTTGCGCAGGATGTCGTTGCCGCCGTGGCACAGGATCACCAGCGCCGGACGCTCGCGGTCCAGCACGCCGGGGAGACGGCGCAGACCGTCCGCCGAGACCTCCCCCGGCACGCCGGCGCGCACCACCGTGCGCCCGGTCAGCCCGGCCAGCACCTCCGGATAGCTCTCGCCGTCGCGCGCGCCGGTCCCGTAGGTCAGGGAGTTGCCGAACGCGAGGATCACCCCGCCCGGCGGAAGCGGCTGCAGGCGGCCCGCGTCCGAGCACGCCGCGAGCACGACGAGCAGCGCGCCGGCCGCGACGACGTGCGGCCAGCGGCGCCGGGCCGTGGGCATCAGCGCGGCCCGCCCGCGGGATGGGTCATCCGCGCGCCGGACCTCGTCAGAGGAGATCCTTCACCGCGTCGCGCTCCTCCTCGAGCTCGGCGCGGGTGGCGTCCATCTTCTCGCGGCTGAAGTCGTCCACGTCCAGCCCCTGCACGATCTCGTACGCGCCGTCGCGGCACACGCAGGGGTAGCTGTAGATGATCCCCTCGGGTATCCCGTAGCTGCCGTCGCTGGGGATCCCCATGCTGACCCAGTCGCCGTCGGCCGAGCCGTGCACCCAGTCGCGCACATGATCGAGGCCCGCGTAGCCGGCCGATGCCGCGCTGGACAGCCCGCGCGCCTCGATCACCTCGGCGCCGCGCTTCTGCACCCGCGGGATGAACTGATCGCGCACCCAGGCCTGGTCGAGCTGCGCCATCGCCGGCTTGCCCGCGATCGTCGCGTGGTTCAGGTCCGGGTACTGGGTCGCCGAGTGGTTGCCCCAGATGATCACCTTGCGGATGTCGGTGACCGGGGTGCCGGTCTTCTCCGACACCTGGCTGATCGCGCGATTGTGATCGAGACGCGTCATCGCGGTGAACTGGCGCGGGTCGAGGTCCGGCGCGTTCTTCATCGCGATCAGGCAGTTCGTGTTCGCGGGGTTTCCGATCACCAGCACCTTCACGTCGCGGCTCGCGTGCTCGTTCAGCGCCCTGCCCTGCGGCCCGAAGATCTTGCCGTTCTCCGCGAGCAGGTCGCCGCGCTCCATGCCCTTGCCGCGCGGCTTCGCGCCGACCAGCATCGCGACGTCGGCGTCCTTGAACGCGACGTTCGGGTCGTCGCTCACGGTCACGCCCTGCAGCAGCGGGTACGCGCAGTCGTTGATCTCCATGACCACGCCCTTCAGCGCGTTCAGCGCCGGCGTGATCTCCAGCAGCTGCAGGTACACGGGCCGGTCCGGCCCCAGCATCTCGCCCGAGGCGATGCGGAACAGCAGGGAATACGCAATCTGGCCGGCGCCGCCGGTGACGGCGACCCTCATGGGCTTCTTCATCTCAGGCACTCCTCAACAAAGACTTGCGATGACGGACGGGCCCGGCGCCGCGGCGCGAACGCCCGCGCCGCGGCCCGAGGTCAGCCCCGCTCCGAGCCGGGCACGTAGTCGCGACGGCCCGCGCCGATGTAGAGCTGCTGCGGCCGGCCGATGCGCTGCTCCGGGTCCTCGTGCAGCTCCAGCCACTGGCTGATCCAGCCGGCGCTGCGCGCGATCGCGAAGATCACGGTGAACATGTTCAGCGGGATGCCCAGCGCGCTGAGGATCAGACCGGAGTAGAAGTCGACGTTCGGGTACAGGTTGCGCTCGACGAAGTACTCGTCCTTGAGCGCGATGTCCTCCAGGTTCATCGCGATCTCGAACAGCGGCGTATCGCCGCCGAGGTCGTCGAGCAGGTCGTGGCACGCCTTGCGGATGATCTGCGCCCGCGGGTCGTAGTTCTTGTACACCCGGTGGCCGAAGCCCATCAGGCGGAACGGGTCGTTCTTGTCCTTCGCGCGCTTGATGTACTCGGGGATGTTCTTCGCGTCCCCGATCTCGTGCAGCATGTGGATGACCGCCTCGTTCGCGCCGCCGTGCGCCGGCCCCCACAGGGTGGCGCAGCCCGCCGCGATGCAGGCGTACGGATTCGCGCCCGCGCTGCCGGCAAGCCGCACGGTGGACGTGCTGGCGTTCTGCTCGTGGTCCGCGTGCAGGATCATCATCAGCTCGAGCGCGCGCACCGCGACCGGGTTCGGCTCGTAGGGCTCGGCACGAACCGCGAACATCATCTGCAGGAAGTTCTCGACGAACCCGAGCCGGTTGACCGGGTACATGAACGGCTGGCCGATCGAGTACTTGTACGCATCCGCGGCGATGGACGGCATCTTGGCCACGATGCGGATCGCGGCCAGCTGGCGCTCCTCGGGGTCGTTGATGTCCAGATCGGCGTGATAGAAGGTGGACATGCCGCCGACGATTCCGACCAGCATGCCCATCGGATGCGCGTCGCGGTTGTAGCCGAGCATGAAGCGCCGGATGCCCTCGTGCACCATCGTGTGGCGCTTGATGCTGTTGCTGTAGGAGCGCCACCCCTCGTCGTCGGGCAGCTCGCCGTTCATCAGGAGATAGGCCACCTCCAGGAAGCTGCTCTGCTCGGCGAGCTGATCGATGGGGTAGCCGCGGTACAGCAGCTCGCCCTTCGCGCCGTCGATGTACGTGATGGTGCTGCGGCACGAGGAGGTGCCGGCGAAGCCCGGGTCGTGCGTGAAGTATCCGAGCTCCCCGCTGAGGCGGCGGATGTCGATGACGTCGCGGCCCAGGGTTCCGGAGTGCACCGGGCAGTCGATCGACTTGCCGGTGCTCTTGTCGGTGATCGTGACGACGCGCTGTTCTGCCATGTCCCTACCCCTCGCGTTTCTCGTGCGTTCTCGACACCCGTTCGCGCCTTCTGACCCTGCACCGGGCGCGTGCGCCCGTGGGCCCGGGCCGCCCTGGGAAGCCCCAGGACGTCCTTGGAGGCTGCACCGCGATCGCTGGACGGGCCCCGCCTGAGATAGGCGGCACGCGGCCACCCGGGGGTGTCATGAAGGCCCGACAATATCGCACAGCCCCGGGTCGTGTTGGTACCCATTGACAACGGGATTCGTCTACACTAGCTCGCCATGGTTCCGACGGCCGATACAGCGCAGCGTTCAGCGGTGTCAGCGCCGCTCCCGCGCCCGGTTCCCGCCAGCGTCCCGCACGGCCGACGGATTCCCGCCCTTCGAGCCCACTGCGGAGTCCCGCGATGACGGATATCTCGGCGCTGCACGGCGCCAACGCGGCCTACCTCGACGAGATCTACGAGCGATACCTGTCCGACCCGAGCTCCGTGCCCGACGACTGGGCACGCTGGTTCCGGGACATGGAACGCACATCCGGCGCGCCGCCGGCGGCCGCATCCGGCGGCGACGGCCCGCTGCAGCACGCGGAGATGGAGAAGCAGGCGCGGGTGCTCGAGCTGATCAGCGCGATCCGCTACCGCGGGCACCGCCAGGCCAACCTCGACCCGCTGAGCCTGGTCGAGCGCCCGCCGGCCCCCGACACCGACCCGGCGCACTACGGCTTCACCGACGCGGACCTGGACCGGCGCTTCAACACCGGTTCGCTGTTCGGCCTCGGGGCCGAGGCGTCGCTTCGCGACATCATGTCGCTGCTCACCGAGACCTACTGCGGGCCGATCGGCACCGAGCTGACCCACATGACGTCCACCGAGCAGAAACGCTGGGTGCAGGAGTACCTGGAGACGCACCGCGGCCGGCCGGTGTTCGACGCGGACAAGAAGCGCGACATCCTGCGCTGGACCACCTCCGCGCGGAAGCTGGAGGACTACCTGCACCGCAAGTACGTCGGCCAGAAGCGCTTCTCGCTGGAGGGCAGCGAGAACTTCATCCCGGCGGTGGACGAGGTCATCCAGGGCGCCGGCGAGCACGGGGTCAAGGAGATCGTCATCGGCATGGCGCACCGCGGGCGCCTGAACATGCTGGTCAACATCCTCGGCAAGCACCCGCGCACGCTGTTCGGCGAGTTCGAGGGCAAGATCGACGTCGGCACCGGCGCCGGCGACGTCAAGTACCACCTGGGCTTCTCGTCGGACGTGCAGACGCCGGGCGGCGGCTGCCACCTCGTGCTGGCCTTCAACCCGTCGCACCTCGAGATCATCAACCCCGTGGTCGAGGGCTCGGTGCGCGCGCGCCAGGAGCGCCGCGGCAACAACGGCGGCAACGAGGTGCTGCCCATCACCGTGCACGGCGACGCCGCGTTCGCCGGGCAGGGCGTGGTCACCGAGACGCTGAACCTGTCGGAGACCCGGGGCTACGGCACCGGCGGCACCGTGCACCTCGTCATCAACAACCAGATCGGCTTCACGACCAGCGACCCGCTGGACTCGCGCAGCACGCTGTACTGCACCGACGTCGCGAAGCTGGTGCAGGCGCCGATCTTCCACGTCAACGGCAACGACGCAGAGGCGGTGGTGTTCGTCGCCCGCCTCGCGCTCGAGTTCCGCATGCGTTTCCGCAAGGACGTGGTCATCGACATCGTCTCGTTCCGCCGCTGGGGACACAACGAGGCGGACGAGCCGCTCGCCACCCAGCCGATGATGTACAAGAAGATCCGCGAGCAGAAGGGCCCCCGACGGCTGTACGCCGAGCAGCTCGAGGCCGAGGGCGTGATCGATCCCGGCGAGGGCGATCGGATGGCGGAGGACTACTTCGCCGGGCTGGAGGCGAACCGCGCGATGTCGCGCCCCATCGTTCCCACCAACAATCCCTACATCGCCGACTGGACGCCGTACATCGACCGCCACTGGCGCGAGCCGTACGAGTCCGCGCTGCCGATGGAGTCGGTGGAGTCGCTGGGGCTGAAGATGTGCGAGGTCCCCGAGGGCTTCGAGCTGCACCGATCGGTGAAGCGGATCATCGACGCCCGCCGGGAGATGGCGCGCGGCGAGCGCTCGATGGACTGGGGCTTCGCCGAGCTGCTCGCGTACGCCGCCCTGCTCAAGGACGGCTACACCGTGCGCATCTCCGGCCAGGACTCGCAGCGCGGCACCTTCTTCCACCGTCATGCGGTGCTGCACAACCAGAAGAAGCGCGGCACCTGGACGCCGCTGCAGCACCTCTACGAGGGCCAGCCCTGGTTCCGGGTGATCAACTCGCTGCTCTCCGAGGAGGCGGTGCTGGGCTTCGAGTACGGCTACAGCAGCGCGGCGCCCGAGGCGATGGTCATCTGGGAGGCACAGTTCGGCGACTTCACCAACGGCGCACAGGTCGTGATCGACCAGTTCCTGAGCAGCTCCGAGTCGAAGTGGGGGCGCCTGTGCGGGCTGACCCTGTACCTGCCCCACGGCTACGAGGGCATGGGCCCGGAGCACTCCTCGGCCCGCCTGGAGCGCTTCCTTCAGCTCTGCGCCGAGGACAACATGCAGGTGGTCGTGCCCACCACCCCGGCGCAGATCTTCCACCTCGTGCGCCGGCAGATGCTGCGCCAGTACCGCAAGCCGCTGGTCGTGATGAGCCCGAAGAGCCTGCTGCGCCACAGGCTCGCGACGTCCGAGCGCGAGGCGCTCACGGACGGCCGCTTCCAGGTCGTGATCGACGAGGTCGACGGCCTCGAGCCGAAGGACGTGACGCGCCTCGTGCTGTGCACCGGCAAGGTCTACTACGACCTGCTCGAGAAGCGCCGCGAGCACTCGCTGGGCGACGTCGCCATCGCCCGCATCGAGCAGCTCTACCCCTTCCCCGAGGAGGAGATTCGCGCGCTGCTGGACAAGTACGTCAACGCACGCGAGATCTGCTGGGCGCAGGAGGAGCCGCGCAACCAGGGAAGCTGGTTCTTCATGCTCTCGCGGCGCCACCTCGCGGGCTGCATCGATTCGAAGCGTCACAGTCTCGTCTATGCGGGGCGCGACTACTCGGCGTCCCCGGCGGTGGGCTACATGAACGTCCACCTCCAGCAGCAGCGCGCGCTCGTGGAGAGCGCGCTGCGCCTGGACGACGACGCGAAGCTGAAGAAGAGCGCCTGAGCGGCCCCCGCCCCGCGCCGCCGGCCGCGGGGCGGACGGCCCGAGCCAGGCCGGCCAGGCACCCAATCCGAGAGCCCTGAACGGGAGACCCACGTGTCCGTCGAAGTGAAAGTACCCACCCTTCCCGAGTCCGTGCCCGACGCCACGCTGCTCGACTGGCGCAAGCAGGTCGGCGACGCGGTGGCACAGGACGAGATCCTGGTCGAGCTGGAGACCGACAAGGTCGTGCTGGAGGTGCCGGCGCCGCAGGCCGGCGTGCTCGCCGAGATCGTGAAGAACACCGGCGACACGGCGGTCGCGGACGAGATCCTCGCGCGCATCGACACCGACGGCGCGGCCGCCGGCGCCGGCAAGGCGGCCGCCGGCGATACGAAGACCGACGCGAAGGCCGATGCGAAGGCCGACGACGGCGCCGCCGCCGCGGCCTCGCTGAGCCCGGCGGTGCGCAAGCTGGTCGACGAACACGACCTGGACCCGTCCGCGATCGAGGGCACGGGCAAGGGCGGGCGGCTCACGAAGGGCGACGTGCTGGCGTACGTGGAGGCGCGCGACAAGGCGCCTGCCCCGGCGCCGCAGGCGGCCCCCGCACCCGCACCCGCACCCGCGCCGGCCCCGGCCGCGGCGCGCCCGAGCGCGCCGCCCGCTCCGTCACGCGCGCCGGGCTCGCGCGAGGAGCGCCGGGAGCCGATGTCGCGGCTGCGCCAGCGCGTGGCCGAGCGCCTGGTGTCGGCGCAGCAGACCGCGGCCATCCTCACGACCTTCAACGAGGTGAACATGCAGCCCGTGATGGAGCTGCGCAGCCGCCACAAGGATCGCTTCGAGAAGACGCACGGCGTGCGCCTCGGCTTCATGTCCTTCTTCGCGAAGGCCGCGGTCGCGGCGCTGAAACGCTTTCCGGCGGTCAACGCGTACATCGAGGGCAAGGAGATCGTGTACCACGACTACTGCGACATCGGCGTCGCGGTCGGCTCGCCCCGCGGCCTGGTCGTGCCGGTGCTGCGCAACGTGGAGGACATGTCGTTCGCCGACATCGAGAAGGGCATCAACGATTTCGGCGAGCGCGCGAAGAGCGGCGCGCTGACCGTCGACGAGATGACCGGCGGCACCTTCACGATCTCCAACGGCGGCGTGTTCGGGTCGCTGCTGTCCACTCCGATCCTGAACCCGCCGCAGAGCGCCATCCTGGGCATGCACAAGACCCAGGAGCGGCCGATGGCGGAGAACGGCCAGGTCGTCGTGCGCCCGATGATGTACCTGGCGCTGTCCTACGATCACCGCATCATCGACGGCCGCGAGGCCGTGCTGTTCCTGGTGACGATCAAGGAAGCGCTGGAGGACCCGGGACGCCTGCTGCTCGAGGTGTGATTCCCGGTCCCGGCGCGCCGCCGCAGCGCTCGCGCCCACAGCCCATGCCCAGCTACGGAGCCAGATCGTGAAAGAGTTCGACGTCATCGTCATCGGCGCGGGGCCCGGCGGCTACGTGGCTGCCATCCGCTCGGCGCAGCTGGGCATGAAGACGGCCTGCGTGGACGCCTGGCTGGGCGCCGACGGCAAGGCCAGCCTCGGCGGCACCTGCCTGAACGTCGGCTGCATCCCATCCAAGGCGCTGCTCGACAGCTCGCACCACTACCACAACCTGCAGCACCTGATGCCGGCGCACGGCATCACCGTGAAGGACGCGGGCATCGACGTCGGCGCGATGATGAAGCGCAAGGACAAGGTGGTGCAGCAGCTCACCCGCGGCATCAACGGGCTGTTCCGCAAGAACAAGGTGACGGCCTTCGCCGGCACGGCCCGCTTCGATGGCGCGCACGACGTCACGGTCGCGCTGCACGACGGCGGCGAGGAGAAGCTGCGCGCGAAGAACGTGATCGTCGCGACCGGCTCGGTGCCCGTGAGCATTCCCGTGGCGAAGGTGGACGGCGACCGCATCGTCGACAACGTCGGTGCGCTGGCCTTCGGCGAGGTGCCGAAGCGCCTCGGCGTGATCGGGGCCGGCGTCATCGGCCTGGAGCTCGGCAGCGTGTGGAACCGGCTGGGCTCCGAGGTCGTCATCCTGGAGGCGATGGAGGACTTCCTGCCGCCGGTGGACCGCGGCATCGCGCGCGACGCGCTGAAGACCTTCACCGGCCAGGGCCTGGACATCCGCCTCGGCTGCAAGGTCAGCGACGCGAAGGCCGGCAAGAAGTCGGTGAAGGTCTCCTACGACGACAAGGACGGCAGCCACGCCCTCGAGGTCGACCGGCTGGTGGTCGCCGTGGGCCGGCGCGCCAACACCGAGGGACTCGCGCCGGAGAAGGCGGGCCTCGAGATCGATGACCGGGGCCGCATCAAGGTGGACGCGCACTGCCGCACCGGCGTCGACGGCGTGTGGGCCATCGGCGACTGCGTGCAGGGCCCGATGCTCGCGCACAAGGCCAGCGAGGAAGGCGTGGCCGTCGCCGAGATGATCGCCGGCCAGTCCGCCCACGTGGACCACGCGCTGGTGCCGTGGGTGATCTACACCCATCCCGAGATCGCGTGGGTGGGCAAGGCCGAGCACGAGCTGAAGGCCGAGGGCGTGGACTTCCGCGCCGGCAGCTTCCCGTTCCTCGCGATCGGGCGCGCGCAGGGCTCGGGCGAGACCACGGGCAGCGTGAAGATGCTCGCCGACGCGAAGACCGATCGCATCCTCGGCGTGCACGTGTTCGGCGCCAACGCGTCGGAGCTGATCGCCGAGGCGGTCACCGCGATGGCCTTCCACGGCTCGGCCGAGGACCTCGCGCGCACCGTGCACGCGCACCCCACGCTCGCCGAGGCGCTGCACGAGGCCGCGCTCGCGGTGGACAAGCGCGCGATTCACATCTGACCTCTGCGGTACCGGCTTCGTTTCGACGGATGCCGTCACCGCCCGGCCTCGGACCGTGCAGAGGACGCCGAAAAGGGGCGTGTCCGTCGCGCAGGCGACGCACGCACACGGACGCAGGGTCGAGGCGCGTCGTCAAGCGCGAGCCGACGCGCTCTTCACCTGTCTGCATGCCAACGGGCTGTCGATTCCCGGCGGCCTGCGCCCGGCACGGCGATCGGCCGGCGGCCCACGGTCACCCTGCTAGAGTGATTCCCGAGCCCACCAGCCCGGAGTCGTCTCATGGCTGACAGTTTCGGTGCCCGCTCGACGCTGGACGTCGACGGCAATGAATACGAGATCTTCCGCGTCGACGCTCTCTCCCCGCAACACGACGTCGCGCGCCTGCCGTTCTCGCTGAAGGTGCTGCTCGAGAACCTGCTGCGCAACGAGAACGGCGTCGACGTCACCGCCGGCGACATCGAGGCGCTCGCGTCGTGGGACCCGAAGGCGGAACCCGAGACCGAGATCGCGTTCACGCCGTCGCGGGTGATCCTGCAGGACTTCACCGGCGTGCCGGCCGTGGTCGATCTCGCCGCGATGCGCGACGCGATGCGCGCGCTCGGCGGCGATCCCGAGCGCATCAATCCGCTGTCCCCGGTCGAGCTGGTGATCGACCACTCGGTGCAGGTGGACGTGTTCGGCAACGCGAACGCGCTCGGGCGCAACACGCAGATCGAGTACGAGCGCAACAAGGAGCGCTACGCGTTCCTGCGCTGGGGCCAGACCGCATTCCACGACTTCAAGGTCGTGCCGCCAGGCACCGGCATCGTGCACCAGGTCAACCTCGAGCACCTCGCGCGCGTGGTGTTCGCCCGCGAGCACGACGGCGTCACGCGCGCCTTTCCGGACACCGTGGTCGGCACCGACTCGCACACCACGATGATCAACGGCATCGGCGTGCTCGGCTGGGGCGTGGGCGGCATCGAGGCCGAGGCCGCGATGCTGGGCCAGGCGGTCACGATGCTGATCCCCCAGGTCGTGGGCTTCAGGCTCACCGGCAAGCTGCCCGAGGGCGCCACGGCGACCGACCTCGTGCTGACCGTCGTGCAGATGCTGCGCGAGCGCGGCGTGGTCGGGAAGTTCGTCGAGTTCTTCGGCGACGGCCTCGCGCACCTGCCGCTCGCCGATCGCGCGACCATCGCGAACATGGCGCCGGAGTACGGCGCCACCTGCGGCATCTTCCCGATCGACGAGGAGAGCCTGCGCTACCTGCGCCTGAGCGGGCGCCCGGACGAGCAGGTGGCCCTGGTCGAGCAGTACTGCCGCGCGCAGGGCATGTTCCGCGAGGACGGCGACCCGGATGCCGACTACAGCGACACGCTGGAGCTGGACATGGGCGACGTGGAGCCGTCGATCGCCGGGCCCAAGCGCCCGCAGGATCGCATCGCGCTCTCCGCGGCGCGCACGGTCATCGGCGAGCACCTCGCGCGTTACGCCGACGAGCGCGCCGGCGCGCCCAGCCGCGACGACGAGGCCTCGCGCTTCGCGGACGAGGGCGGCGCGACGGCGCCGGGCAACGTCGCCACGGCACGCGGCAGCGCCGAGGTGGAGATGGACGACGCGAGCTTCACGCTGCGCGACGGCGCGGTGGTCATCGCCGCGATCACCTCGTGCACCAACACCTCCAACCCGGCGGTGATGCTGGGCGCCGGCCTGCTCGCGCGCAACGCGGTCGCGAAGGGGCTCAGGGTGAAGCCGTGGGTCAAGACCAGCCTCGCGCCGGGCTCGCTGGTCGTGAAGGACTACCTGGAGAAGGCCGGCTTGATGGACGACCTCGAGGCGCTCGGCTTCCACATCGTCGGCTACGGATGCACGACCTGCATCGGCAACTCCGGCCCGCTCGCGGAGCCGATCGCGGAGGCCATCCAGGCCCACGACCTGGCCGCGTGCGCGGTGCTCTCGGGCAACCGCAACTTCGAGGGGCGCATCCACCCCGACGTGAAGATGAACTTCCTGGCGTCTCCGCCGCTGGTGGTGGCCTACGCGCTGGCGGGCTCGATGAACGTGGACCTGCAATCGGATCCGCTGGGCGAGGACCGCGACGGCAACCCGGTCTACCTGAAGGACGTGTGGCCCGCGAGCCGCGAGATCCACGACACCATCGCGTCCAGCATCGACTCCGGCATGTTCCGCAGCAACTACCGCAACGTGTTCGAGGGCGACGAGGTGTGGCGCGGCATGGACGTGCCGGAGGGCGAGCGCTACGAGTGGGATCCGAGCTCCACCTACGTGCAGAACCCGCCGTACTTCGAGGACATGACGATGCAGGCGCGCGGGATCCCCGAGATCACCGGCGCGCGGCCGCTGGCGCTGCTCGGCGACAGCATCACCACCGACCACATCTCGCCGGCCGGCTCGATCAAGGTCGACAGCCCGGCGGGGGAGTACCTCACCGAGCGCCAGGTGCGCCAGCGCGACTTCAACAGCTACGGCTCGCGCCGCGGCAACCACGAGGTGATGATGCGCGGCACCTTCGCGAACGTGCGCCTGCGCAACAGGCTCGCGCCGGGCACCGAGGGGGGCTGGACCATCCATCAGCCCTCCGGCGAGCAGATGAGCATCTACGACGCCGCGATGCGCTACCGCGACGAGGACGTGCCGCTGGTGATCCTGGCCGGCAAGGAATACGGCAGCGGCTCGTCGCGGGACTGGGCCGCGAAGGGAACGCTGCTGCTGGGCGTTCGCGCCGTGATCGCCGAGAGCTACGAGCGAATTCACCGCTCCAACCTCGTCGGCATGGGGGTGCTTCCGCTGCAGTTCCGCGACGGCGACAGCGCGCAGGGCCTCGGGCTCGACGGGCGCTGCCGGTTCGACGTCGAGGGGCTCGAGTCCGGCGCGCGCACGGTGACCGTGGTCGTACGCGACGACGACGGCAACGAGCAGCAGCGCTTCGACGCGCGGGTGCGCATCGACACTCCCAAAGAATGGGAGTACTACGCGCACGGCGGGATCCTGCACTACGTGATCCGCCAGCTCGCCGCGTGACTCCGCCCGGCGCGTCCCGGGGCGGCGGCCACCGCGCCCCGGGAGCGTGCTAGATTTTCCGCATGAAACGTCACGCTCCGCATGCGGCGCGCGTCCTCGCGGCGGCGCTCGCTGCCGCCGTGCTGCTCGCCGCCCCGGCACGCGCCGACTTCGACACCGCCGAGTCGCTGATCAAGCAGCGCCGCTACGACGAGGCGTTCGCGGAGCTGCTGCCCGTCGCCGTCGCGGGCAACGCCACCGCGCAGCTCTACCTCGCGAACATGTACCGCCGCGGATACGGTGTGAAGCGAAGCTACAAGGAGGCCGCGCGCTGGTACCGCGCCGCGGCCGAGCAGGGCGAGCCGTCGGCGATGTACAACTACGCGGTGCACCTGCGCGACGGCGTGGGCGTCAAGCGCGACAGTGCCGAGGCCAGTCGCTGGTTCCAGCGCGGCGCCGAGGCCGGACATCCGCCGTCGATGCTCAACCTGGGGCTGCGCTACTTCAACGGCCGCGGGCTGGAGCGCGACGAGGTGCTCGGGTACGCGTGGGTGTACAAGGCGGCCGGCAAGGCCAACGTGCAGGCCATCCGGCGCCGCAATGCGCTGGAGCAGCAGATGAGCGACGACGCGATCGCGGCCGGCCGCAGGCGCGCCCTCGACCTGCCCTGAGAGCCCCGGGCCGGCCCGCGGAGACCGGATCCGGCGTCGCGGTGCGCGTGCGTGGCCGCTCCCGCGCCGCCGGCGGCCCGCTCAGTCCCGGTCCACCAGCCCTCCGCGGGTCAGGCGCGCCGGATCCAGCAGCCGGTCCAGCGTGCGCGCATCGAGGCCGGAGCGTTCCGCGGCCACCTCCTTCACGGGCCGGCCCTCGGCGTACGCGGCCTTCGCGATCGCGGCGCCCTGCTCGTAGCCGATGACGGGATTGAGCGCCGTCACCAGCACCGGGTTCAGCGCCAGCGCCTGCTCCACCCGCTCGCGGCTCACCTCCATGCCCGCGAGCGCGCGGTCCGCGAGCAGGCGCGCCGCGTTCGCCAGCAGCCCGATGCTCTCGAGCAGCGTGTCGGCCACCAGCGGCAGCATCACGTTGAGCTGGAAGCTGCCGGACTGCCCGGCGACGCCTACGGTGACGTCGTTGCCCATCACCCGCGCGCAGGCCATGGCCACTGCCTCCGGGATCACCGGGTTCACCTTGCCCGGCATGATGCTGCTGCCCGGCTGCAGCGCCGGCAGCCGCACCTCGGCGAGCCCCGCGAGCGGGCCGCTGTTCATCCAGCGCAGGTCGTTCGCGATCTTCATCAGCGCGACCGCGCCGGTGCGCAGCTGACCGCTCAGCTCCACCGCGGTGTCCTGGCAGGCCAGGTCGCGGAAGTGATCGTCGCTCGCCTCCAGCGCGAGGCCGGTGCGCGCGGCGAGCGCCGCCGCGACCTGCGGGCCGAACGCCTGCGGCGCGTTGATGCCCGTGCCGACGGCCGTGCCGCCGATTGCGAGGCGGTTCAGCCGCGGCGCGACGCCGTCGAGCCGCGCCGCGACGTCGCGGACCTGCGACGCCCACGCGCCCATCTCCTGCGCGACGGACACCGGCATCGCGTCCATCAGGTGGGTGCGCCCGGTCTTCACGACGTCGCCCACCTCCCGCGCCCGCCGCGTCACCGTGCGCGCGAGGTGGTCCAGGGCCGGGGAAAGCGTGCCGGCCACCTCCAGCGCCGCCGAGAGGTGGATGCAGGTGGGGATCACGTCGTTGCTGCTCTGGCACATGTTCACGTGATCGTTGGGGTGCACCGCGAGACCGCTGGCGCGCGACGCGAGCGTCGCGATCACCTCGTTGGCGTTCATGTTGGAGCTGGTCCCGGAGCCGGTCTGGAACACGTCGACGGGGAACTGCTCGTCGTGCTCGCCGGCGGCGACCGCCGCCGCGGCCGTCGCGACGGCCTGCGCCCGCGGCCCGTCCAGCAGCCCCGACGCGCCGTTGACCTGCGCCGCGGCCTCCTTCACCAGCCCCAGGGCGCGCAGGAACGGGCGGCGCATCGGCCGCCCGCCGAGCGGGAAATTGTCCACCGCGCGCTGGGTCTGCGCGCCCCACAGCGCGTCCCGCGGCACCGCCACCTCCCCCAGGCTGTCGCGCTCGATCCGCGTGTCGTCGCTCATGTCGCCTCCTGCATGCCTGCCGGACGCCTCCGAGGGTAACAGCGCGATCCGCGACGCCGTGTCGCGTGCCCCCCCGGCAGACGTCTACAATCAGGGACTTGCGACCGAACCGCCACGGGAGGGCACGATGGACGACAACACCCGCACCGAGATCGAGGCCGCGGCCTTCCGCCGCCTGGTCGAGCACCTGCGCGAGCGCAACGACGTGCAGAACATCGACCTGATGAACCTCGCCGGCTTCTGCCGCAACTGCTGTTCGAAGTGGTACCGGGCGGCGGCCGAGGAGCGCGGCGTGGCGCTCAGCTACGACGAGGCCCGCGAGATCGTCTACGGCATGCCGTACGACGAGTGGAAGCAGCGCTACCAGCGCGAGGCCTCCGCGGAGCAGAAGGCGGCGTTCGAGCGCAGCCACCGCGAGGCGGGCTGAGCCGCGTGGACGACTCGCCGCGCAAGCCGGCCGTGACCGGGGAACCGCTCGCGCTCACGCCGTTGACCGCAGTGTCGCCGGTGGACGGGCGCTACGCGAGGCACACCGCGGCGCTGCGCGGGCTGTTCAGCGAGTTCGGGCTGATCCGCTACCGGGTGCTGGTCGAGGCGCGCTGGCTGGAGGCGCTCGCGGGCTGCGACGCGATCGCCGGCGCGCCGCGCTTCGACGATGCCGCCGTGGCGCGCCTGCGCGCCGTTGCCGAGGAGTTCGGCGTCGCGGACGCCGAGGCGGTGAAGGCGATCGAGGCGCGCACGAACCACGACGTGAAGGCCGTGGAGTACTGGCTGCGTCAGCGCCTGGACGCCGACCCGGACCTCGCCCCGGGCAGCGCGTTCCTGCACTTCGCGTGCACCTCCGAGGACATCAACAATCTCGCCTACGCGCTGATGCTCGAGCACGCCCGCGGCGACGTGCTGCTGCCGCTGCTCGACGAGGTGCTCGAGGGCCTGCGGACGATCGCGCGCGAGCACGCCGCGACGCCGATGCTCGCGCGCACGCACGGTCAGACGGCATCGCCCACGACCCTCGGCAAGGAGCTCGCGGTGTTCGCGCACCGCCTCTCGCGCCAGCGCGCGCAGCTCGCGGAGGTGGCCATCCTCGGCAAGATGAACGGCGCGGTGGGCAACTACAACGCGCACGTCGCGGCGTATCCCGAGGTGGACTGGCCGGCGCTGTGCCGGACCTTCGTCGAGGGGCTGGGCCTGCGCTTCAACCCGATGACCACGCAGATCGAGCCGCACGACTTCGTCGCCGAGCTGTTCCACGCGATCGTGCGCTGCAACGGCGTGCTGCTGGACTTCAGCCGCGACTGCTGGGGCTACATCTCGCTCGGCTACTTCCGCCAGCGGCCGGTCGCGGGCGAGGTCGGGTCCTCCACGATGCCGCACAAGGTCAATCCCATCGATTTCGAGAACGCCGAGGGCAACCTGGGCCTCGCCAGCGCACTGCTGGAGCACCTCGCGGCGAAGCTGCCGCAGTCACGCTTCCAGCGCGACCTCACCGACAGCACGGTGATGCGCAACCTCGGGGTCGCGCTCGCGCACGTGCTGATCGCGCTGCGCTCCGTGCTGCGCGGCATCGGGAAGCTGGAGGTGGATCGCGTCCGGCTCGCGGCCGACCTGGATCAGTCGTGGGAGGTGCTCGCCGAGCCCGTGCAGACGGTGATGCGCCGCTACGGCCTCGCCGACGCCTACGAGCAGCTCAAGGACTTCACCCGCGGACAGGCGGTGGACGAGGCCGCGTTGAAGGCCTTCATCGCGGGGCTCGACCTGCCGCCCGAGGCGCGCGAGCGGCTGCTCGCGCTCACCCCGGCCGGCTACACGGGCCTCGCCGCAGAGCTCGCCCGCGAGGGCTGACGCGCCGTGCGTGATCGTGCCGCACGTCTTCGCCGGCCCGGCACGCGTCGCGGCGCGGCGACCGGGCGGAACGCGGCGCGGGCGCCGGCACGGAGCGCCGGTGCGGAGACGACGCGCGAGGCCGCTGCGGCGACGGCGATCAACGAACACGTACCCCGGTAGCACGCTCATGGCCCTTCCCGATCATCCCGACTTCTCCGGATTCGAGCTGGGCCGGTCCCACGAGCCGGTCGAGGTGGATACCAGCGACGCGGTGCGCGAGGCCTCCCTCGCGATCGTCGGCCAGGCCCGGCGCGAGGTGGTGATCATGTCGCGCCACCTCGACGCGGCGCTCTACGACAGCCCCGCGTTCGCCGCGGCCGTGCGCGAGTTCGTGCTGCAGAGCCGACGCACCCGGGTGAGGATCCTCGTCAAGGACCCGGACCGACCGCGGCGCGAGGGACATCGGCTCGTGGATCTCGCGCAGCACCTGTCCAGCTTCATGGAGATCCGCGTTCCGGCCCACGAGTTCCACGCCTACAACGCCGCGTTCCTGGTCGCGGACGAGATCGGCGCGGTCTACCGTTCCATGGCGGACCGCTTCGAGGCGACGGTGACGTTCGGCGATCGCAAGGCCGCCGGCGAGCTGATGCGCCAGTTCGAGGAGATGTGGGAATCGGCGCGCGGCGACCCGGGCCTGCGCAGGATGCACCTGTGAAGCGCCGCCGGCTGCTCGCGCTGGGCGCCCTCGCGGCGGCGCCGCTGTTCGCGCCGCGGGGCGAGGAGATGGTCACCGAGGTCGTGGACGTAGGCTTCCGCAGCGCCGCCGGGCTGGTGGACGTGCTGCGCCCGCTGGTGCCGCCACCCGGCAGCGTGAACGCGTTCCAGAGCCAGCTCGTGATCCGCACCACGCCGGCGAACCTGCGCGAGATCCGACGCGTGCTCGCAAGCCTGGACAGGGCTCCCGCGAATCTGCTGATCACCGTGAAGCGCTCCCTGGACGAGACGATCAACCGCGACCTGGCCGCCGCCCGCGCGCGCATCGCGAGCGGCGACGCCAGCGTCACCCTGGGCGGCGGCGCGGTGCGCGGCGGCGCGGGCGGGCGCACCCGCGACGGATCCTCGGCGTCGGTACGCGTCGAGCGAGGCGTGAGCACCCGGCGCGATGGCGACGTGCAGACCCTGCGCGTGCTGGAAGGCCGCGAGGCCTTCATCCATGGCGGCGAGTCGGTGCCGGTGGGCGAACGCGCGGTCGTGATCGGCGGCGGCGGCGGCGTGTCGGTGGTCGAGGGGATCCGCTACGAGTCCTACGGCAGCGGGTTCGCCGTTCGCCCGGAGCTGAGCGGGGACCGGGTGACGCTGCACATCACGCCGGGGCGGCGCGACCGGCGCGGCGACGGCAGCGCCGCGGTGCAGGAAGCCTCGACCGTGATCTCCGGCCGGCTCGGCGAGTGGATGCAGATCGGCGGCTTCGATTCCGCCGCGACGCGCAGCGCGAGCGGCATCGGCGCGTCGCGCACCGTCACGACCCGCCGCGAGGACGCGCTCTACGTGAAGGTGGAGCGCCTGGACTGAGCGCTCGTGAATCCCTGACGACGCCTGCTGCGACACCGCCTGGACGCGCCCGTCGGCGGTTGCGGGGATGCCTCAAGGCAACACATGCGGCGTCCACGCAGCCTGGCTGAACGCTCGATTTCGCGCTCCCCCCGCCGCGCCTTGCCGGCCACACCCGGCCGGCACACGCAGCGCCGGCCCGCGGATTGCCGCCCCTGAAAGCACGACGCCCCGCGAAGCGGGGCGTCGTGACGGTCGATCGCGGGGAATCCCCCGCCGGGCTCAGTTCGCGCCCGGCGCCGGGGGTGCGTCCGCGTCCGGCGGCGACGGCGGCTCGCCGTAGCCGCCCATGTAGGGCCCGCCCATGTGCGGCCCCATGTGCCGCGGATGGCCCTGGCCGTAGCCGCCCATGTGCGGCATCTGCCCGTAGCCACCCATGTGCGGCCCGGGCCCGCCGTAGCCGCGCATGTGCGGCATGCCTGCGCCGTAGCCCGGAGGCGGACCGTAGCCGTATCCGGGCGGCGGACCGTAGCCGTAGCCGGGAGGCGGCCCGTAGCCCGACGGCGGATAGCCGCCGTACGGATAGCCGTACCCGGGCGGCGGCGGCGGCGGCACTGCCGCGTCGCCCGGCGCCTGCGCCGACGGCGCCCAGGGGCTGTCGCGAAGCTCCGGCGGGATCGCCGCGGAGCCCGCGGCGTCGGCGCCGGGCTCGCGTGCCGTCGACTCGGGCAGCGGGATGCCGGCCGCCTTGAACGCCTCCGCGAGGTCCGCCGCGGCCTGCTCCGGCGAGATGTCCATGCCGGGCTCCACCGCCGGCTGCACCGGCACCGGGATCTCGGCCGGCGTGCTCGCGACGACGGCGACCTCGCGCTCGTCGCCCATGAACACGAGGATCAGGAAACCCACGATGATCAGCGGGCCCCACATCACCAGCCAGCCGCTCATGCCGCCCTCGGGCTCGTCGTCCGCGTAGGACATCGACGCCTGCGGCGCCGCGGCGGGCGCCGGCGACGGCTCGGGCTGCGGTGGGCGCGGGGGCTCCGCAGGCGTGGCGCTTTGCGCGGGTGCCGGCGCCGGGGCGTCGTCGCCCGATTTCGACGCGGCTGCTGCCACCTTCTTCTTCGTGGCCTTCTTCTTCGCCGCCTTCTTCTTCACCTTCTTCTTCGAGGTGGCGGCACCGCCCTGCGAGGACGTGGTGTCGTCGTCTGCCATGGCTGCAGAGTCTCCAGGTTCCAGCGTGTGATCAGGCGGACGGCCCGTCGCGCGGGCGTCCCGAACCGCATTCGATGGTAGCACGGAAGCGCGTCGGCTCTCGACGCCGCGCGGGCCCGCCGCGGCGTTACAATCGCGGCCCTTCATGGACGCGCCCGCCCACCCCTCGCCCCTGCTCCACCTGGCGGGCGGCCCCGTGCTGTCGCCGTTCCGCGCCGCCCGTCTGCGGGCGCGCCTGCGCCGGCTGGACGGCTTCCAGGACGCCGAGGTCGAGGCCCGGGCGCACTACCTCGTGCTGTGCGACCGTGCGCCCGGCGGCGCGGCCGCGGCGACGCTGCTCGCGCTGCTCGAGGCCGAGCCCTGGGCGCCGCCCTCCGACGCGCCGGCGGCGCGGCCGGTCGAGGCCGTGGTCACGCCGCGCGCGGGCACCGTGTCGCCGTGGTCCAGCAAGGCCACCGACATCGTCCACAACTGCGGGCTGCACGGCGTGCGGCGGGTCGAGCGCGCCGTGCGCTACGCGATCAGCGGCGTGGTCCCCGGCGACGCGCGCCTCGCCGCCGCCGCGCCCCTCCTGCACGACCGCATGACGCAGTCGGTGTTCCCGGACGTGCGCGCGGCCGAGGCGCTGTTCCATACCCACGACGCGGCGCCGCTCGCGCGCGTCGCCCTCGCCCGCGACGGCGCCGGTGCGCTCGCGCGCGCGAACCGCGAGATGGGCCTCGCGCTGAGCGACGACGAGATCGCGTACCTCGCGCGCAGCTTCGAGGCGCTCGGGCGCGACCCCACCGACGTCGAGCTGATGATGTTCGCGCAGGCCAACTCCGAGCACTGCCGCCACAAGATCTTCAACGCGCGCTGGACCATCGACGGCGAGCCGCAGCCGCACTCGCTGTTCGACATGATCCGCCACACCCATCGCACGCACCCCGGGCGCGTGGTGAGCGCGTACAGCGACAACTCGGCGATCACCGAGGGTGGCCCGCGGGTGCTGTTCCATGCCGACCCGCTCACCGGCGTGTACCGGCGCCGGCCCGACGACGCGGGCCTGCTGATGAAGGTGGAGACCCACAACCACCCCACCGCGATCTCCCCGCACCCGGGCGCCGCGACCGGCTCCGGCGGCGAGATCCGCGACGAGGCGGCGACCGGGCGCGGCGCGTTCAGCAAGGCGGGACTCACCGGCTTCTCGGTGTCCTCGCTGCGCATCCCGGACTTCGAGCAGCCGTGGGAGCGCGACCACGGCCGCCCGGCGCGCATCGCGTCGGCGCTGGACATCATGCTGGACGGCCCTATCGGCGCCGCCAGCTTCAACAACGAGTTCGGCCGCCCGGCGCTGGGCGGGTATTTCCGCACCTTCGAGGCGGAGTTCGCCGGCGAGGTGCGTGGCTACCACAAGCCGATCATGATCGCCGGCGGCATGGGCAACGTGCTGCGCGGCCAGACCCACAAGCAGCCGGTCCCCGACGGTGCGCCGATCGTGGTGCTGGGCGGCCCCGCGATGCTGATCGGCCTCGGCGGCGGCGCCGCGTCGTCGATGGCCAGCGGCGAGGGCGAGGAGGAGCTGGACTTCGCGTCGGTGCAGCGCGACAACCCGGAGATGCAGCGCCGCGCGCAGGAGGTGATCAACCGCTGCTGGCAGCTGGGCGACGACAACCCGGTGCTGTCCATCCACGACGTGGGCGCCGGCGGGCTGTCCAACGCGGTGCCGGAGATCGTCGACGACGCGGGCCGCGGCGGGCATTTCCGGCTCGACGCCGTGCCTCGCGACGACCCGGGGCTGTCGCCGCTGGAGCTGTGGTGCAACGAGTCGCAGGAGCGCTACGTGCTGGCGCTGCACCCGCAGCGCCTCGCGCGCTTCGAGGCCCTGTGCCGGCGCGAGCGCTGCCCGTTCGCGGTGCTGGGTCACGCCAGCGAGGCGCGGCGGCTGCGCCTGGAGGACCCGCCCCGCGAGCCGCCCATCGACCTGCCGCTCGAGGTGCTGCTGGGCAACCCGCCGTCGATGCACCGCGACGCGGCGCGCGTCGCGCCGGTGCGCGAGGCGCTGGAAACCGGCGCGCTGGCGGTCGCCGACGCGGCGCTGCGGGTGCTGCGCCTGCCGGCGGTCGCGTCCAAGGCGTTCCTGATCACGATCGGCGACCGCACCGTGTCCGGGCTGGTGTGCCGCGACCAGATGGTGGGCCCGTGGCAGGTCCCGGTTGCGGACTGCGCGATCACCCTGGCCGACCACGAGGGCTTCGCCGGCGAGGCGATGGCGATGGGCGAGCGCACGCCGCTCGCGCTGCTGGACGCGCCGGCGTCGGGACGCATGGCGGTCGGGGAGGCGCTGACCAACCTCGCCGCGGCGCCGGTGCGCGGCCTGGGCGAGGTGGTGCTGTCGGCGAACTGGATGGCCGCGTGCGGCCACCCGGGCGAGGACGCGAGGCTGTACGACACGGTGCGCGCGGTGGGCCTGGAGCTGTGCCCGGCGCTCGGGGTGTGCATCCCGGTGGGCAAGGACTCCCTGTCCATGAAGACGGTGTGGCACCAGGACGGCGAGGAGCGCGCGGTCACCGCACCGGTGTCGCTGGTGATCTCGGCGTTCGCGCCGGTGGACGACGTGCGCCTGCACGTGACGCCGCAGCTCGCCGACGCGCCGGGCAGCGAGCTGCTGCTCGTGGACCTGGGCCTCGGGCGGGCGCGCCTCGGCGGCTCGGCCTTCGCCCAGGTGCAGGGGCGCATGGGCGGCGATCCGCCCGACGTGGACGAGCCGGACGCGCTGCGCGGCTTCTTCGACGCGGTGCAGGCGCTGCTGCGCGAGCGCCGGGTGCTCGCGTACCACGACCGTTCCGACGGCGGCCTGCTCGCGTGCCTGTGCGAGATGAGCTTCGCGGGCCGGCGGGGGCTGGAGGTCGATCTCGCGCCGCTCGGCGGCGACCCGGTGGCGGCGCTGTTCAACGAGGAGCTCGGTGCGGTGCTGCAGGTGCGCGCGGACGAGGCCGAGGCCGTCGCGTCGTCGTTCGCGGCGGTGCCCGCGCTTGCCGGCCACGTGCACCGGCTGGGCACCGTGCGCGGCGGCACCCGGGTCGTGCTGCGCGACGGCGCACGCGTGCTGCTGGACGCGGCGCGCGCCGAGCTGGAGGACGCGTGGGCCGAGACCTCGTCACGCATGCAGGCGCTGCGCGACGACCCGGAGTGCGCCGGCGAGGAGCGCGCCCGCATCCGCGACGACGGCGATCCGGGGCTGCACGCGGCGCTGCCGTTCGACCCGGCGCCGGACCCCGCGCTGGATCCGGTCGCGCCGCTCGCCGGCGGCGCCCGCCCGCGGGTCGCCGTGCTGCGCGAGCAGGGCGTCAACGGCCACCTCGAGATGGCCGCCGCGTTCCACGCCGCGGGCTTCGAGGCGGTGGACGTGCACATGAGCGAGCTCTCCGGCGGCACGCTGGACCTCGCGGGCTTCCAGGGCCTGGTGGCCGGCGGCGGCTTCTCGTACGGCGACGTGCTGGGCGGCGGCGGCGGCTGGGCCGCCTGCATGCGCCACAACCCCCGCGCGCGCGACGCGTTCGCGGCGTTCGTCGCGCGCACCGACACCTTCGGGCTCGGGGTGTGCAACGGCTGCCAGATGATGAGCCGGCTCGCCGCGGACATCCCCGGCGCGGCGCACTGGCCGCGCTTTGCGCGCAACCGCTCCGAGCAGTTCGAGGCGCGACTGTCGATGGTCGAGGTGCTGGACTCGCCGTCGCTGTTCCTCGCGGGCATGACGGGCGCGCGGCTTCCGGTCGCGGTCGCGCACGGCGAGGGCCGCGCGGTCTTCCCCGCCGATCACGCGCCGGAGTCCGTGCTCGCATCCGGGCTCGCGTGCCTGCGCTACGTGGACGGGCGCGGGCGCCCGGCCGCGCGCTACCCGGAGAATCCCAACGGCTCGCCGCTGGGCCTCACCGGCTTCACCTCCGGCGACGGACGCTTCACGATCATGATGCCGCACCCGGAGCGCGTGTTCCGCACCGTGCAGCATTCCTGGCAGCCGCCGGGATGGCCCGCGGACGGCGGCTGGATGCGCATGTTCCGCAACGCACGGCGCTGGCTGGGTTGACGCGGCGCGCCGGCGCGGCGAGCGTACCTGTAGAGACGGCAATGCGCTGGACGGCGGCCGCGGGAACCAACCCGCCCGCGCTCTGTCCCTGCAGGTAGCCGGCCGCGAAGCGGCTGCACGGGCGGCGCGGCTCGCGGCACGGCCGCGACGCGCACGGAGCGCGCCGGGCGCGCACCGCGTATCCGGCGCCGGCGCAGCACGGGCAGGCCGGCCCGGCACGTAAGCTGCCCCGACCACGGGCCGTCAGGGCCCCGCGAATCCACAGGATCACCCCATGCTCATCAAGCGTCCCGACCCCTTCAAGCCCAGCGAGATCACCCCCCGCGAGACCTACCTCGACCGGCGGCGCTTCATCGCCCGCGCCGGCGCGATCGCCGGCGCGGCCGCGCTGCCGGGGCTCGCGCCGACGGCCGCCCGCGCGCTCGCAAGCGATCCGGCGAGCCCGGGCAACAAGCTGCCCGGCGTCGTGGAGACGGACTACCGGGTGGACGGCGAGGAGCTGTCCTCCTGGGAGACGATCACGACCTACAACAACTTCTACGAGTTCGGCACCGACAAGTCCGACCCGGCGAAGTACTCCGGCGACTTCAAGCCGAAGCCGTGGACCCTGAAGGTGCTGGGCGAGTGCGACAAGCCCGGCGAGTACGACCTCGAGGACTTCCTGAAGCCGCACCGCCTCGAGGAGCGGATCTACCGCTTCCGCTGCGTGGAGGCGTGGTCCATGGTCGTGCCGTGGGTCGGGATCCCGCTCGCCGACATGCTGAAGCGCTTCGAGCCGAACTCGAAGGCGAAGTACGTCGCGTTCCGCACCGTGTTCCGCCCCGCCGAGATGCGGGGGCAGAACCAGCCCATCCTCGACTGGCCGTACGTGGAGGGGCTGCGCATCGACGAGGCGATGCATCCGCTGACGCTGATGGTGACGGGTCTCTACGGCGAGGTGCTGCCGAACCAGAACGGCGCGCCGCTGCGCCTGATGGTGCCGTGGAAGTACGGCTTCAAGAGCATCAAGTCGATCGTCACCATCCGCTTCACCGAGGAGGAGCCGCCGACGAGCTGGAACATCGCCGCGCCCAACGAGTACGGCTTCTACTCGAACGTGAACCCGGAGGTGGACCATCCGCGCTGGAGCCAGCACAGCGAGCGCCGCGTCGGCGAGCTGTTCCGCATCCCGACGCCGATGTTCAACGGCTACGCGGACGAGGTGGGCAGCCTGTACGCGGGCATGGACCTGAAGAAGCACTTCTGACCGCGCGCCGGAAAAGCGGGTTGGCAGTTCGGGCGGCGTGCCGGTGAGCCGGGCGGTGCGGGTCGCGAAGCCGGCGCTGTTCGTGCTGTGCGCGGTACCCGCGGGCTGGCTGGCCTACGCCGCAGCCACCGGCGGTCTCGGGCCCAACCCGGTCGAGACCATCACGCACTTCACGGGCGAGTGGACGCTGCGGCTGCTGCTCGCGACGCTCGCGGTGACGCCGCTGCGCAAGCTCACCGGAAACGGCTCGGTGATGCGCGTGCGCCGGATGCTGGGCCTGTACGCGTTCTTCTACCTGTGCCTGCACGTGCTCACCTACGTCGTGCTGGACGCGTTCTTCAGCCTCGCCTACATCTGGGAAGACATCGCGAAGCGGCTCTACATCACCGCCGGCTTCACCGGCTTCTGCCTGCTGCTGCCGCTCGCGCTGACCTCCACCAACGCGATGATCCGCCGCCTCGGCGGGCGGCGCTGGCAGCGCCTGCACCGGCTGGTCTACCCCGCCGCGATCGCCGGCGTGCTCCACTTCCTGTGGCTGGTGAAGGCGGATTACCGCGAGCCGCTGATCTACGCCGCGGTGCTCGCGGTGCTGCTCGCGCTGCGCGCGCCGCCGCTGTCGCGCAGACTCGGGCGGCTGCGCGCGGCCATCGCGAGCTGAGAGCTCGTCAATCGTTCACCGCGCGTGCTGCGATACTGCCTGGACGCGGCGGCCGGCGTCCCGCGACGGCGCGCGAAGCATTCACGTGCTCCGCGCGCGTCGCGGACTGCACGCGCGGCGCGCTTTGACGGGGCCGGCAGCGCTGGCGAAACTGCGGCGCTGACGACGGGAGTTTCCGATGGCATCGGGCCGGCGCATTCCGGACGAGGATGCGGCGCTGTTTCGCAGCGTCATGGACGGCGTGCGCCGCCTGCACGACGACCGGGTCGCGCCCGCGCCGCCGTCGCCGCCCGCACGTCCGCGGCCGCGCCCCGTCGCGGACGCGGTGTCCGACGCGCTGATGCCGGACGGCATCGACGACGCCGCGCCCGGCTTCGGCGATCGCCAGCACTTCACCCGCGGCGGCGTGCAGACGCGGCTGCTGCGCCGGCTGGCCCGCGGCGGCGTGCCGGTCGAGGAGACCCTGGACCTGCACGGCATGCGCGTGGACGGCGCTCGCTACGCGCTCGCACGCTTCCTCGCCGAGTGCGAGGCGCACGGACGGCGCTGCGTGCGGGTGATCACCGGCAAGGGATTCGGCTCGCGCGACGCCGCGCCGGTGCTCAAGGCGCAGGTGGATCGCTGGCTTCGGCTGGATCCCCGTGTGCTCGCGTTCTGCTCAGCGCCGACACGAGACGGCGGAACGGGGGCGGTGACGGTGCTGCTGCGCCGCCCGGGGGCGTCGCGCTGACGCGCGCAGGGGACGATTCGCTGACGCGCGCAGGGTGCGACCCGCTGACGCACGGCGGAGACGACGCAGCGGTGCACGCCGGCGACGGCTCGCCGCCGCGCGCGGAAGACGACTCGCCGGGGTCGGCAGCGCCGCCGGCTCCGGAGCGCGCGCGGGACGCTGCGCCGGCGGGGACGAGGCCGCACGCGCCGTGGCCCGCCGGTGCACTCGACGCGGCGTCCCCGGCAGGAGCGGTTTCGAGGCCGGTGCCCGCGGCCACGCCGCGCCCCGCCGTGGGCGCCGGGGTCGCGGCCGTGGGCGGACGTCGCGCGTCCCACGCGCACTTCGCGCACTCGCCGCACGGCACCAGCGCCGCGTCGTCCTCGCCCGCCGGACGCGGCCGCAGGCAGGACGCGATGCGCGACGCGATCGCGTCACCCAGGTAGTCGCGCATCGCGGCCTTTGCAGGGCGCGGCTCCCACAGGTAGATGAATGGCACCTCGTCGCAGCCCCAGGCCGCGCGCAGCGCGCGGGCCAGGCGCGCCCGGCGCAGCGCGCAGGCTGCGGTGTCGGGCTGCCAGCCGGGATCGGCATCGCCGTTGACGCCCACGAGCACGCGGTCGAACGGCGTGAAGCCGTGGGCCATCGCGGCGTGGGCCGCGAGGAACCCGAGCAGCGCCGCCTCGCCGGTGATCGCGCAGGCCGCCCCACCCAGGCCACCGAGGTCCACCCGCGACGTGCCGTGGTGGAACGGGCGCGCGGTCTCCTGCAGCGGCGCGAGCAGGCGCTGCACGGCCGCCGCCTCGTAGTCGGCACGCCGCGCCGCCGCTCCGGCCCGCGCGCCGCGTTCGATGCGCACGTGGTGGCTGAACACCGCGTCGTCGCTCTCGCGCAGCAGGCGCAGCAACGCATAGGTGCTGTCCAGCCCGCCGCTCCACAGCACCAGCGAGCGGGTGACGCGGCCGCGTGCGCACAGGGCGCCGCCCCCGCGGATGCGGGGGCGGCCGTTCAAGGTGAGCGCCGGTCCGTCCATGAGCCGCCGGGTCCCCTCCGTGGGTCTCGCCTTGCCGGGCCGTCCCTGACCCGGTCCCCGTGCACCGTGGCCGTCCCTGGCCGCGTCGGTGCACGGGGGTCATGCTGCCGCGGTCACGCGCCGCGGGCCATCCGTTCGCGGCGGCGCCGGTGTCAGCCGGCGGCGGTCACGACCGTAGGCGCACGCCTACGCGCGCGCCCCGGGCCGGCCATGGGCGCGGCGCGTTGGCAGGAGCGGCCGGACCGCGCCGGCAACGCCCGGGCCGACACGCGGGTGCGCGGGCGCAGCGCTGGCGGCGAAGCGGAACTCGCGTCGCCGTGGCCGGGCGCGCCGCGAATACGACCTCCGGGCCGGCGCCGACGCGGCGGCGGAGCAGCGGGCGGTGCGGCGCGTCCGTGAACGCCCGGGCCGCGCAGCCGGCGCTCAGTCCGCGCAGCGCGCGTGCTCCCCGCGCAGCCACGCCGGCGCCGCGTCGACCAGCGGCTGCAGCCCGGCATCGCGCTGCGTGATCTCGACGCGCGCGCCGGGCGCGTCGGCGTAAACGTCGAAGCGCGCCGCGAAGCTGCTGACCAGGAACGCGTAGCTCTCCAGGCGCAGCCCCTGCGTCACCAGCAGCCACGCGTGGCCGGCCGCGCGGTCGAAGCGCGGCAGCACGTGATAGCCGATTCCGGACAGGCACCCGTCGAGTCGCGTGTACAGCCGCCGGTAGCTGGACTCCATGTCCAGCGGCGACGCCACCTTCACGACGCGCAACGGCTCGTCACGCGGCGGCTCCGGGTCATACGGCGCGGAGCACGCTGCGAGCACGGCCGCGAGCACGACCGCGGCGGGCGCCGCGAGGGCGCGCGCAGCCCGGCCCGCCGCAGCACGTTGCAATCCGCTCATGGGCTCAACACTATAGCGGTGGACCCACCGCGCACGATTCCCGCGACGCACCCGTGCGACTCCTCCCCGCCACACCGGCCGCCGCCCTCGCGGTAGCGCTGCTCGCGCTGCTCGCCGGCTGCACGGCGCTGCAGGCGCCGCCCGACGACACGGACCTGCGCCTCGAGGCCGCGAGCCACGCGTTCGGCGGCCGCTTCGAATACCTCGTGGTGCACTCCGCCGGCAGCCTCGGAGACAGCCTGTTCGTGAACCTGGGCAGCCTCGCCGGACCGTCGCCGATCGCGAGCGACCTCGCCGCCCGGCTCGCGCGCGCGGAGACCGGATCATTGCGGCTGCTGGTCACCGGCGCCGACGCCGAGAAGACGCTGCAGGTGATCGAGGACGCGTTCGCGGCGCGGCGCGACGCCCGCCTGCCGGGGCTCGAGCTGCTGTTTCTCGGCGAGCCGCGTGACGAGGCGCGGGTGCGCGAGCTCGTCGAGGCGGCGGGCGGGCGCATGCGCTTCGCGGCCTTCGAGGGATAGCCGGCACGCGCCGGCGGGCCGTCGGACGATACCGACGTTGCGCCGCATTGGTGTTCGGACAGGCCGGTCCGGTGCGGGTCGCGGGGACCGTCGGCCGCATGGATGCGGCCGTCGAGCGTACCGGGATGTACTCACAGCGTGTCCCCGCGGCCCGTGCCGGGCGGGCCACCCCCGGGACCCCGCTGACCGATCACGAATGCGGCGCGCCGCGGCGCACGGGGCACGCTCCGATATCCTGCCGCGCCCGTGCCATGCATCGCCCGGGCGCGGCGCGCCGCGGTCGTGTCAGCCCGCCGGCGGCGCCGCCGCGTCGCGCACCTCGAACAGCTCGCGCAGCAC
>CBDUCN010000019.1:0-29667 GCA_965365655.1 uncultured Gammaproteobacteria bacterium | reverse complement strand
CGAAGGGGTGGACTTCGCGCCGAAGCCGCCCAGCGGCGACTTCAGCATCCGCAAGCTCTACGTCAAGGACCTGTCCTTCGAGACGCCGCACTCGCCGAAGATCTTCACGGTCCAGTGGCAGCCGGACGCGGACGTCAACCTGCGCACGTCGGTGGTGCCGCTGGACCCCGGCGACTACGAGGTCACGCTGAGCATCACCGCGACGGTGAAGGTCGGGGAGCAGACCGCCTTCCTGTGCGAGGTGCAGCAGTCCGGCATCTTCCGCATCGTGGGGCTGACCCAGGCGGAGCTGGAGCCGGTGGTGGGCGCGTACTGCCCCGCAATCCTGTTTCCGTATGCCCGCGAGGTCGTGTCGGACCTGGTGATGCGCGGCGGCTTTCCGCCGTTCGTGCTGTCACCGGTGAACTTCGACGCGCTCTACGCGCACCAGCGCGGCGGTTCCGGACAGGAGGCCGCGGCCGGGCTCGACGCCGACTGATCGCGGGCCGTGGCCGAGCGGGGTGGCATCGCCGTGGTCGGCGCCGGCTCCTGGGGCACGGCGCTCGCGGTGCTGCTCGCGCGCCACGGCCACGACGTGACGCTGTGGGGGCGCGACGCCGACGCGGTCGAGCGGATGCAGCGCGAGCGCTGCAACACCCGCTACCTGCCGGGAGCCGGGTTTCCCGAGCGCCTGCGTGCGGTCGCGGACCTCGAGCAGGCGCTCGCGGGCGCGTGCGACGTGCTCATGGTGGTGCCCAGCCACGCGTTCGCGGAGGTGCTCGAACGGGTCGCGCAGGCGCTGCCCGCCCCGGCGGCGCTCGCGTGGGCGACCAAGGGCTTCGAGCCCGGCAGCGGACGTTTCCTGGAGCAGGTCGTGATCGAGCGCTTCGGTCCCTCGGTGCCGCGGGCGCTGCTCTCCGGCCCGACCTTCGCCGGCGAGGTCGCGCGCGGCCTGCCCACCGCGGTCACGCTGGCGGTCAGCCACGAGGCGCAGGCGCGGCGCCTCGCGGAGCGCTTTCACGGCCCGGACTTCCGCGTCTACATCAGCACCGACCTGGTGGGTGTGCAGGTGGGCGGGGCGGTGAAGAACGTGCTCGCCATCGCCGCCGGGATCACCGACGGGCTCGACTTCGGCGCCAATGCCCGCGCCGCGCTCGTGACCCGCGGCCTTGCCGAGATCACGCGGCTGGGCGTTGCACTGGGCGGTGAGCCGGAGACCTTCACCGGCCTCGCAGGCCTCGGCGACCTGCTGCTCACCTGCACCGACGACCAGTCCCGCAACCGCCGCTTCGGCCTCGCGCTGGCCGCGGGGCACGGCGTCGAGCAGGCGCAGGCGGCGCTCGGCCAGGTCGTGGAAGGCGTGCGCAACACGCGCGAGGCCGTGCGCCTCGCGCGGCGCGCGGGCGTGGAGATGCCCATCGCCGAGCAGGTCGAGCAGGTGCTGTTCCACGACCTGCCCCCGGAGGAGGCGGTGCGCGCGCTGCTGTCGCGCAGCCTGAAGCGCGAGGCGGGCTGAACCGCCGTTCGCAGCCGTCAGCAGGCTGTTGATTTGCGACAGCCTGCGCCCGGCACAGGGATGTGCCGGCATGAATCGCTCACGCAAATGATCGATTCATGCAGCGAGCGGGAGACCGCGTCTTGCACGAAGCGAGTTGAAACTCGAGACGAGGTCGAATTTCGACAGCCGTTTCAGACACGGACGCGCCGGCCCGGCCCGCCGGCCGCGCCGTGACCGTGTCACGCGCCGCCGATCACGACCTTCAGCGCCTCCTTGCGCATCATGCTGCGCAGCGCCGCCTCCACCTCGGCGACGGGGCGCCGTCCGCTCAGCAGCTCGTGCGCCGGGAACTCCGGCTCGGCCAGCATCGCGAGGGCGCGGGCGAAGGTCGCGGGACGGTGGTGGTACACGCCCTTCACCGTGATCTCGCTGTAGTGCAGGCGGTGGGTGTCCAGCGCGATGCTGGTGCCGGGGGCGCAGCCTCCGAACAGGTTCACCAGCCCTCCGGCGCGCACGCTGTCCAGCGCGTCGGACCACACCTCCGGCACACCGGTGCAGTCCACCGCGACGTCCGCGCCCTCGCCGTCCCGAGTCGCGGCGCGCACCGCGTGCGCCTGGCCGCCGCCGCGCTCGATGCGCAGCGTCCGCGCGGCGCCCATGCGCTCGCCCACCGCGAGGCGTGACGGGTTCGGGTCCGCCAGCAGCACGCGCTGGCCGCTGCGCGCGAGCGCGGCCACGAACAGCAGCCCGATCGGGCCGGCGCCGAACACCACCGCTTCCGCCGCGTCCGTGCCGGCCGGCGCCGCGCGCAGCTCGCAGGCGTCGAGGCCGTGCAGCACGCACGCGAGCGGCTCCGTGAGCGCCGCGCGCTCGAACGGCATTCCGGCCGGCAGGGGGTGCAGGCTCCGGCGCACGAAGCGCGCCGGCACCAGCACGAACTCGGCGAACGCACCGTTCAGGTACACGAGGTCGGGGCACAGGTTCTCGCGCCCGGCGCGGCAGCGGGCGCACTCGCCGCAGGACGCGGAGTTCGCGACCACCACCCGGTCGCCGGCCGCGACCCCTTCGACGCCCGGCCCGCAGCGCGCGACCGTGCCCGCCATCTCGTGGCCGAACAGCGCCGGCACGGTCAGCATCCGCGGATGCCCGCCGCGGCGGAACACCTTGACGTCGGTGCCGCAGGTGGTTGCCGCCCCGACCTCGAGCAGCAGCTCGCCGGGACCCGGCTCCGGCACGGCCACGTCGCGCACCTCGATGTGCTCGGGGCCCAGCAGCACCGCCGCCTGCATGCGCGCGCCGGGGCTCATGCCCGCGCTCCGGGGCCCGTGAACACCACCTTCAGCGCGGTGCGCTCGCGTGCGAGGCGCACGCCTTCCTGGAACGCGTCCAGCGCGAGGTGGTGGCTGACCAGCGGTGCCGGGTCCAGGCGGCGCTCGCACATCAGCTCGAACACGCGCGCCTGCTCGGCCGGCCCGCCGGAGTAGCTGCCCAGCAGCCGGCGCTCGAACTTGAACAGCGTGTTGATGTCGAAGGACGCCTGCTCGCCTTCGCCGGCGTGCGCGAAGAGCACCACCGCACCGCCTTCGCGGGTCAGCGCGAGCGCCGCCGCGAGGGGCGCGGCGCCGCCGACGGTGTCGAACACGGCGTCCGCGCCGAGCCCGCCGCTCGCCCCGGCGACGGCCTGCGGCGCATCCGCGGGCGTCGCGCAGGCGTCGGCGCCGAGGGACGCGGCGAGGCTGCGCCGGTCGTGCAGCGGGTCCACCATCACGACGCGTACCCGCGGGCACTCGCCCTTGATCACCAGCAGGTGCAGCAGGCCCATGCTGCCGGCGCCCTGCACCACGGCCACGCCGTCCGTGGGCAGCGCGGCCCGCCACACGCCGCGCAGCACGCAGGCCGCCGGCTCCATCCACACCGCGGTGTCGTCGGCCATCCACTCCGGGACCCGACGTGCGGCCTCGCGCACCGCCCGCTCCCGCACCAGCACGAACTCCGCGAAGCCACCCGGCTCCAGCAGGTTCTCGCGGAAGGTGTCGCACAGCGTGTCGCTGCCGCGCACGCACTGCGCGCAGTGTCCGCAGGGCACGTGGTGCGGGACCGCGACCCGGTCGCCGGGCGCGAATCCGGCGGCGCCGTCGCCGGCCGCGACGACGGTCCCGACCAGCTCGTGCCCCAGCACGAGACCGGGCGTCGCGCGGCCGGTCGCGAGCTTGAACAGGTCCGTGCCGCACAGGCCCACTGCGCGGGTCGCGAGCAGCAGCTCGCCCGGTCCGGGGGCTCGCGTGTGCTGCTCCTCGATACGGGTCGCGTCGCCGCCGATGCAGACGACGACGCGCTGTCGCGCGGGAAGCGGGGCGGGCTGCAGGGTCACCGCGGGTCCGGGGCGTGGCGGGCGCGCAAGTATCCGGTCACGGCGCCCCGTTGCCAACCGCGGCGCGGGCCGGCGGCGCGGGCCTGCGCCCGCCGCGCGCACGCGGGGCCCGGCCGTGCGTGCGCTGCGGCGCACGTTGCCGCGCGAGCCGTCGCGCACATTGGCGCGCGAGTCGTCGCGCACGTTGGCGCGCGAGTCGTCGCGCACGTTGGCGATTATGCTTCGTCGATGACCTCGCGCGGCGCAGCTGCGGAATCGGACGACCGGGAGCGCCTGCTGCAGGCGCTCGCGTCGGTGCTGCGTGAGCTCGGCCGGTCCCCCCGCGACGCCGGCGCGGTGGGTCTGGACGCGCGGCTGGACGCCGACCTGGGCCTGGACAGCCTCACCCGCGTCGAGTTGCTCGCGCGCGTGGAGCAGATCTTCGGCGTGCGCATCGCCGAGCGCACCTTCGCCGAAGCCGAGACCGTGCACGACCTGCTGCAGGCGCTGCGCGCCGCGCGCGGGCAGCCTGCGGCACCGGCGCAGCCGGCACGCGCGCCGGCCGCCGACACGCCGCGCGCCACACCCGAGGGGCGCGCGGCGCCGGAGGACACGCCGACGCTGATCGACGCGCTGGAGTGGCATGCGCGCGAGCACCCCGAGCGCGTGCACGTGCACCTGCTCGGCGAGCGCGACGAGGCCACCCCGCTGACCTACGGCGAGCTCCTGTCGCGGGCGTCGCGCGTCGCCGGCGGGCTCGTCGCGCGCGGCCTGTCGCCGGGGGAGAGCGTCGCGATCATGTTGCCCACGGGGGTGGAGTACCTGCAGAGCTTCGTGGCGGTCCTGCTCGCGGGCGGCACGCCGGTGCCGATCTACCCGCCGGCCCGCGCGAAGCAGATCGAGGAGCACTTCCGCCGCCACGCGCGCATCCTGGACAACGCGCGCGCGCGCATCCTGATCACCTTCGGGCAGGTGCGGCGCCTGTCGACGCTGCTCACCGCACGGGTGCCCGGGCTGGAGACGCTGGTCACGCCGGAGGAGCTCGCGCACGGCGCGGCGCTGGACCTGCGCCCGCGCGTCGCGCCGCAGGACGTGGCCTTTCTGCAGTACACCTCGGGCAGCACCGGCGACCCCAAGGGCGTGGTGCTCACGCACGGCAACATCCTCGCCAGCCTGCGCTCCATGCGGCGCGCCCTGGACGTGCATCCGGACGACGTCTTCGTGAGCTGGCTGCCGCTGTATCACGACATGGGCCTGATCGGTGCGTGGCTCGGGGCGCTGGTCGTGGGCTTCCCGCTGGTGCTGATGTCGCCGCTCGCGTTCCTGGCGCGGCCGGAACGCTGGCTGCACGTGATCCAGCGCTTCGGGGGCACCGTGTCCGGCGGCCCGAACTTCGCGTACGAGCTGTGCAACCGGCGCGTCGCCGACGAGGTCGTCGCGGGTCTGGACCTGCGCAGCTGGCGGCTCGCGTTCAACGGCGCGGAGCCGGTGAGCCCGCAGACCATGGAACGCTTCACGCAGCGCTTCGCCGGCGCCGGCTTCGCACCGCGCGCGATGACGCCGGTGTACGGGCTCGCCGAGGCCACGCTGGGCGTGGCCTTCACGCCCGTGGGGCGCGGGCCGCGCCTGGACCGGATCGCGCGCGACGCGTTCCGCACCGACGGCGTGGCGCGCCCGGACGCGGGCGAGGACGCGCTGACGATGGTGTCCAGCGGTGTCGCGATCCCCGGCTTCGAGGTGCGCATCGCGGACGCGTCGGGGCGCGAGGCCGCGGACCGGGAGGAGGGCGAGATCGAGTTCCGCGGCCCGGGCGTCACCTCCGGCTACCACCGCAATCCCGAGGCCAGCCGGGCGCTGTTCCACGGCGACTGGGCGCGCTCCGGGGATCGCGGCTACCTCGCCGACGGCGAGCTGTACGTGACCGGGCGCAACAAGGACGTGGTGATTCGCGCCGGGCGCAACCTCTACCCCTACGTCCTGGAGCAGGCGGTGGGCGAGGTGGAGGGCGTTCGCCGCGGCTGCGTCGCGGTGTTCGGGAGCAACGACCCGGTGAGCGGGACCGAGCGGCTGGTGGTGCTCGCGGAGACCCGGGAGACGGATCCCGCGCGTCGGGACGCGATACGCGACGCGATCGCGCAGCTCACGCTGGAGCACCTCGAGCTGCCCGCCGACGACGTGGTGCTGGCGCCGCCGCAGACCGTGCTCAAGACGTCCAGCGGCAAGATAAGGCGCACCGCGCTGGCCGCCGGCTACGCCGACGGGACCCTGGAGCGGCCGGACCGCGCCCCCTGGCTGCAGGTGCTGCGACTGGGGGTGGCCTCGCTGGGGCCGATGCTGCGCCGGTGGTCGCGGCGTGCCGCGCGCCATGCCTACGTCGCGCGCTTCGCGCTCGCGCTCGCGCTCAGCGTCTGCTGGGCCTGGCCGGCGGTGGTCCTGCTGCCGGGACGCCGAAGGCGATGGCGAGTCGCGCGCGCCGCGGCGCGCGGCTTCCTCGCGGCCGCCGGCATCGAGCTGCGCGTGGAGCGCGACGACGACGATCCCGGCGCCGCGCCCGCGGGCCTGCCCGCGATCCTCGTCGCGAACCACCAGAGCTACCTGGACGGGCTGGTGCTGGTGGCGGCGCTGGACGAGCCCGTGCGCTTCGTCGCCAAGCGCGAGCTGGTGCAGAGCCGCTTCGCGCGGCCGTTCCTCGACGCGCTGGACGTGCTCTACGTGGAGCGCTTCGAGCGCGCGGCGAGCATCGACGCCGCGCGCGAGCTGACCGATACCCTGTCGCGCGGAGCGCGGCTGGCCTTCTTCCCGGAAGGCACCTTCCACCGCATGCCGGGCCTGCTGCCGTTCCAGCTCGGCGCGTTCGACGCGGCCGTGGCCGCCGGCGCGTGGCTGCAACCGCTGGTCATCGATGGAACGCGCGAGGTGCTGCGCGGCGACGAGTGGTACCCGCGCCGGCACGGCGTGCGCGTGCGCCTTCTGTCGCCGCTGGCCGCGCCCGCCGCGGACGGCTCGCGCTGGGCGGCGGCGGTGCGCCTGCGCGACACGGTGCGCGCACGGATGCTGGCCGCGACCGCCGAGCCGGACCTCGCGACGCGTGACGCGCTCGCGGACCTCGCCGAGCGGCGCTCGCGGGCCGCGGGCCCCGGCGTCGGCAGCGACGGCTGACGCACGCGATCGCCGGCGCGCCGGCTGCCGGCCTGCGCGCGGCGTCGTCGCCGGCGCGCGGCCGGGTCCGCCGCGCGGCCCGCGTCAGCCATGGCGCAGCAGGAAGCAGCGGTGAGCCGCCCGCGGGCGCGAGAAGTCCGGCGGCAGGCTCGCGGCGGTCCAGTCGCTGATCGCAACGCCGGGCAGCGCGTCGCGGTCGAGCCGGAAGCCGCGACGGTTGCACGAGAACACGAGCGTGCCCTGCGGCGCGAGGCGCGCGAGTGCCGCCCGCAGCAGCGCCGGGTGGTCGCGCTGCACGTCGAAGCTGCCGGACATGCGCTTGGAGTTCGAGAACGTGGGCGGGTCCACCAGCATCAGGTCGAACGGCTCGATCGCGCTCGCGCCGTCCTCCAGCCACGCCCGGCAGTCGGCCTGCACAAGCGTGTGCGCCGGCGGCCCGAGCCCGTTGCGCTCGAGGTTGCGCCGCGCCCAGTCCAGGTACACCGGCGACAGGTCCACGCTGACGCTGGCCCGCGCGCCGCCGAGGGCGGCGTGCACCGTGGCCGTCGCGGTGTACGCGAACAGGTTCGCGAAGCGCCGGCCCCTCGCGTTCTCGTACAGCCAGCGGCGCAGCGGCCGGTGGTCCAGGAACAGCCCGGTGTCCAGGTAGTCGTGCAGGTTCACCAGCAGTCGGGCCTCGCCCTCGCGCACCTCCAGCAACGTGCCGCGCGTGCCGCGGCGCTGGTAGCGGGCGCCGCCGCGCTGGCGCTGGCGGGTCTTGAACACGACGTGCCCGGGCGCGACGTGCAGGCGCGGCGGAATCGCCGCGAGCGCGCGCTGTCGCCGCTCGAGGGCGAGGCCAGGGTCCACCTTCGGCGGCGGCGCGTACTCCTGGACGTGCGCCCAGCGCTCGCCGCCGCTTTCGTAGACGTCCACGGCGAACGCGAAGTCCGGCAGGTCGGCGTCGTAGACGCGGTAGCAGGTCACGCCCTCGCGCTTGCGCCAGCGCGCGAGGTGACGCTCGTTCTTCACGAGGCGGTTGCCGAACGCCGTGTCGTCGACCTCGGGCGCCGGCGCGGCGCCGTGCGGCGCCGGGTCCAGCGCGTGGAACCGGCAGCGCAGCGGGCCGTTCGGCACCGCGAGGCAGCGCCCGGCGTCGCGGGCCGGCCAGTCCGCGTCTTCCGGCAGCAGCAGGGCCATCCCCCAGCCGGCCAGCGGGCCCCGGGCGAGGGCCGCGAGGGCGGTGCGGCACGACTCGGCGTCGCCGGGCGCGAGCCGCGTCCCGTACGGCGGGTTCGCGACGAGCAGGCCGCGGGCGTGCGGCGCCGGTGCGCGCTGCCAGTCCTCGAGCGCCCTGCGCTCGAAGCGCAGGCGCCCGGCGAGGCCCGCGCGCCCGGCATTGAGCTCGGCGGCGCGCAGCACCGACGCGTCCCGGTCCGAGCCCAGGATCGGTGGCAGCGCCGCGAGGCCCCGCTCGCGGCGCGCGCGCGCCTCGTCGAGCAGCGTCTCCCAGGCCGTCGCGTCGTGCTGCGGCCAGGCTTCGAAGCCGAAGCGCCGGCGCAGCAGCCCGGGGGCCACGTCCGCGGCCAGCAGCGCCGCCTCGATCGGCAGCGTGCCGGCGCCGCACAGCGGGTCCAGCAGCGCCGGCCAGCGCTGCGGGTCAGGCCACCCCGCGAAGCGCAGCAGCGCGGCCGCGAGGGTCTCGCGAAGCGGCGCCGGGCCGGCGTCCTCCCGGTAGCCGCGGCGGTGCAGGCCGTCGCCCGACAGATCCAGCGCGACCCGCGCCTGCGCGCCGCGCAGGTGCAGGTTGATGCGGATGTCCGGGTCGCGCGTGTCGACGTCCGGGCGCCGCCCGCTGCGTGCCCGGAAGCGGTCGACGATCGCGTCCTTCAGGCGCAGCGCCGCGAAGTGGCTGTGCGTGATGCGCGCGTCGCGCACGCTGCAGTCCACGGCGAACGTGGACGACGGCGCGAGGTGCTGCTCCCACGGCAGCTCGCGAGCCGCGTCGTACAGCGCGTCGCCGTCCGCCGCGGGAATGCGCGCGAGCGGCATCAGCACGCGGCTCGCCAGCCGGCTCCACAGGCACACCCGGTACGCGGTGCGCAGGTCGCCGCCGAATTCCACCCCGGCGCCGCCCGCGCGCGGCCGGCGCGCTCCGAGGACCTCGAGCTCCTCGACGAGCAGCGGTCCCAGGGCCGCCGGCGCGGGCGCGAACAGGCGCATCGTCTGCGCGCCGGTGGCTCGCGGCGAATGCGGCGTTCGGCGCCGAAATGTGGGCTGGTTCAAAGAATTAACCCGGTCGCTGTGGTCCACTGCGCAGCGTGATCGCACTGACAGGACAGCCTTCCATGCATCGATTCCCGCGGGAACGCATCGACGCCGACAGCCTCGGGGCGCGGCTCACGCGCGTGAGGCTGCGGCGCGGCTGGACCCAGCACGAGCTGGCGCGTCACGTGGGTACCAGCCAGGCCGTGGTTCAGCGCATCGAGACCGGCAAGTGCCGCCATCCACGCAACATCGATCGTATCGCGACCGTGCTGGACGTCAGCCCGGCGTGGCTGATGTACGGCGCGGAGGTGATGGACGGCCTGGAGCCGGAGGCGATCGAGACCGCCAAGGCATGGTCCACCCTCGACGAGCCACACCGCAGCGCGCTGAAGGAGATGATCCTCAAGATCGTCTCCGAGGACGACGACCTGGAAGGCAACCTCGCCTGACGGTCCGCGCTCACGCGCCCTCCTGCGCGATCGGCGCTTCGCCGGGCGCGTGTTCCGCCGGCGCGGCGCCGGCGAAGCCCTGCTGGCGCCACGCCTCGTAGCACACCACCGCGACCGCGTTCGACAGGTTGAGGCTGCGGTTGCCGGCACGCATCGGAATGCGGAGCCGGCGCGGCCGCGGCACCGACGCGACCACCTCCGCCGGCAGGCCGCGGGTCTCCGGGCCGAACAGGAACGCGTCGCCGGCCCGGTAACGCGTCCGCGAGTAGCAGCGCCCGGCGTGGCGGCTGAACGCGAACACACGGCCCGGCGCTGCGCCGTCCAGCGCGGCCGCGAGGTCCGGCCAGCAGCGTACCGACGCCCACTCGCGGTAGTCGAGCCCCGCGCGGCGCAGGCGCGGTTCGTCGAGGCTGAAGCCCAGCGGTTCCACCAGGTGCAGCGTCGCGCCCGTGTTCGCGCAGAGTCTGATAATGTTGCCCGTGTTCGGCGGAATCTCGGGCTGGTAGAGGACCACGTGGAACACGAATCGGACCCGCGGGCGCGCAGTACGCGTGAAGGGGATCGCCTGGCGCTGGACTTCTGCGGGCTTGCATTCTCGAGCCCGCTGGTCCTGCTCTCCGGGTGCGTCGGGTTCGGCGAAGAGTACACACGGGTCGAGGGCTTTTCCAACGCCGACGTCGGCGCGATCTGCCTCAAGGGCACCACGCTGGAGCCGCGCCTGGGCAACGCGCCGCACCGGGTCGCCGAGACGCCGCACGGGATGCTGAACTCCATCGGGCTGCAGAACCCCGGTGCCCGCGCGGTCGTGGAGCGCATCCTGCCGACGCTGGATTTCGGCGAGACCCGTTTCATCGCGAACCTGTCCGGCGCGAGCGTCGACGAGTACGCGGCCGTCACCCGCATCTTCGACGACTCGCCGATCGACGCGATGGAGATCAACATCTCGTGTCCGAACGTGCGCGAGGGCGGAGTGCAGTTCGGCAACGACCCCGAGATGTCGGCGCGGGTGGTGGCCGCGTGCCGGGCGCACACCGCGAAGCCGCTGATCGCGAAGCTCTCGCCGAATCAGACCGACATCGCCGAGAACGCCCGGCGCTGCATCGATGCCGGTGCAGACGCGCTGGCGGTCGTGAACACCTTCATGGGCATGGCCATCGACATCGAGCGCCGCCGCCCCGTGATCGGCGCGAACCAGGGCGGGCTCTCCGGGCCGGCCATCAAGCCGCTGGCGCTGCTCAAGGTGCACCAGGTCCACCAGGTCGCGCGCCGACACGCGGTGCCGATCATCGGCCAGGGGGGCATCACCACCGCGGAGGACGCCATCGAGTTCCTGGTCGCGGGCGCGACGGCGGTGGGCATCGGCACCGCGCTGTTCTACGACCCGCTGGTGTGCGCGCGCATCAACGCCGGCATCGACGCCTATCTCGAACGCCACGGCTTCGAACGCGTGGCGCACCTCGTCGGGAGCCTCGAGCCGAACTCCGGCGCGGCCGGCTGGTCGGCCGCGGCGCAGGCCGGAACCGATGCGCCCCTCACCCGCCCTGATCGGGTCTCGACGACCGCCTGAGGAACACCTGCATCTCGCGCGCGGCCTGCTTGTCGCCGCGCGCCTCGGCCGCCGCGATTCCCTGCTCCCACGCGGACACGGCGCCGTCGTTGTCGCCGCTGTCCCTGCGCGCGCGCCCGAGCAGCTTCCATGCGGCCGAGTAGCCCGGGTCGTGGCCGATCGCCGCCTCCAGGTGCGCCACCGCGTCTGCCGCGCGCCCCTGCTGCACGAGCGCCTGCCCGAGTCCGAAACGCAGCAGCGCGTTGTCCTGGCCGTCGGCCAGCATCTGCTCCAGGCGCGCGACCAGGTCGCTCATCGCTGCCAGAAGGCCGGCGACAGGATCACCAGCACGGTGAACACCTCGAGGCGCCCGAGCAGCATCGCGGCGCTCAGCAGCCACTTCGCGGTGGTGTTGATGTCGCCGTAGTGGGCGTGCACGTCCCCCAGCCCCGGGCCCAGGTTGTTCAGGCACGCGGCCACCGCCGAGAACGCGGTGACCTGGTCGAGGCCCGTGGACATCACCGCGAGCATCAGCACGACGAACACGCCGACGTACGCGGCAAAGAAGCCCCACACCGCGTCGACGACGCGGTACGGCATGAAGTTGCCTCCGACCTTGATGCTCACCTGCGCGCTCGGGTGGATGAGCCGCATGATCTCGCGCATGCCCTGCTTGAGCAGCAGCAGCACGCGGATCACCTTCAGGCCGCCGCCGGTCGAGCCCGCGCAGCCGCCGATGAAGCTCGCAAACAGCAGCAGCACCGGCGAGAAGCTGGGCCACAGCACGTAGCTGGTGGTGGTGAAGCCGGTGGTGGTGCTGACGGAGACGGTCTGGAACACCGCGTAGCGTATCGAGTCCACGGCGCTGTCGTAGGTGCCGGCCAGGTACAGCTCGGCGGACGTGAACACCGCCACCACGCCCAGCACGAGCAGGTAGAACCGGACCTCGGAGTCGTGGAAGTAGTGATCGAGCCGCCGGTGCCGCCAGGCGACGAAGTGCAGCGCGAAGTTGATGCCCGCGACCAGCATGAACACGATGCAGATCGCCTCCACCAGCGGGCTGTCGAAGTAGGCGATGCTCTCGTCGTGGGTGGAGAAGCCGCCGATGGCGACGGTGGAGAAGCTGTGGGCGACGGCGTCGAACGCGCTCATGCCGGCAAGCCAGTAGCCCAGCGCGCACAGCACCGTCAGCGACACGTAGATGTACCACAGCGCCTTCGCCGTCTCGGTGATCCGCGGCGTGAGCTTGTCCTCCTTCATCGGGCCCGGCGTCTCGGCCCGGTAGAGCTGCATGCCGCCGATGCCGAGCATCGGCATGATGGCCACCGCGAGCACGATGATGCCCATGCCGCCGAGCCATTGCAGGAGCTGGCGGTAGAACAGCACCGAGGGCGGAAGGTAGTCGATGCCGGTGATCACGGTGGCCCCGGTGGTCGTGAGACCCGAGATGGACTCGAACACCGCGTCGGTGACGCTCAGGTGCGGCACCGTGGCCAGCATCAGCGGCAGGCTTCCGCACAGGCCGAGCACCGTCCAGAAGGTGACCACCACGATGAAGCCGTCGCGCAGCCGAAGCTCGCGCTGCACCCGGCGCACGGGCCAGAACAGGAGACCTCCACCGATGCCGAGCACCAGGAACGCGGTCGCGAAGGCGCCCAGTGCGCCGTCCTGGTACGCGAGCGAGATCCCGATCGGCGGCAGCATGCTCAGGCTGAACAGCGCGAGCAGCGCCCCGAGGAGGCGCTGGACCGTGGCGAGCTGCATCACGTCAGGTCGGCGCGCCGGTGTACCGCGACGCGCGACGCGCGCGCGCGTGTGGCGCCGGGGCGCGCCGCCGTCGGGCCCGCGGGCAGGCGCCCGCGAGGCCGGGCCTTTGCCGCGCCGGATCCCGCGCGCCGCGACGCGGCACGGCAACGACCATGCGGCCGCAGGGTCCGGCGGACGCCGCGGCCCGTGAGCCGACCGCGCGCGGCGCGCGTGCCGGTCAAAGGAAGGTCACCCCGACCTGGAACAGCTTCTCGACCTCTCCGATCCGGGACTTGTCGCTGAGGAACAGGATCACGTGGTCGTCCGCCTCGATGCGCGTGTCGTGGTGGGCCATGATCACCTGCTCGCCGCGCACCAGCGCGTCGATCGTGGCGCCCCGCGGCAGCCGGATCTCGTCGACCCGGCGCCCCACGACCTTGGACGTGCGGGCGTCGCCGTGCGCGACCGCCTCGATCGCCTCTGCGGCGCCCCGGCGAAGCGAGTGCACCGCGGCCACGTCGCCGCGGCGCACGTGCGCGAGCAGGCTGCCGATCGTGGCCTGCTGCGGAGAGATGGCGATGTCGATGACGCTGCTCTGCACCAGGTCCACGTAGGCGCCGCGGTTGATCAGCGCCATCACCTTGCGCGCGCCCATGCGCTTGGCCAGCATCGCCGAGAGGATGTTCACCTGCTCGTCGTTGGTCACCGCGCAGAACACGTCGGTGTTGTCGATGTTCTCCTCGCGCAGCAGGCCCTCGTCGGCGGCGTCCCCGCGCAGCACGATGGCCTTGTCCAGCACGCGCGACATCGCCTCGGCGCGGCGCTGGCTGAACTCGATGATCTTCACGTTGAACTCGCGCTCGAGCTTGCCCGCGAGGCGCAGGCCGATGTTTCCGCCGCCCGCGATGATGAGCCGCTTCGACGGGCCGTCGTGGCGACTGAGCTCGCTCATCAGCTTCTGCGAATCGCGCGCGGAGGACACGAAGAAGACCTCGTCGTCCGGCTCGATACGGGTCGCGCCGTCCGCCGTGATGCCCCGGCCGCGCCGGTAGACGGCCGCGACCCGGGTCTCGACGCCCGGAAGCACGGTCGGAAGCTCCGACAGCGCGTGCCCCGACAGCGGTCCGTCGATGGAGCTCTTCACGCCGACGAGGCGCACCCGCCCCTCCGCGAAGTCCATCACCTGCAGTGCGCCGGGAGTCCTGATGAGGCGCTCGATGTATTCGACCACCAGCTGCTCCGGGCTGATGATCACGTCCACCGGCAGCGCGTCCTGCGCGAACAGGCCGGCCGCGCCGAGGTATTCCTGCGAGCGCACGCGTGCGATCTTGGTCGGGGTGTGGAACAGCGTGTAGGCCACCTGGCACGCGACCATGTTGGTCTCGTCGGAGTTGGTGACCGCGAGCACCATGTCGGCGTCCTCGGCGCCCGCGCGCCGCAGCACGGACGGGTGCGACGCGTGGCCCACCACCGTGCGCAGATCCAGGTGATCCTGCATCTCGCGCAGGCTGTCCGCGTTCAGATCGACGACCGTGATGTCGTTGGGCTCGCTGGCCAGGGTGTTGGCCACCGAGGTTCCGACCTGTCCCGCGCCGAGGATGATGATCTTCATGGCGTGCGCAGCTTCGCGTTTCCGGGGACGAGCCGGCGCGCGGCGGCGCCGGCGTGCTCAGCGCTCGTGAGGTCGTCGCCGGTGGCCGCGAGACCTTCGCCGGGCGGGCAGGGTGCAGGAATCACGGTCCGTCAATCCTCGACCAGCACGCGCTTGGGATCCAGCTTCAGCGACTTGAACTTGCGGTACAGGTGCGTGCGCTCCACGCCCACGCGCTCGGCGACACGGCTGATGTTGCCGTGCTCCTCGCGGATCTTCTGCTCCAGGTAGCGCCGCTCGAAGCGCTCGCGCGCCTCCTTCAGCGGCAGGTCGAAGTCGGCCTCGACCACGCCCTGCGCGGCGGTTGCCGGCCTGCCCAGCGCGGCATCCACCTCGTCCGGCTGAACCTCCTCGCCGCTCGCGAGAATCAGCAGGCGCTGCACCACGTTCTTCAGCTCGCGCACGTTGCCGGGCCACGAGTAGTGGCGAAGGCGGTTCTGGGCCGCGATGCCCAGGCGGCGGTACGGCAGGTTCTGCACGTCCACCAGCCAGGCGACGAAGTGCTCCACGAGCTCGGGCACGTCCTCCCGGTGATCGCGCAGCGGCGGCACCTCCAGCGGCACCACGTTGAGGTGGTAGTAGAGGTCGTCGCGCAGCCTCCCGGAGCGCACGGCCTGCTCCGCGTCGCGACTGGTGCCGGCGATGATGCGCACGTCGATGGGAACGGGGTCCACGCCGCCCACGCGCACGAATGCGCGCTGGGTCAGCGCGCTCAGCAGGCGCGCCTGCACCTCGAGGTCCATGTCGATGATGTCCTCGAGGAACAGGGTGCCGCCGTTCGACTGCTCCAGCGAGCCGAAGTGCACCCGGTCGCCGTCCTCCGAGCCGAACAGCTCCGCCGCCGAGCGCGCGTTCGTGAGTCCGGATACCGGCACCCGTACGAACGGGGCGCCGCGGCGTGCGCTGTGCTCGTGGATGTAGCGCGCCAGCACGGCCTTGCCGCTGCCCGACTCTCCGGAGATCAGCACCGCGGTGTCGTGGCGCGCGATGCGCCGCGCCTGCTCGCGCAGCGCCATCATCAGCGAGCTGCGGCCCAGAGGCTCGACCTGGCTGGGGATCTCGCGCTTGAGGCCGATGTTCTCCTGCCGGAGCTTGTCGTGCTCGAGGCCGTGGCGCACCGACAGCAGCAGCTTGGCCATGGACAGCGGCTTCTCGATGAAGTCGTAGGCGCCGAGGCGTGTTGCCTCCACCGCCGTCTCCACCGTGCCGTGTCCCGACATCATGATGACGGGCGTGTCCAGGCCGTCCTCGCCGCTCCACTCGCGCAGCAGGCTGATGCCGTCCGTGTCGGGCATCCAGATGTCGAGCAGCACGAGATCCGGCTTGCGGGCCCGGCGCGCGTCGCGCGCGGCCTGTGCGTGCTCGGCGACGGACACCTCCATGCCCTCGTCCTCGAGGATCTCCTTGACCAGCTCGCGGATGTCGGGCTCGTCGTCCACGACCAGGATGTAGGGCGCGCTCATACGGCCTCGCGCTGTTCGGACGGTGTTGCACCCGCAGGCAACGCGGGCAGTACGACGACCACTCGCGCACCCCCGGCCTGAAGGTTCTCGGCCCGCACGCCGCCACCGTGTTCCTCGGCGATCTTCTTCACGATGGCGAGGCCGAGTCCGCTGCCGCGCGCCTTCGAGGTGACGTAGGGCTCGAAGATGCGGGGCACCAGCTCCGCGGGAAAACCTGGTCCATTATCACTCACCTCCAGCTCCACCGCGTCGCCGTCCGGCGAGCGCCGGGTGGTCAGCGTGACCCGGACCGCCGTGCCGGCCTCGAGCGCGTTCTTGATCAGGTTGTGGAGCACCTGGCGGAGCCGGTCCGGGTCGGCCTCCACCCGCGGCAGGGCCGCGCCCGCCCGCACCGTCACCCGGTCGCCCGTGTTGTCGTCCCGGTAGAGCTCCGCGACGTCGCGCACCAGATCGTTGATGTCCAGCCGCCTCGGCTGCATGACCGGGCTGCGAGCGTACTCCGAGAACGCGTTGACCATGGTCTTCATGGCCTCCACCTGCTGCACGATGGTGCGCGTGAGGCGGTCCAGGGTCTCGCGCTCGGCGCCCTGCATGCGCTCCAGGTACTTGTGCCGCACCCGTTCCGCGGAGAGCTGGATGGGCGTCAGCGGGTTCTTGATCTCGTGTGCGAGGCGGCGGGCCACCTCCGACCACGCCGCCTCGCGCTGCGCCTGCACGAGGGCCGTGATGTCGTCGAAGACCAGCACGTGCCCCGCGGAGGACTGCAGCGGTGCGCCGCCGAGGGTCAGGATGCGCACGCCCTGGCCGCGGTCCAGGGTCACCTCGCGGCGCGCGTCGCTGAGGTCCGCGACCTCCAGCGCAGCCTGCACGAACGGCTCGAGCCCGGGCCCTTGCCGGGCGGCGTCTTCCAGCGGCCGGCCCACCAGGGCTTCGCGCCCGACGCCGAGGATCTGCGCTCCCGCGGCATTGCAGGTGAACACCCGGTGCTCGTCGTCCAGCGTGATCACCCCCGTGGACAGCCGCGCGAGCACGGCCTCCAGGTAGGCACGCTGGGCCTCCACCTCGCGCTGGCTGGCCCGGGTCTCGTCGCGCGCGAGCTTCAGCCGGCGGGTCATGTCGTTGAAGGACTCGAGGAGGAAGCCCAGCTCGTCGTCGCCGGCCGGCGGCACCTGGGTCTCGAGATCGCCGCCCGCCACCGCGCGCGTGCCCTCGGCCAGCCCCCGCAGCGGCGCGACCATGCGCCGGGCGGAGTAGAACGCCGCCCACAGCGCCGTGAGCAGCGTGAGCACCAGCACCAGCGACAGCGTGAGCGTGAAGCTCGCCTTCAGCGGCGTGCGCAGGTAGGCCAGCTCCCGGTACTTCGCGTACGCGTTCTCCACGCTGTCGGCCAGGGTGTTCATCTTCTCCGGAACCGGGAACAGCGCCTGCACGAGCAGGCCCTCGGTGGAGGTCATCGTCGGCAGGGACACCACGACGCGGATGAACAACCCCTCGTCGCCGATCGGGTCCAGGCCGATGTAGCTCTGTGACTGCTTGACCTGCAGCAGCGTGGTCTCGCTGGGCCGGTTCGGCACCACCGACGTGGGCTCGTCGCTGCTGGTCGCGAGGATCTGCCCGCCGGGCCCGAGCAGCGTGAGCTCCGACGCGCCGCTCAGGCGCCGCGCGTTGTCGACCGCGGTCGCGGTGGCGCCGGTGCTCTGCACCTCGGCGATCGCGGTGGCCATGAGCTGGGTCTGCTTGAGGTGTTCGCGCATGCGGATGCCGAGCGCCGTGCGCCCGAGCTCGATGGCGTCCTCCAGCGCCTTCTCGATGCGCACGTCGAACCAGCTGTCGATGCCGTCGTGCAGGAACTTCAGGGAGAAGTGATAGACCACCACCACCGGCGTCACGGCGAGGATCGCGAACACGATCACCAGCCGCGCGGTCAGCCGGGCGCCGGCGTGCCTGGCGCGCATCTGCCGCACCAGGCGCAGCAGGTTGAACACGATGAGCCCGCACAGCAGCACCAGACCCAGCGCGTTGGCCGTCAGCAGCCATCCGTAGAGCTCGCCGAAGCGCGCGGAATCCTCGGTGGCGTCGCTCATCAGCGAGAGCGACACGAGCAGCAGCGCGACCAGGCCCAGGATCGGGCCGAGGCCGCCCAGGCGGCGGGTCAGCGCGCGAGCGCCCATGTGAACCAGTCGCTGGACAGGCGCCAGGACGGCTTGAACCAGGCCAGCAGCCTGAGCGGGGTCGGCAGGGACTCGATGTCCAGCGTGGCGCGCAGGCGGACCCGGTAGCGCTCGCCGGGCGCGAGCACGTGGTCGTCGAGCAGCGGAAAGTCGCGAAGGCGGCCGATGGCCTCCCGCATCTCCTCGAAATCGCGGTAGGTGCTGACCTCGCCGGTGCTCAGGTTCTTCACGAGGTACTGGCGGCTCAGCGCGTGGGCCTGGATGCGGTAGCGCGCGCTGACCTCGGCGACCTCGTCGTCCCACAGGCGGCTCAGCTCGAGCACCTGCATCTGCAGCGAGACCGTGATCGCGACCCCGTTCTCCATCGCCTCCAGCGCCTCGCTGCTGAAATCGAAGTCGACTCGGGCGTCTACCCGGTGCACGCCGGCCACCAGCCGCGTGCTCGCGGAGCGCACCTTGAATCCCGGATCGCCGGCGGCGAGCGGGCCGGTGCCCAGCGCCATCAGGACGAGCAGGGCGGCGCCCTGCACCCACGCCGGGGCGGCGGCCGCCGTGGCGCGTGCGTCAGCGCTTCGCGAGCAGTGCATAGTAGAAACCGTCCATGCCCGCGTCGCCTGGGAGCACCTGCCGTCCGGGGGGTGTGGCTCTGCCCCAGGCCACGTCCGGTGCCAGGGCCTCGGCATCCGCGGTGGCGGACAGGAACCGCCTCACCGGCGCTGCATTCTCGTCGGGCATGACCGAGCAGGTAGCGTACAACAGGCGTCCTCCCCGGGCGAGCAGGGGCCACAGGGCTTCCAGCAGCCGCCCTTGCAGTCGGCCGCGGGCCGCCGGGTCCTGCGCCCGGCGATGCAGCTTGATGTCCGGGTGGCGCCGGATCACCCCGGTGGCGCTGCACGGGGCGTCGAGCAGGATGCGGTCGAAGGGCGTCCCGTCCCACCAGCGCTCCGGCTCCGCGGCGTCTGCGACGACCGTGCTCGCCTCACTGGACAGTCCCAGCCTGTCCAGCGTCTGCTCCAGGCGCTGCACGCGGCCGGGGTCGCGCTCCACGGCGACCGCGCCGCCGAGTCCTGGCGTGCACTCGAGCAGGTGCGCGAGCTTGCCTCCGGGGGCGGCGCAGGCGTCCAGCAGCCGCGTCCCCGGCTCCGGAGCCAGCAGCCCGCACGCGAGCTGCGAGGCCTCGTCCTGCACCGACAGATCGCCCTCGGCGAAGCCGGGAATGGCGGCGACGTCCCGCGGGGCCGCGAGCCGGATGCCGTCCGCAGAATAGGTGCAAGGCTCGGCCGGCACGCCCTGCGCGGCGAGGGCGGCCAGTGACGCGTCGCGGCTCGTCCGTCGCCGGTTGACCCGCAGCGTGAGGGGCCCCGGCCGGTTGTTGGCGGCGACCACCGACTGCCAGTCGTCGGGCCATGCCTCGCGCAGCGCGCGCAGCAGCCACGACGGGTGGGCGTGCAGCGCCTGCGGATCCTCGTCCGCCGCGCGCAGCCGCGCGTCGCGCTCGCGGTCGAAGCGCCGCAGCAGCGCGTTCACGAGGCCGCGGGCCCAGCTCTTGTCGAGCTGTGCGGTCAGCGCCACGGTCTGCGCCACCGCGGCGTGGGACGGGATGCGCGAGTAGACGAGCTGGTACAGGCCCAGCGCGATCAGCACGCCGACGTCCGCGTCCCGGGTGCGCAGGGGGCGCTGCAGCAGGTCGTCGCGGATCGCCGCGAGGCGGAACCAGAAGCGGCACGTTCCGAACGCCAGCTCCCGCGCCAGCGCGCGTTCCCGGTCGTCGGGCAACCGGGACAGCGGCTCCGCCAGGGCGTCGTCCAGCAGCCGTTCCCCGACCACGGTCGCGACCAGCGCCGTCAGCGCCGCGCCGCGGCCGCCCTGCGGCGTCATCGCAGCGTGTCGCCGGTGTGCACCCGGCCCGAGTTCAGGAACGACGCGGCATCCATCGGCCGGCCGCCGGCGGGCTGCACCTCGAGCAGCCGCACGGCGCCGTCGCCGCAGGCGACCACGAAGCCGCCGCTGCCCGACGCGAGGACGCGGCCCGGCGGTGCCGCCACGTCGCCGGGCTCGAGCGCCGCGCGCAGGACCCGCAGCCGGGTCTCGCGCTGGCGCGCGCCTGGAGGCGCGTCGGGGAGATCGGTCCACGCGCCGGGCGCCGGGCTGAACGCGTGGATGCGCCGTACCACCGCGGCCGCGGGCTCTGCCCAGGCCAGCCGGGTCTCCGCCCTGTCGATGCGCGGCGCGTGGCAGGCGGCGGCGTCGTCCTGCGGCGTGGCGTCCGCGAGCGCCGCGGGCAGGCGCGGCAGCACGTCCAGCAGCGCTTCGGCGCCGAGGTGCGCGAGGCGCTCGAGCAGCGTGCCGGCGGTGTCCTCCGCGGCGATCGGCGTGCGGCGCGAGGCGAGCACCGGGCCCGTGTCCAGGCCTTCCTCCATGCGCATGATGCACACCCCCGTCTCGCGGTCGCCGGCCAGGATCGCGCGCTGCACGGGTGCGGCGCCGCGCCAGCGCGGAAGCAGCGATGCGTGGACGTTGATGCAGCCGTGGGTCGGGACGTCCAGCGCGGACGCGGGCAGGATCAGGCCGTAGGCGGCCACCACCATGACGTCGCACTCGAGAGCGCGCAGCGTCGCCAGCGCCGCCGGGTCACGGAACGTCGCCGGCTGCAGCACCTCCAGTCCGCGCGCCAGGGCCAGCGTCTTGACCGCGCCGGGGCGCGTGCGGCGGCCGCGTCCCGCGGGGCGGTCCGGCTGCGTGTACACCGCGGCCACGCGGTGTCCGGCGGAGAGCAGCGCGTCGAGGATGACCGCCGCGAAGTGCGGGGTGCCGGCGAAGCTCAGACGCATGGCGGACCCGGGCCGCACCCGGGCGTCAGGATGCCATCCGCTGTTGTTTCTCGAGCTTCTTGCGGATGCGCTGGCGCTTGAGCTGGGACAGGTAGTCGACGAACAGGCGGCCGTCGAGGTGGTCGATCTCGTGCTGGATGCACACGGCGAGCAGCCCTTCCGCGTGCGCCTCGTACGGCACGCCCTCCAGGTCCACGGCCCGGTAGCGGATCCAGTCCGCGCGCTCGACGACGTCGTAGATGCCCGGCACGGACAGGCATCCCTCCTCCGTGGACAGGCTGCCCCGGCTCTCCAGGATCTCGGGGTTCACCAGCGCGACGGGCTGGCTGCGGTCCTCCGACACGTCGATGGTGATGACCCGTTTCGGCACGTTCACCTGGATGGCCGCGAGCCCGATGCCCGGCGCGTCGTACATGGTCTGGAACATGTCGTCGACGAGGCGACGCACCGACTCGTCGACGGTGTCCACGGGCTGCGCCCGGTTGCGCAGGCGCGGGTCGGGGAAATGCAGTATCTCGAGTCGGGCCATGTTCGTACGGGTTGCGGGGCGCGGGTGCCGGGAGTCTACGCGACGCCTTCAGGGGCCGCTACGGAGCGCAACGGGCACACGGTAATTTACTTGGATTTTCATGTTTGTATCGCCTATATTTAGTCCACTTCGCTAACTTGCGGCGGGCCGGTCCACCGGCCCTCGGACACGGGGAGCACCATGAGCGCGAGCCTTCGCATCCTGCTTGGCGCCCTGCTCGCGGGCGCGCTGGCCGGCACGGCATCGGCGGCCGGAGAAGGGGCCGGGCTGAAATCGGACCATCCGGATCGGTACATCGTGCAGCGGGGCGACACGCTGTGGGACATCGCCGGGCGATTCCTCGACGAGCCGTGGCGCTGGCCCGACGTGTGGCAGGCGAATCCGCAGATCGAGAATCCGCACCTCATCTACCCGGGCGACGAGCTGTACCTCACCTACCGCGACGGGCGGCCGATCATCCGGGCGCGCCGCCGCGGCGTCACGGTGCTCTCGCCGCGCGTGCGCGCCGAGTCGCTGGGCGCGGAGGCCATCCCGCCGATCCCGGTGGATGCCATCCAGCAGTTCCTGGACCGGCCGCGGGTGGTCACCGACCTGGAGTACGACGCGTCGCCGTACATCCTGTCGGTGGGCCGCGAGGCCCTGATCGCGCGTCCCGGCGAGCGGTTCTACGTGCGCGGCATCGTCGATCCGGAGCAGCAGCGCTACAGCATCTACCGGAAGGGACAGGCCTACGTGGACCCGGCCAGCGGCGAGCTGCTGGGCTTCGAGGCGGTGCACGTCGGCGACGCGGTGCTCGATCGGCCGGGGGATCCGGCGACGCTGGTGATCTCGGGCATGAAGCGCGAGGTGCTCGTCGGCGACCGGCTGGTGCCGACGGACGAAGACCTCATCTATCACGACTACATGCCGCGCGCGCCGTCGGGGGACCTCGACGGGCAGATCATCTCGGTGTTCGACGGCGTGAGCCAGATCGGGCAGTACCAGACGGTGGTGCTGAACCTGGGGACGCGCGACGGCCTCGAGCCGGGGCACGTGTTCGGCGTCTACCAGCGCGGGGAGCTGGTCCAGGACCCGCGTGCCGTCGACCCGGTCATGCTGGAGTACCGGCGGCGCTCGCAGGAGCGGCGCGAGCAGAACGAGAACGCGCAGGGCCTGTTCGGCCTCGTGCAGGGCTTCGGCAGCGCGGTCGAGGGCACCTCGGACTTCATCGGCCAGGAGGCCCACCGCTTCGCGGTCGCGGGTCGCCGCAAGCCGTGGTCGGACGTCGCGTTGCCGGAGGAGCGGGCCGGCACGGTCATGGTCTACCGGTCGTTCGAGCGCCTGAGCTACGCGCTGGTCATGGAGGCGACCCGCGCGATGCACGTGAACGACGCGGTCAAGAATCCCTGACGCGCGCCGGGCGGTCTGCGCACCGCCCGGCGCGGGCCGCGCTGCTACGCTCGCCGCCGGATCCCTCACCGGGGCGACGCGGTGACCTCTGCCGACGACCTTCGCGCGTGGCTGGCGATGCACCTCGCGCCCGGCCTCGGGCCGGGGACGGCCAGTGCCCTCGCCGATGCCCTCGGCGGACCGCACCGGGTGCTGCGCGCGAGCGAGCGCGACCTCGCCGCGGCGGGGCTCGCGGAACCCGCCCGGCGCGCGCTGGCGAGGCCGGACGAGGCGGCCATCGGCGCCGCGCTGCGCTGGCTGGACGAACCGGGTCACGGCATCCTCACGCTGTCCGATGCGCGGTATCCGCCGTTGCTGCGGTGCATCGGCGACGCGCCGACGATGCTGTTCCTGCGCGGCGACGCCGCGTGCCTGACCGGGAGCTTCCTGGCCGTGGTGGGCAGCCGCCACCCCACCCGTCCGGGCGAGGAGACGGCGCGCTCGTTCGCGCGTGCGCTGTCGCGCCACGGTCTCGGGATCGTCAGCGGACTGGCGGTGGGGATCGACGCGGCCGCGCATCGCGGGACGCTGGAGGCCGGCGGCGTCACCGTCGCCGTCGCGGGGCACGGCCTGGACACGGTCTATCCGCGGCGCCACCGCGATCTGGCCGAGCAGATCGCCGCCACCGGCGCGCTGGTGTCGGAGTTCCTGCCCGGCACGCCGCCCCTGCGCGAGCACTTCCCGCGCCGGAACCGCGTGATCAGCGGCCTGTCCCTGGGCGTGCTGGTGGTCGAGGCCGCGGTGCGCAGCGGCTCGCTGATCACGGCGCGGCTCGCGGGCGAGCAGGGCCGCGAGGTGTTCGCGATACCGGGCTCCATCCACAACCCCATGGCGCGTGGCTGCCACCGCCTGATCCGGCAGGGGGCGAAGCTGGTCGAGACGGTGGCGGACCTGGTCGAGGAGCTGGGATGGAGCGCCGGCGGCGCGCAGTACGGCGCCGACGCCGGCGAAGGGCTCGCGCCGCTGCCGGAGCTGGACGCCGACTACGTCACACTTCTGGACGCGATGGGCCATGACCCGGCGACGGTGGACGCATTGGTGCAGCGCACCGGATTGACGCCCCAGGCCCTTTCATCCATGCTCTTGAGCCTTGAATTGAGGGGTATCGTGGTCCCCGTGCCGGGATCCGGGTACGTCCGTGCCGCTGAGAGGGATTGAGATGAAAGAGAGCGTGCTGGACGTGCTGATGTACCTGTTCGAGCATTACCTGGACGAGGAAACGGAGGTCGAGTCGGACCAGGAGGAGCTGCGCACGGAGCTGCTGCGCGCGGGCTTTCCGGAGCCGGAGGTCGACAAGGCCTTCTCCTGGCTGGAGGCCCTCACCCACGAGCACGAGGAGGGCGGCGTCATCGACGTCGCCCGCGTCGGCTCGGTACGCATCTATACCGACCACGAGGCGGCCCGCCTGGACACCGCCTGCCGCGGATTCCTGCTGTTCCTCGAGCAGGTGGGCGTGCTGGACGCGCTGTCGCGCGAGCGGGTGATCGACCGCGTCATGGCGCTGGAGGACGAGGAGATCGACCTCGAGCAGCTGAAGTGGGTCGTGCTGATGGTACTGTTCAACCAGCCCGGCCGGGAATCCGCGTTCGCCTGGATGGAGGATCTGGTCATCGACCAGGTCGGCGAGCGGCTGAACTGAGCCCCCCGAAGTCCGGGGCCCGGCCCCGCGACGCGCCCGCCGCCGGCGGGCGAGCCGGCGCCGTGACCGGCGCCCCCTGACAATCCCTGAACCGCGTGAGTCCATGAACCTGGTCGTTGTCGAATCGCCCGCGAAGGCGAAAACCATCAAGAAGTACCTCGGCAAGGACTTCGAGGTGCTCGCGTCGTACGGGCACGTGCGGGATCTGCGCCCGAAGGAGGGCGCGGTGGAGCCCGATCAGGGCTTCCGGATGCACTACGAGGTGATCGACCGCAACGAGAAGCACGTCGCGGCCCTGACCCGGGCGATGAACAAGGCGGCCACGCTGTACCTCGCGACCGACCCGGACCGCGAGGGCGAGGCCATCGCGTGGCACGTCGCGGAGCTGCTGCGCGAGCGCGGCGTGCTGGACGGCAAGCCGGTGAAGCGCGTGGCCTTCTACGAGATCACCCGGCGCGCCATCGAGGCCGCGATGCACGACGCGCGCGACGTGTCGATGGAGCTGGTGAACGCCCAGCAGGCGCGGCGCGCGCTCGACTACCTGGTCGGATTCAACCTGTCGCCGCTGCTGTGGAAGAAGATCAGGCGGGGGCTGTCGGCGGGCCGCGTGCAGAGCCCGGCGCTGCGCATGATCTGCGAGCGCGAGGAGGAGATTCAGCGTTTCACGCCCCGCGAGTACTGGACGCTGGAGGCGGACCTGAAGGCCGAGGGCGGACCCTTCGTGGCCCGCCTGCAGCGCTACGAAGGCGAGAAGCTGGAGCAGTTCAGCATCACCAGCGAGCAGCAGGCGCACGACGCCGAGCGGGCGCTGCTGGCGCTGGCGCACGGGCGCCTCACCGTGCGCTCGGTGCAGAAGAAGCAGCGCAAGCGCAATCCCGCGGCGCCGTTCACGACCTCGACCCTGCAGCAGGAGGCGTCGCGCAAGCTCGGCTTTGGCGCGCAGCGCACGATGCGCATCGCGCAGCAGCTCTACGAGGGGATCGACACCGGGTCCGGCACCGTGGGGCTCATCACCTACATGCGTACCGACTCGGTGACGCTCGCACGCGAGGCGCTGGACGAGCTTCGCGGCCACATCGCGAAGCAGTACGGCGAGGCCGACCTCCCGGACACGCCGCGCGAGTACAAGACCCGCGCGCGCAATGCCCAGGAGGCTCACGAGGCGATCCGGCCGACCACCTTCGAGCGGCCGCCGGAGAGCCTGGAAGGGCACCTGACCGCGGAGCAGATGAAGCTCTACACGCTCGTGTGGAAGCGCACCGTCGCGTGCCAGATGATCCACGCGACCATCGACACCGTCGCTGCCGAGCTGTGCTGCGACGGCGACGAGCGGCATGCATTCCGCGCGACGGGGTCGACGGTCGCGAATCCGGGCTTCCTGAAGGTCTACGAGGAGGGACTGGACGACGCGAAGGGCGAGGAGGACCGCACCCTGCCGCCGCTCGCGGAGGGCGACGTCGTGGACCTGAACGCGATCCGCAGCGAGCAGCACTTCACCGAGCCGCCGCCGCGCTACTCCGAGGCGAGCCTGGTGCGCACTCTGGAGGAGTACGGCATCGGCCGTCCGTCCACCTACGCGTCCATCATCTCCACCCTGGTGCAGCGCGAGTACGTGGAGCTGGAGAGCCGGCGTTTCCGGCCCACCGACGTCGGCAAGCTGGTCAACGGATTCCTCACCGAGCATTTCCACCAGTACGTGGACTACGACTTCACCGCCCACCTCGAGGACGACCTCGACGCGATCTCGCGAGGCGAGAAGGAGTGGGTGCCCCTGATGGAGGAGTTCTGGCAGCCCTTCCGTCAGCGGGTGGAGGAGAAGGACAGCAGCGTCACCCGCGCCGAGGCGGCGCAGGCGCGCGACCTCGGCACCGACCCGGACAGCGGCCGGCCGGTGTCGGTGCGCATGGGCCGCTACGGCCCGTACGCCCAGATCGGCACTGCCGAGGACGAGGAGAAGCCGCGCTTCGCCGGCCTGCTGCCCGGGCAGCGCATGGACGAGATCGACCTCGAGCAGGCGCTGAAGCTGTTCCGCCTGCCCCGCGACCTCGGCGAGACGCCGGAGGGCGAGCCGGTGGCCGCCGGCATCGGGCGATTCGGCCCGTACGTCAAGTTCGGGCGCAAGTACGCGTCGCTGACGAAGGACGACGACCCCTACACGGTGACCCTGGAGCGCGCGCTGGAGCTGATCCGCGAGAAGAAGAAGCAGGACGCGCCGATCCATTCCTGGGAGCACGACGGCAAGACCATCATCGTGCGCAACGGCCGCTTCGGGCCGTTCGCCACGGACGGCGAGATCAACGCGTCCATCCCGAAGAAGGAGGATCCGGCCAGCGTGACGCTGGAGCGCGCGGTGGAGCTGCTCGAGGCCAAGCGCAAGGCGCCGAAGCGCAAGCCGCCGCAGCGCAAGGGTCGCACGCGCAGCACCGCGGGCACCGCCTGACCGCGAGCGATGCCCGCCGGCCGGGCTGAACGGGTCCGCCCGCGGATGCGGTCGGCCTGCGCACGCGGCGCGACCCCCGGTGTGGGGCATGCGGGCGCCGCGGCCGTGTCCGTGCCCGGCTGTTCCGCGTTCCGACTGCGCCTGGCGCGGCGGCTGCTGCGCGCCGGCGGCGTGCTCGCGTACCCGACGGAGGCGGTGTTCGGCCTCGGCTGCCTGCCGCATCACCGCGCGGCGCTGCGGCGGGTCGTCGACGTGAAGCGCCGCAGCGAGCGCAAGGGTCTGATCCTGGTGGCCGCCACCGTCGAGCAGGCGCTGCGGTACGCGGAGCCCCTGGACGAGGCGCGGATGCGGGCGGTGCGGGCGACCTGGCCCGGACCCGTGACCTGGGTGCTGCCGGCCCGCGCCGGCGTGGACCCCCTGATCACGGGGGGGCGCGACAGTGTCGCGGTGCGCGTGACCGCGCATCCGGTCGCGGCCGCGCTGTGCCGGGCCGTCGGCGACGCGCTGGTCTCGACCAGCGCCAACCTGAGCGGACGGCCTCCGGCCCGCGGCGCGCTGGCCGTACGGCGTTCGCTCGGGCCGCGGGTGGATGCGGTGGTGCCCGGCCGTGTCGGCGGCGCCGCGTCCCCGAGTACCATTCGCGACGCGGCGAGCGGGCGGATCCTGAGGGGGTGACGGCGTGGATGATGCGGCGACCGGCGACGTCGAGGACTATCTGCTCTCGCTCCAGGATCGGATCTGCGCGGCCTTCGAGGAAATGGACGGGCGCGCACGCTTCCGCGAGGACGCGTGGCGCCGGGACGAAGGCGGCGGGGGGCGGACCCGGGTCATGGCCGGCGGGGCGCTGTTCGAGAGCCTCGGGGTCAACTTCTCCCACGTGCGCGGCGCCGCGCTGCCCGCGGCGGCCAGCGCGCGGCGACCGGAGCTCGCCGGGCGAGCCTTCCAGGCTCTGGGCGTGTCGCTGGTCGCGCACCCGGAGAATCCGTATGTTCCCACGAGCCACTTCAACGTCCGCTTCTTCATCGCGGAGGCGCCCGGAGAGGCGCCCGTGTGGTGGTTCGGCGGCGGCTTCGACCTGACGCCCTACTACGGGTTCGAGGACGACGCGCGGCACTGGCACCGCACCGCGCGGGCCGCGTGCGAGGGCTTCGGGGCGGACACCTACGCGCGCTTCAAGGCCTGGTGCGACCGCTATTTCCACCTCGCGCACCGCGGCGAGGCGCGCGGGATCGGCGGCCTGTTCTTCGACGACCTGAACGAGTGGGGCTTCGCGCGCTGCTTCGCGTTCGCCCGCAGCGTGTCGGAGCACTACCTGCCCGCGTACCGCCCGATCGTCGAGCGGCGCGCCGCGACGCCCTTCGGCACGCGGGAGCGGGACTTCCAGGCCTATCGCCGGGGGCGCTACGTCGAGTTCAACCTGGTCTACGACCGGGGGACGCTGTTCGGGCTGCAGTCCGGGGGCCGCACCGAGTCCATCCTGATGTCGCTGCCGCCGCGGGTGCAGTGGCGCTACGACTGGCACCCGGAGCCCGGCTCCCCGGAGGCTGCGCTGTACGAGCGTTTCCTGCCGCCGCGGGACTGGGTCTGAGGCCGGTCCTATTGTTGACAACCCCATGACCGTGAAGCAGACTTCGCTGCTTGCATTGTGGAGGGGTACCGAAGCGGTCAAACGGGGCAGACTGTAAATCTGTTGGCTCAGCCTTCGCAGGTTCGAATCCTGCCCCCTCCACCAGCACGTGCGGTCCGGTCCGGCCGCAACGCCGCGTCAAGGCCCGGCCGGCGTGCCGCGGCAAGGCCCGGCCTGAGGCTGGGGACCGCGGGAGTAGTTCAATGGTAGAACCTCAGCCTTCCAAGCTGATGATGCGGGTTCGATTCCCGTCTCCCGCTCCACGCTCCGGAGCCCGCGCGGGAGATTGCGCGTTGCCGGCGTCGACGGAGCCGGGCGCAGGCATCGCCCATGTAGCTCAGGCGGTAGAGCACTCCCTTGGTAAGGGAGAGGTCACTGGTTCGAGTCCAGTCATGGGCACCATTCGATAAGTGTCACTGGCACCTTTGAATCCAAGCAATCACCGGAGAGCCTTCGATGTCCAAGGAGAAGTTCGAACGCACGAAGCCGCACGTGAACGTGGGGACGATTGGTCACGTGGACCATGGGAAGACGACGTTGACGGCGGCGATGACGAAGGTGCTTTCGGCGAAGTTTGGCGGCAACGCGAAGGCGTTTGACGAGATTGACAATGCGCCGGAGGAGCGTGCGCGCGGCATCACGATTGCGACGGCGCACGTGGAGTACGAGTCGGCGGTGCGTCATTACGCGCACGTGGACTGTCCGGGTCATGCGGACTACGTGAAGAACATGATCACGGGTGCGGCGCAGATGGACGGTGCGATTCTGGTGGTGTCGGCGGCGGACGGTCCGATGCCGCAGACGCGCGAGCACATTCTGCTGGCGCGTCAGGTGGGTGTTCCGTACATCGTGGTGTTCCTGAACAAGTGCGACATGGTGGACGACGAGGAGCTTCTGGAGCTGGTGGAGATGGA
>CBDUCN010000018.1:0-29838 GCA_965365655.1 uncultured Gammaproteobacteria bacterium | reverse complement strand
TGTCCGGTGACGTCCAGGCGCAGGATGAGTGGTCGGGCGGCAGCGGACACGAGCCGGCGGATTCCTTGCGTTGGGAACGGACGCGCCTGATTGTGCATGAAAGTTGCAACGACGCAATACGCGTGCATTCGTCGGTCCACCTCCGGCTTGCTTGCATCGCCCTCGGGCTGCGGGTACTTTCTTTAGCTTCCCGTATACGAGTCCTTGCCTGCCGTGCCCCGGTCGCGAGAGAAAGTCGGTGGCAAGCTGCTGGGTAGCCTGCCCTTCGTCAGCCGCACCTTCGAGGGTCACTTCAAGGACTCCCCGTACGTCCTCGACATGGACGCCAACCTGTACGTCGGGCCGGCCGACAGCGTCGCCAGGGATCACCACGCGGCGGTCGAGGTCATCTACCACTTCCTGTCCGAGACCGGCCGCATCGAGGCGCCGCTGCGCGAGGTGCTGCGCGATCGCGCGCTGCTGATGGACGCGTTTTCGGCCTTCGACCGGGCGCGGGTGGACGACGACGAGCGGGACTTCCGGATCCTGCTGCACGGGACGTACGACGGCGAGCTGCTGACGAGTGACGGCGACGACGACCTGCCGGCAGGGCCCTGCGGCCGATCGGTGAACCAGGTGAAGCTGCGCTTCTATCGCCTGTGCAGCCGCCTGGACCGGGACTTCGAGTCGCGTTCCCTCGAGCCCCACCAGGCGGAGGCGGAACGCATCATGCTGGCGTCGGCATTCGCGCGCGACGAGAGCTGACCGGGCGCCGGGCGCCCGCGCTCAGTCCGGGGACTGCGTCATTCCGACGATGTTCATTCCCGCGTCGACGTACAGGATCTCTCCGGTGATGCCGCTGGCGAGGTCGGAGCAGATGAACGCGGCGACGTTGCCCACCTCGTCGATGGTGACGTTGCGCTTGAGCGGCGCGCTGGCCTGCGCGATGTCGAGCAGGCGCCTGAAGTCGGAGATCCCGGAGGCCGCGAGGGTGCGGATGGGCCCTGCGGACAGCCCGTTCACCCGGATCCCGTCGGCCCCCAGGGACTGCGCGAGATAGCGCACGTTCGTCTCCAGGCTGGCCTTCGCGAGCCCCATCACGTTGTAGTGCGGCATCACCCGCACCGCACCGAGGTAGGTCAGCGTCAGCAGGGCGCCGGCGCGCCCCTGCAGCATCGGGCGCGCGGCCTTGGCGAGCGCGGTGAAGCTGTAGCTGCTGACGTCGTGGGCGATTCGGAAGGCCTCGCGGTCCACGTTGTCGAGGTAGTCGCCCTTCAGCGATTCCCGGGGCGCGTACGCGACGGCGTGAACCACCACGTCGAGGCCGTCCCAGGTCCGGGCCAGCGCATCGAACACCGCCGTGATCTGCTCGTCGTGCTCCACGTCGCAGGGCAGGCACAGCTCGGAGCCGAACTCGGCGGCGATTTCGCGCACCCGCGACTCCAGGCGGTCGTTCTGGAACGTGAAGGCCAGCTCCGCGCCCTCGCGGTGCATGGCCCGGGCGATGCCGTAGGCGATGGAGCGGCTGCTCGCAACCCCCACGATCAGGGCCCGCTTGCCGGATAGGAATCCCATGGTCTGACGCGTCGCTCCGCGTGATGCTGGACGGCGGGCAGTTTACCGGGTTTGGCGTGCCCGCTTCATCCGTGGCCAGGGCCGGGGGCGCCGCGGCGCAGCCGGGGGTCCGATGCCTCGCGCACGCCCTCGCCCAGCAGGTTGAACGCGAGCACCACCACGAAGATCGCGGTTCCGGGGATGAAGAACAGCCACGGGGCGTCGAAGACGTAGGCGCGCCCGTCGGCGAGGATGTTGCCCCAGGTCGCGTCCGGCGGCTGCACGCCGAAGCCGAGAAAGCTGAGCGCGCTCTCGGTCAGGATCGCGCTCGCGACGGTGATGGTCGCGGTGACCAGCACCGGGCCCACCGCGTTCGGAAGCAGGTGGAACGCGATGATGCGCGCCGGCCCGATGCCGCAGGCGCGCGCGGCGAGCACGAAGTCGCGCTCCCTGAGGCTCAGGAACTCCGCGCGAACGAAGCGGGCCACTCCCATCCAGCCGGTGAGGCCCAGCACCACCATGATGAAGTGGATGTCCGGGGGCAGCAGCGCGATCACGGTGAGCACCAGGAAGAACGACGGGAAGCACATCATCACGTCGGTGAAGCGCATGATGACGGCGTCCACCGTGACCGGTCCGATCCGGCGTTCGCCGAAGTAGCCGGCCACGGATCCGAGCAGCACGCCGACGGAGATCGCGATCAGCATCGCGACGAAGCCGATGGACAGCGATACGACGCTGCCCTGCAGCATGCGCGCGAGGACGTCGCGGCCCAGGTCGTCGGTGCCCAGCAGGTAGATTCCGAGTGCGGGCTCCAGCGTCGGCTCGAGCGCGGGTGACGGCGCCGAGAGCGGCGCGCGCAGCTTGTCCACCAGCCGCACCTGCGCGGGATCGAGCACCGGGACCACGTCCGTCAGCAGCTTGCCGGCGGCCGCGATCGCCACCAGCACGGCCAGCACCGCGAGCGACGTCATCGCCGCCGGATCCCGGCGCAGCGCCTGCCAGGTTCCGTATCCGGTCACGGCGCACCCCGCGCCGCGTGGCCGCGCACCCGGGGGTCGGCGAGGCCGTAGAGCAGATCCGCGAGCGCGGTGCCGGCGATGGTGAGCACGGCGGCGAACAGGTTCAGCGTCAGCACCACGGGGTAGTCGCGCGCGAGGATGGCCTCGTAGCCGAGGCGGCCGATGCCGGGCCACGCGAAGATCTGCTCCACGATCACGGACCCGCCGATGAGGCCGGGAAGCAGCAGGCCGAACATGGTGATCGCCGGCAGCAGCGCGTTGCGAAGCGCGTGGCGGTAGACCACCACGTCGCGCGGCAGCCCCTTGGCGTGCGCCGTGCGCACGTAGTCCTGGTGCAGCACCTCCACCATCTGCGAGCGCACGTAGCGCGAGAGCACGGCAATGCCGACCAGGGCGGACATCATCGACGGCAGCGCGAGGTGCCACAGCCGGTCCATGAGCCGCTGCCAGGCGCCGGCTTCCTCCAGGCCGAAGGTGCGCATGCCGACCACCGGCACCTCGAGGGTGTTCACGACCGCCAGGATCAGCAGGTAGGCGAAGAAGAAGCCGGGGATCGAGATCAGAGCGTAGGCGAGCACCGTGGAGCCGCGGTCCAGCAGGCTTCCCCTGCGCAGCGCCGCGTGGATCCCGGTCGGGAACGACAGCGTCCAGATGAGGACGCTGGCGCACACGAACAGCGGCAGCGAGTTCATGAAGCGCTCGCCGATCTTGTCCAGCACCGGCTCGCCGTCCTTGAACGAGCGGAGCTCACCGCTCAGCAGATCGCGCATCCAGTACACGTACTGCACGTGCAGCGGTTCGTCGAGATGGAACGCGGCGCGGATGAGCGCGACGTCCTCGGGCTTCATGCGCGGGTTCGACGGGTCCACCTCGCTGGGCTCTCCCGGGGCGAGGTGCACCACCGCGTGTGCAATCACCGACACCACCACCAGCAGCAGGCCGCGCGAAAGCAGCGTCATCGCGATGGCGCGGATCACGGCGTCGCTGCTGCCGGTCCGTGCGGGCGCGGCTCAGAACCCCGGGTCATGGTCGAGGCGCTGCCAGCGGTTGAAGTGGAAGAAGAGGTCGCCGGCCCCGCCGGCACGCACCGGCGCCGGCTGTCCGTCGTCGCCTCGCATCACGATCTTGCGGTCGAGCAGGCGCGTGGCCCGCGGCGCGAACAGGAAGGTGTAGGGCGCGAGCTCGGCGATGCGCCCGTGCAGCGCGTGCGCGAGCCGGCGCTGCGCGTCGCGGTCGTACTCGCGCCGGATCGCCTCGATCAGCTCGTCCGAGCGCGGGTCCGAGAAGCCGACGAAGTTGAGCTCGTTGGGGTCGCTCTGCGTGGAATGCCAGATCTGGTGCAGGTCGGGATCCAGGTCCAGCCGCCAGCCCAGGACCACCGCGTCGAACTCCCCGGGGTTCACGAAATCCTTCAGGAACACCGCCCACTCGAAGAGCTGCACGTTGCACTTGACGCCGATGCGCTGCCACGCCTGCTGCACGATGCTCGCAACGGCCTTGCGTCGCAGGTTGCCGTTGTTGGTGATCAGGTTGAATTCGAGGCGCTTGCCGTCCTTCGCGAGCCAGCCGTCTTCGTCCGGCGTCCAGCCGCGGCTCATCAGCAGCGCCCGCGCCGCGTCCGGGTCGTACGCGAGCGCCGGCACGGAGGGGTCGTACCAGTCGGTGATGGACGCGTAGGGCCCCGTGACGCGCTCGGCTTCGCCGAACAGCGCATAGCGGATGATCGCATCGACGTCGATCGCCATTCCGAGCGCCCGGCGCACCTGCGGGTCGTCGAAGGGCGGGCGGCGCAGGTTGTAGCCGATGTAGGTGTAGCCGGGCGTGACCGATGAGAACGCGCGGTACCGGGGGTCTGCGCGGTAGCGCGCGGCCTGGTGCGGCTCCACCTGGTAGGTGTCGACGGAGCCGGCGCGGAACTCGATCTCCTGGGTGAGCGAATCCGGAAGCACGCGGTAGTAGTACTCGCGGTACTCGGGGGCGCCGTCCCAGTACCGTTCGTTGCGGCTGAGGTGGATCAGCTCGTCGCTGGCCCAGCGCCTGAAGCGGAAGGGGCCGGTGCCGACCGGATCGCGGTTGAACTCGCTGTCGCGCAGCCCGAAGCGCTCGCGCGCCTCGCCCGCGAGTCCACGCCGGTCCATCTCGGCGCGCATCGCGGGCTCGTCGAGCAGGTGCTCGGGCAGGATGCCGATCGTCCACACGTTGACCGCGGGCGAGAACAGGCGCCTGTAGGTGACGCGGACCGTGTGCGCGTCGAGGGCGATCACCGACTTCACCGGCTCGAAGCTCGAGCGCCGGGGCGACAGGTTGCGCGCGTCCATGATCGCATCGAAGGTGAACACCACGTCGCCCGCGTCGAACGGGTGGCCGTCGTGGAAGCTCACGCCGTGCCGCAGCCAGAAGGTGATCTCGGGATTGTGCTCGAGCACCGCGTCGCCGTCGGCCCCGGCATCGTGCTGCCGGGTCACCCCCGCCCCGTAGTCCGCTCCCAGCGCCTCGCGCAGCAGCGACTCCAGCTCCGGCACCACCCGCGACAGGCGCATCTCCAGGCGCGGGTGCGACGCGAGCCTGTGGCCGTCGCTGTCCGGCACACCCGCGGCAAGCAGGCGCACCGGCTCAAGCAGCAGGTCGGGGGCGTGCGCGTCGAGCGCCGTCTGCACGAGCGGCAGCGCGCGCGTCGCGAGCGCGTCGTCGCCGAGCGCGAGGCGCGCGGTCTCGGTCACCTGCCAGCGCTCGGCCAGCGCGCCTTCCAGGCGCAGCCGCTCGTCGCTGCGCAGCAGGCCGTCGAACACCAGGTCCACGATGCGCCCGCTCGCGGTGTCCGCATGCAGGATGGGGTTGAGCAGCCGCGCGTCGCCAGCGGAGGCTTCCACGAACGCTCCGAGCCGGGACGGGTTGTCGCGGCCCTGCGACTGGTAGCCGGGAACCCAGGCGAAGGCCTGTAGCAGCACCAGCACGAGGGCGCCCGGAAGCGCGACGAGGAGCAGGCGCAGCGCCGTCATCGGGGCCGTGCCGCGCGAAGGCGGCGGGCGTTCTTCAGTCCGCGACCGCCCAGCGTCCGTAGGTGCACTCGTAGGTGGTGCCTTCGCTTTCCACCAGCGCGCCCTCGGAGAATTCCTGGCCGTTCCAGAAGCATCTGTTGGACGCGGAATCGAGCATCACCGTGGATTCACCCTCCGTGGGCCCCGAGATCGGGGAGTTCTTCTGACTCTTGTCCATCGGAGCAACCGGTGTCTTGTCCGTCATCGCACCCTCCGTTCACGTCGTGTTCCGTGACGGGCGCAGTCTAACAGCCGGCTGTTCAGATCCGACGTCGCGTCGAGTTCCGATTGGCTTCGCGGGGAACGCGATCTCCCGCTCGCTCGATGCATCGATCACGCTCGTGATCGATGCATGCCTGCACATCTGAGTCCTGAGCACGGGCTGTAGCGAGACTGCGTTTTCCGACAGCGCGCTGGAAGCCGGGGACGCCGCGAACGGGTGACGGCCGGTGCTGCCCTACGGCGTCCCGGGCACGTCGGACGGTGAGCTCAGGCGCCGCCGGCGACGGCTCGGGCTGCGGCGGTGGTGCCTGGCGGGGCGAGGCGAAGGGTCTGGCCCGGCTGAAGGATCGCGGTCTTGCTGATGCTGTTCCAGCGCGCGATGTCGTCGGGCGAGAGGCGGTAGCGCCGGGCGATGGTCCACAGGTTGTCGCCCGAGCGCACGACGTGCACCTGTGGCCGGGGCCCCGGTGCGGCCGCTGCGGCCGCTGCTGCCGGCGGCGCCGCCGCCGGTGCGGCCCGCCCCGGGATCCGGATCTTCTGTCCAGGGCGCAGCACGCTGCGCTTCGACAGGTTGTTGTGCCGCATCAGGCTGGAAAGACTCACGCGGTGGCGGCGGGCGATGGCCCACAGGCTGTCGCCGGGGCGCACGCGGTACACGCTGCGGGTGTGGACATTGGCTTCCAGCGCGCGCCGCATTCCGGCGCGCACGGCCGGGCTCAGATCGCCGAGGGCGGAACGCGTGTCCGCTGCGGGCACCCGCAGCTCCTGGCCGACCTGCAGCACGTGGCCCTGCAGGCTGTTCGCCGCGCGCAGGCTGTCCACGCTGGTTCCGTAGCGGCGTGCGATCTCGCTCAACGTGTCGCCTCGCGCGACCTGGTGCGTCGCCCAGCTCACGCGCTCGTCCGCCGGCACGCTCGCCAGCGCCTGCTGGAACGTGGCCGCGGCGTCCGCCGGCACCAGCAGGTGGTGCGGGCCGTCCGGATCGGTCGCATGGCGCATGAAGCCCGGGTTCAGCAACATCATCTCGTTGTAGCTGATACCGGCCAGCCGCGCGGCCTGCGCGAGGTCGATCTGGCCGCCGACGTCGACCCGCCGGAAATAGGGCTCGTCGTCGATGGGGTCCAGCGTGATCCCGTAGGCCTGCGGGTCCGCGACGATGCGCGCCACCGCCAGCAGCCGGGGCACGTAGGCGCGCGTCTCGGCGGGCAGACGCAGCGAGAAGAAGTCGGTGCTCTTGCCTCGCGCGCGGTTGCGGGCCCGGGCCCGCATCACCGTGCCCTCGCCGGCGTTGTATGCCGCCACGGCCAGCAGCCAGTCCCCGTCCATGTCGTCGTGCAGCTTGGTCAGGTAGTCGAACGCGGCGCGTGTCGCTTCCACGATGTCCCGCCTGCCGTCGTACCACGCGCTCTGGTGCAGCCCGTAGCGCTGTCCGGTGGAGCGGATGAACTGCCAGATCCCCATCGCTCCCGCGTGCGAACGGGCATAGGGCTGGAAAGCGCTCTCCACGATGGGCAGCAGCGCGAGCTCCAGCGGCAGCCGGCGCCGCTCCGCCTCGCGCACGATGAACGCGAGGTAGAGCCGTGCGCGGTCGGTGGTGCGCTGGATGTAGTCGGGCCGGCTCGCGTACCAGCGCAGCTCCCGGTCGATGCCGGGGTGCTCCACGGGCGGGAGTCGGAACCCGGCGCGGATTCGCGCCCACACGTCCTGGAAGCGCGCCGCCTCGGCGTCTAGACGCAGCTTCGCCGCCGCGGCGCGGCGCGCCTCGGCGCGCCGGCGCAGGCGCTCCAGTACGATGGTGTCGGACGGCGACGCGAGTCCCGGCGGCGGCGGACCCGGCTCGATGAGAACGGTCTCGCGCGCCGCCTCGTCGGCGCCGCGCGTCGGCACGTCCTCGCGCACCGACTGCGGCGTGCAGCCGGCGAGGAGCATGGCCGCGAGCAGCCCCGGAGCGAGCAGCCGCGGTACCCCCCTGGTGCGGGAGCACGGTGCGCCGGGGGGCTTGTCGTCGCGGGATGCGTCCGTGGTGCTGTCCGTCATGCTGCCAGTCATGCTGCCCGTGATGCTGCGACCATCGGCCCGCTCCCGCGCCGGACGCGAGGATCCCGCTGGAAACGGCAAACCCGCGATGCTAGGCAGCGGCAGATCCCCGGTCAAGGCGCGCCCGGCGCCGGCGCGCGCCGCGGTGCATCATCGAGATCGCCGCGCGGCGGCCGGCGAGGGATGGTGGCGGCGCGCGAGCGCGCGCGGCGCCGATGCGCGATCATGGTCGCGCCGCGACGTGTGCGACAATGCGCCCGGTACAGACGAGGGGACGTCAGGTGTTCCGCGAAGATCGCGACCATCCGCTGATGCTCGGTCCCGATGCGGACCGGCGCCACGCCGTGGCGGCGAGCTGGTTCGCCACGGAGCCCGGCGCCCGTCTGCTGGCCGCGGAGTCCGATGCGCTGCAGGGACGCCTGGTGGACCGCTTCGGCTATCACCTCGTCCAGGTTGGCAGCCTGCCGGGGCTGGACGTGCTCGCGGCCAGCCGCATCCTGCACCGCTGCGTGGTCGAGCTGGACGGGCGCGGCGCCGGCGACGGCTACCCGCGGCTGCGCGGGCGCGCGGCGTCGCTTCCGCTGGAGAGCGAGAGCGTGGACGTGGTGGTGCTGCCGCATGTGCTGGAGTTCGAGCCCAGCCCGCACGAGGCGTTGCGCGAGGCGGCCCGCGTGCTGGTGCCGGATGGCCACCTCTTCATCTGCGTGCTCAATCCGTGGAGCCTGATGGGGCTGTGGCGGCTGTTCCGCCGGCGCACCGAGGCGCCGCCGTGGCACGGGCGCTTCCTCGCCCAGGGGCGGCTGCGGGACTGGCTCGCGCTGCTCGAGCTGGAGCTCCTCGCCGTGGACGGCTTCTTCTTCCGCCCGCCGGTGCGCAGCGCACGGCTGCTCGAACGGCTGCGAGGGATGGAACGGGTGGGGGCGCGGGTGTGGCCCATGCTGGGCGGCGCCTACCTGCTCAGCGTGCGCCGGCGGGTGTCGCGCGCGACGCCGCTGCGCCCGCGCTTCAGCTACCGGCCGCGGCTGGTGGGCGCGAGCCTCGCCGGCGGGCCGCCGGCGCGCATCGTCAACCGTGACTGAGGTCGTCGAGATCTTCACCGACGGCGCGTGTCGCGGAAATCCGGGCCCCGGCGGCTGGGGCGCGCTGCTGCGCTATCGCGGTCGCGAGCGCGAGCTGAGCGGCGCCGAGGCGCACACCACGAACAACCGCATGGAGCTGATGGCGGCGATCCAGGCGCTGGAGGCGCTGTCGCGCGGCTGCCGCGTGCGCCTGTCCACCGACTCGCAGTACGTGTGCAAGGGGATCAGCGAGTGGCTGCCCGGCTGGCGCGCTCGCGGCTGGAAGACCGCCGGCCGCACGCCGGTGAAGAACGCCGACCTCTGGCAGCGCCTCGACGAGGCCGCCGCGCGCCACGACGTGGAGTGGGTGTGGGTACGCGGTCATAGCGGACACCCGGAGAACGAGCGCGCGGACGGGATCGCGCGAGCCGCCATCGACCGGCTGCACGACGGCGGCGCCGTCGCCCGGGGTGACGGCTGATGACCCGGCAGATCGTGCTCGACACCGAGACCACGGGGCTCAACGTGGCCGAGGGGCATCGCGTGATCGAGATCGGTGCGGTCGAGATCGTGAACCGGCGCATCACCGGCGAGCACTTCCACGAGTACTTCAATCCCGGGCGCGCGATCGAGGCGGGCGCGCTCGCGGTGCACGGCATCAGCGAGGAGTTCCTGGCCGACAAGCCGCGCTTCGAGGAGGTGGCCGGAGAGTTCCTGCGTTTCATCGCCGACGCGGAGCTGGTGATCCACAACGCCCCGTTCGATGTCGGCTTCCTGGACGGCGAGCTCGCGCGGCTGGCCACCCCGCGGCGGGTCGCGGACCTGTGCGCCGTGCTGGACACCCTGGCGATGGCGCGCGAGCTGCACCCGGGGCAGCGCAACAGCCTGGACGCGCTGTGCGCGCGCTACGCGGTGGACAACTCCGGTCGCCAGCTCCACGGCGCACTGCTGGACGCGGAAATCCTCGCGGACGTGTACCTCGCGATGACCGGCGGCCAGGCGACGCTGGACCTCGCGGCGGGCCGCCAGGCGGATGCCCGCTCCGGCGCGGCGGGCCGAACGCGCACCCGGCCGCGAGGCGCGCTGCGGGTGCTGCGCGCGGACGCCGCGGAGGCCGCGGCCCACGAGCGGCGCCTCGCGGCGCTGGACGAGGCGAGCGGAGGCCGATGCGTGTGGCGGTCGCTGGACGGGTGAGGCCCCCGGCGTCGTGTACCGGGCCGGCGAGTTGATACAATCACGCGCGCCCGGCCGAGCGCCGGGTTTTTTGCTGGCCGCCGCGGCCGGCTTCCGTCACCTGGGCCGCTGGAGCACGACATGAGCAGTCCCCTCGTCAACACCTACAAGCGCCTGGACGTCGGCTTCACCCATGGCGAAGGCGTGCGCCTGTTCGATGAGCAGGGCCGCCGCTACCTGGACGCGCTGTCGGGGATCGCCGTGTGCTGCCTGGGCCACGCCCACCCGCGGGTCACCGCGGCAATCGCGGAGCAGGCGGGCCGGCTGGTGCACACCTCGAACCTGTACCGCATCCCGGTGCAGGAGTGCCTGGCCGAGGCGCTGCTCGCGCACTGCGATCTCGAGTCGGTGTTCTTCTGCAACTCCGGGGCGGAGGCCAACGAGGCCGCGATCAAGGTGGCGCGCGCCTACGGCCACCAGCGAGGCGTCGCGGTGCCCGGCATCGTGGTCGCGAACGGCTCCTTCCACGGGCGCACCCTGGCGACGCTGAGTGCCACCGGCAATCGCAAGGTGCACGCCGGCTTCGAGCCGCTGGTGGACGGCTTCGTGCGCGTGCCGTTCGGCGACGTGGAGGCGGTGGAGGCCGTGGCCCGCGGGCGCAGCGACGTGGTCGCGGTATTCGTCGAGCCGATCCTGGGCGAGGGGGGCGTGGTGGTGCCGCCGCCGGAGTACCTGAAGGCGCTGCGCGCGCTGTGTGACCGCCAGCAGTGGCTGCTGATGCTGGACGAGGTGCAGACCGGGATGGGCCGCACCGGGCGCTGGTTCGCGCACCAGCATGCCGGCATCGTGCCCGACGTGATGACGCTCGCGAAGTCGCTGGGCAACGGGGTCCCCGTGGGCGCGTGCCTGGTCGGCGGCGCCGCGAGCGGTGTGCTCGGTCCCGGCATGCACGGCTCCACCTTCGGCGGCAACCCGCTCGCCTGCGCCGCGGCCCTTGCGGTGGTGAACACCATCGAGGACGAGCACCTCGTGGAGCACGCCGAGGCCATGGGCGAGCGACTGCGCAACGCGCTGGCGGACGGCCTTGCGGGCCTGAACAGCGTGGTGGAGATCCGCGGCAGCGGCCTGATGATCGGCATCGTGATGGCGCACCCGTGCGGCGAGCTGGTGACCCGCGCGCTGGACCGTGGGCTGCTGATCAACGTCACGGCCGACAACGTGGTGAGGCTGCTGCCTCCGCTGATCATCGACGAGGCGGAGGTCGACGAGCTGGCCACTGGCCTGTGCGCACTGATCCGCGAGTGGAGTGCAGGAGAGGGCGCGTGAGCACCGCGTCGCCGCGGCACTTCCTGTCGCTGCTGGATTTCAGTCGCGACGAGCTGGCGGCGCTGTTCCGGCGTGCGGCCGAGCTCAAGAGGCTGCGCGCCGCCGGAACCGCGCACCGCACCCTGGAGGGCAGGGTGCTGGGGCTGGTCTTCGAGAAGTCCTCGACCCGCACGCGGGTGTCCTTCGAGGCGGGCATGGCCCAGCTCGGCGGCCACGCGATCTTCCTCTCGCCGCGCGACTCGCAGCTCGGGCGCGGCGAGCCGGTGGAGGACACGGCGCGGGTGATGTCGCGCATGGTCGACGCGATCACGGTGCGCACGTTCGCCCACCAGACGCTGGAGCGTTTCGCAGCATGCTCGCGGGTGCCGGTGATCAACGCGCTCACGGACCGTTATCACCCCTGCCAGGTGCTCGCGGACGTCTTCACCTACGAGGAGCACCGCGGCAGCATCGAGGGCCGCGCGGTGGCATGGATCGGCGACGGCAACAACATGTGCCATTCCTTCGTGAACGCCGCGCACCGCTTCGGTTTCGATCTGCGCATCGCGACGCCGCCCGGCTACGAGCCGGACCCCGAGGTGCTCGCGGTGGGCGGGAACCGCGTGAGCGTGGACGCCGACCCGGCGCGCGCCGTGCACGGCGCGGCGCTGGTGGTGACCGACGTGTGGGCCAGCATGGGCCAGGAGGAGGAGCAGCGCGAGCGCGAGCGGGCCTTTGCCGGCTTCCAGGTGGACGCGGCGCTGATCGCGGGCGCCGGCGATGACGCGCTGGTGATGCACTGCCTGCCGGCGCACCGCGGCGAGGAGATCTCCGCCGACGTGCTGGAAGGCCCGCACAGCGTGGTCTGGGACGAGGCGGAGAATCGCATGCACGTGCAGAAGGCGTTGCTGGAGTTCCTGCTCCTGCGCTGACGGTGCCCGGTCCCCGAGCCATGCCGACATCCATCCCTCCCTCCGGCGGCCGCGGGTGAGCGCGCCGTTACAGGTCGTCGACGCCCGCGTGGCCTACGGTCGGGTCACCGTCGTCGAGGGGCTCTCGCTGCACGTCAACCGCGGCGGTCTCGGCTGCCTGCTGGGCCCGAGCGGCTGCGGCAAGACCACCATGCTGCGCGCCATCGCGGGCTTCGAGCCGCTGCAGGCGGGGCGCATACTCATCGACGGGGTCGAGGTGTCCACGCCGTCGCGCCGGGTCGCCCCGGAGCGCCGCCGGGTCGGCATGGTGTTCCAGGAGCACGCGCTGTTTCCGCACCTGAGCGTGGAGGGGAACATCGGCTTCGGCCTGCGCGGCGTCGCGGCGCGCGAGCGTGCGGCGCGCGTCGGCGAGATGCTCGACGTGGTGGGGCTGCAGGGGCTGGGCAGGCGCTACGTGCACGAGCTCTCCGGCGGCCAGCAGCAGCGGGTCGCGCTCGCGCGGGCGCTCGCGCCGCAGCCCTCCGTGGTGCTGCTGGACGAGCCGTTCTCGTCCCTGGACGCGGATCTGCGCGAGCGCCTCGCGCGCGAGGTGCGCCAGATCCTGCACGAGCGGTCCATCACCGCGTTGCTGGTCACCCACGATCAGAACGAGGCCTTCACCCTCGCGGACCACGTGGGCGTGATGCGCGAGGGGCGGCTGCTGCAGTGGGATACGGCCTACAACCTCTACCACGAGCCGGCCGATCGCTTCGTCGCCAACTTCATCGGCCAGGGGGTGTTCCTGCGCGGAACCCTCGCCACTCCCGAGACCGTGGACACGGAGCTGGGGATGCTGCGCGGCGACCGCGCCTACGGCATGGGCGCGGGCCGCCCGGTGGACGTGCTGCTGCGACCGGACGACATCGTGCCCGACCCTGACAGCGCGATTCGCGCGACCGTGCGCGGTCGCTCGTTCAAGGGGGCCAACATCCTGTACTCGCTCGCGCTGCCCTCGGGGAGCTCCGTGCTGTCGCTGTTCCCCAGCCACCACAACCACGAGACCGGCGAAGAGGTCGGGATCCGGGTGGAGGCAGACCACCTGGTGGTGTTCCCGGTCGGATGAGCCCGTCGACGGAAAGTCCGATAAGCTCGACGCACGCGCGACCGTGAGGCGACGATGAACCACATGCGGCTGCTGCTCAGCAACGACGACGGCCACCGTGCCCCGGGCCTGCGCTGCCTTGCGAAAGCGCTGGCCGCGGACGCAGACGTCATCGTGGTGGCGCCGGACCGCGATCGAAGCGGTGCCAGCAATTCCCTGACCCTGGACAAGCCGTTGCGCGTGACCCGCGACGAGGCCGGCTTCAACGTCGTGGACGGCACCCCGACGGACTGCGTGCACCTCGCCATCACGGGGATGCTCGACGAGGAGCCGGACATGGTGATCTCCGGGATCAACTCGGGCGCCAACATGGGAGACGACGTGCTGTATTCCGGCACGGTCGCGGCGGCGATGGAGGGTCGCTTCCTCGGCCTGCCGAGCATGGCGGTGTCGCTGGTGCTGGCGGGCAACGAGCGCTACGACACGGCCGCGCGCGTGGTGCGCGCCCTGCTCGCGCGCATGCCGGAGGTGGAGATGCCCCCGGCGAGCATCCTCAACGTCAACGTTCCGGACCTGCCGTACGACCAGCTCCGTGGAGTGCGCGCCACCCGCCTGGGGCATCGCCACAAGGCGGAGCCGGTGATCCGCAGCGAGGACCCCCGCGGCCACCCGATCTACTGGGTCGGGCCGCCGGGCAGCGAGCAGGATGCGGGCGACGGCACCGACTTCCACGCCGTACGCGGCGGCTACGTGTCGGTGACCCCGATCGCGGTGGATCTCACGCGCCACGGCGCACTCGATGCCGCGCGCGCCTGGGCGTCGGCCATCACTCTCGGCTGATGGGTGCCCGCGGCATCGGCATGACCTCCCTGCGCACGCGGGAGCGGCTGGTGGCGCGGCTGCAGGCGGAGGGCATTCGCGACCTTCGCGTGCTGGGCGCGATACGCGACGTGCCGCGTCACATCTTCGTGGACGAGGCGCTGGCCTCGCGTGCCTACGAGGACACCGCGCTGCCCATCGGCCACGGCCAGACCATCTCGCAGCCCTACGTGGTCGCGCGCATGACCGAGATCATGCTCGCCGGCGGTGTGCGGTCGCGGGTGCTCGAGGTCGGAACCGGCTGTGGATACCAGACCGCGGTGCTGGCGGCGCTCGTGGAGCAGGTGTACACGATCGAGCGCATCGACGCGCTGCTGCGCGGCGCTCGCGAGCGCTTTCACGCGCTGGGCATCGGCAACGTGAGGGCGCGCCACGGCGACGGCTTCCTCGGCTGGGCGGAGCAGGCGCCATTCGACGGCATCCTGACGACCGCGGCGCCGGTGTCGGTTCCCGATGCGCTCACCGCCCAGCTCGCGGACGGCGGGCGGCTGGTGCTGCCGGTGGGGCCGATGGGTGCGCAACGCCTCGTGTGCATCGAGCGTGACGGTGACGTCCTGCGCCGCGAGGACCTGGACCTGGTGAGCTTCGTGCCCATGCTCGGAGGCGCGGTGTGATTCGATCGCCGGCGCGTGCGCGCGGTGGCGCTCGCCCCGTCGCGTGTTCGCCGCGTTGGCGGGCGGCATCCGCGGTGCTGCTCGTCATGCTGGGCGCCTGCGCCGGACCGGGCCCGCTGGCGCCGGTGGGCCGCGCACCGGAGCGCGGCGCGAGCGCCCCGCTGACACAGGGGCTGCACGCCGTGCGTCCGGGCGACACGCTGTACGCGATCGCGTGGCGGTACGGGCTGGACTACCGGGATCTCGCGCGCTGGAACGCGATACCGGAGCCGTTCACCATCTACACGGGGCAGGTGCTGCGCATCAGCCGCCCGGCTCGTTTGCCGGCGATGCCGCGCAGCGAGCCGGTCGCAGCGGCTCCGTTGCCGGCACCGCGCGAGCCGCCGCGCTCCGCGCCGCAGACCGCGCGTCGAGCGCCGGAGCGCACGGCGGCGCCCGCGAAGCCCGTGCGCCCGCCCGCGCCGCCGCGCACCGCAGACGCAGGAGAAGGTCCGATCAACGCATGGCAGTGGCCGGTGCGCGGGAAGGTGATCGCGACGTTCGGACGCGGCGGCGGCAAGGGCATCGACATCGCGGGCGATCGCGGAAGCCCGGTGGTGGCCTCTGCACCCGGACGGGTGGTTTACAGTGGCAGTGGACTCCGCGGATATGGCCGGCTTATCATCGTCAAGCACAACAAACGCTATCTGAGCGCCTATGCGCACAACGATCGCTTGCACGTCAAGGAAGGCGACGCGGTCGTGAGCGGTCAGCGGATCGCGGAGATGGGGAGCAGCGACGCGAAGCGTGTGAAGCTCCACTTCGAGATCCGGCGAGATGGCAAGCCCGTCGATCCCATCCGGTATCTTCCCAGGTAACTGCACGGGAGGCGTGCGTGGGCACCCGGAGCGAGCGAGAGCAGGAGCGGGCCGAGTACGACTCCGCGGACGACGGCGACGTGCAGTCCCTGACGCTGGGCGTGGGCGACGACGCGGGCGTCGAAGACACACCTTCCGCGGACACGAGCCGGGCCGCCAGCGCGCCAACGCGCCGCCGCGATCTGCATGATCGCGAGCTCGACGCCACCCGCATGTACCTGAGCGAGATCGGCTTCTCGCCGCTGCTGTCGGCCGAGGAGGAAGTGCACTTCGCACGCCTCGCCCAGGCTGGTGACGACGCGGGGCGGCGGCGGATGATCGAGAGCAACCTGCGCCTCGTGGTGAAGATCGCGCGCCGCTACATGAATCGCGGGCTCGCGCTGCTGGATCTGATCGAGGAAGGCAACCTGGGGCTCATCCGCGCGGTGGAGAAGTTCGACCCCGAGCGGGGCTTCCGCTTCTCGACCTATGCGACGTGGTGGATCCGCCAGACGATCGAGCGCGCGCTGATGAACCAGACGCGCACCATCCGCCTGCCCATCCACGTCGTGAAGGAGATAAACGTCTACCTGCGGGCCGCCCGGCGTCTCGCGCAGACGCTGGATCGCGAGCCCAGCCCGGAGGACGTGGCCGAGATGCTGGACAAGCCCATCGACGAGGTGGAGCGCATGCTGGGCCTGAACGAGCGCACGGCCTCGGTGGACATCCCGCGCGGACCGGGAGCCGACCGCACGCTGCTCGAGACCATCCCGGACGAGCACAACATCGACCCGTCGGTGCTGCTGCAGGACGACGACGTACAGCACAGGCTCGAGCAGTGGCTGGACCGCCTGAGCGAGAAGCAGCGCGCGGTGGTGCTGCGCCGCTTCGGTCTGCGCGGCCACGAGATCGCGACGCTCGAGGAGGTGGGTCAGGAGCTGGGCGTGACCCGCGAACGGGTGCGCCAGATCCAGATCGAGGCCCTGAAGCGGCTGCGCGAGATGCTGGAGCGCGACGGCTTTTCGCTGGACAGCGTGCTGGAGTGACGAGCGCCCGGGCATGAGCGGGTGCTCAGGGCTGGTGAATTCCTCGCGCACCGTCGCGTGGCGCCGCGCGGACCTGGCCGGCGACGCGCGAGGGCGTGCGAAAGTGCGCGCGCAGGCCGGCGACACGAGCGATTCCGGGGGAAGCCCCAACGCGCACGGCCGCGTCCGGGCAGTGTCGCAGCACGCATCGTGAAGGACTCACGAGCCGTCAGCCGACGACGATCAACGCGGCGACCTGCCGGCCCTCCCCGAGCAGGATGTTGTAGGTCCGGCACGCGGCCGCGGAGTCCATGACTTCCAGCCCCACGCCCCGCTCGGCCAGCTCCGCGTACAACCCGGGCGCGGGCAGGCGCTGCGCGCGGCCGGTACCGATGATGAGGATGGTGACGTCGGTGCCGTGCAGCAGCGCCAGGTCACTCCAGCCGAGGTCGGCGAGGTCGGGAAGCGGGACGTCCGTGTGCAGCGCGTCGCGCGTGACCAGGAACGTCTGCGAGACGGCGGTCCCGGCGACGGTCACCGTGTGCTCGTCGTACGCGCTGATCCGGTTCGAGCTGTCGCCGGATTCGAGGTGAAGCTTCATGCGGTGGTCCGGGCGGGCTCGCGGATCGTGCCTGCGGTGCGGCGCCCGCAGCGGACCTGCACCGGCTGTCGCGAGACACGGCGCCGTGCTCGCGTGTCGCGGCGCCGCGCCGGCGCAGCGTGCGCGTGCGCGGGGCCGCACCCATAATACCCACCCAGCAGACACGAAAAGCGGGGGCGCACATGAGAGTCATCCTTCTGGGCGGGCCGGGGGCCGGCAAGGGAACGCAGGCCGGCTACATCGTCGGGCGCTACGGAATTCCGCAGATTTCCACCGGCGACATGCTGCGGGCGGCGGTGAAGGCGGACTCGCCGCTCGGGCGCAAGGCGAAAGGGATCATGGACGCCGGCCATCTCGTGCCCGATGACATCATCGTCGCGCTGGTGCGTGAGCGGGTCGCCAGGGATGACTGTGCGAACGGCTTCCTGTTCGACGGCTTCCCGCGCACGATCCCGCAGGCCGAGGCGCTCGCCGAGGCCGGAATCGACATCGACGCGGTGGTGGAGATCGCCGTCGACGACGAGGAGATCATCCGTCGAATGAGCGGGCGCCGGGTGCACCTGGAATCCGGGCGGACGTACCACGTGGAGTTCAATCCGCCCCGCGAGAACGGCAAGGACGACGTCACGGGCGAGCCCCTCATCCAGCGCGAGGACGACAAGGAGGAAACCGTTCGCAAGCGCCTCGAGGTCTACCACGCGCAGACCGCGCCGCTGATCGACTATTACCGGCGGCGGATCGCGTCCGGCGACGCCGACGCGCCGCGCTACGTGACCGTCGACGGTCAGGCCGGCGTCGAGGAAGTGCGCGACAAGGTGTTCGAGGCACTCGACGAGTTGCGGTGACGCGCGCAAAAGGTGATGCGCGTCGCGATTCGATCCCGGAGTGTGTAACGGTTCTTGACCGCAGTTGAATATTCGCTACATTTGGTGTAGCGAATTTGCATCATCGAATGTATATTCGCGTCGGGTGATTGGGCTCCAGTCGGTTTGGGTTCACTCCTAACGGGGGATCAAGTATGGCAGCTAAGAAAGCAGCAACACGAAAGAAGGCGACGAAGAAGAAGGCGAAGCGGCGGGTGGCGAAGAAGAAGGCCACCAAGAAGAAGACGACGCGGCGAGCGGCCAAGAAGAAGGTCGCGAAGAAGAAGACCAAGCGCAAGGCGGCGAAGAAGAAGGCCGCGAAGAAGAAGACCAAGCGCAAGGCGGCGAAGAAGAAGGCCGCGAAGAAGAAGACCAAGCGCAAGGCGGCCGCGCGCCGCACCACGAAGAAGCGCTGAGCCGGGTATCCCGGCCACGCCTCCCCCCGGGGAGGCGAAGCTTGAAAACCCCCTCTCCGGAGGGGGTTTTCTTTTGTGCGTTCCGTGAGGGGTTTGCCCGGCTCCCGGGATCGTGGAAAACTCGGCGCCCGAGGAGGACGGGCGTGATCGACACAGACGGCTTCCGGCCCAACGTCGGCATCATCGTTGCGAACGCGCGCAGCCAGGTGCTCTGGGCGCGCCGCGTCGGGCAGGACGCGTGGCAGTTTCCCCAGGGCGGCATCAAGGCCCACGAGACGCCGGAGCAGGCGCTGTACCGTGAGCTGGCCGAGGAGCTGGGGCTCGAGCGTCGTCACGTGGAGGTGGTGGGCTGCACCCGGGGCTGGCTGCGCTACCGGCTGCCGAAGCGATTTGTGCGCCGCAACGCGCCCCAGGTGTGCATCGGCCAGAAGCAGGTGTGGTACCTGCTGCGGCTGCTGACGGAAGAGCACGACGTGCGGCTGGACACCACCGCACGGCCGGAGTTCGACCACTGGGAGTGGGTGCACTACTGGCGCCCGGCGCGTGAGGTCATCTACTTCAAGCGCGAGGTCTACCGCCGCGCGCTCAAGGAGCTGGCGCCCCTGCTCCCCGCGGAGGCGGGGGAGCAGGGGCAGTCGGTGGGACAGCGCTACTGAAAGTGGTGGAGGCGGCGGGAATCGAACCCGCGTCCGCGAGCAGTCCACCCTCGGCTCTACATGCTTAGCCTCGTCTTTGCTTTGACCGGCTCGCTGCCCGACGGGCAGGGCGACGTGCCGGCGAGCCCCTGGGTTTTAACCGCGTCGCGCGGGGCGAACGAAGCGGCGATCCCGTGTTTGGGTGACCCCCGGAAACCGGCCGCACGAGCACGGACCGGACGGAGGCTCGCTGTCAATTAAGCAGCGAGAGCGTAGTTGTCGTCGTTGGCAACTATGTTGGTTGCAGCTGGATTTACGAGGTCGTCTGCCCCTCGGCATGCACCTCGGGCTTCATCACCCGCGTCAAAGCCAGGTCGCCCCCGAAGTCGAGTACGAAGTCTAGCAGGATGGTGAAAATCCGCAGCCTGCGCGTTTTCACCTTGCTGCGCCGGGGTCGCGTTCCCGGACGTGCCGGGGTCTTCACCCCCGACGGGCTCGACGAGCGGCGGAGCCGCCCTTCACGCGGAACGGGAAGAGGCCGAAAACCCCGCCCCCGCCCGGCGCGTCTCACCCGACAAAGCGGAGATGCGGGCTACGGGGCCGGATTTCAATCCCGTCCGCCGCGCCGGGCGGCATCGGTGTCCGGATGAGGCCGGTCCGGTGCGGGTCGCGGGGACCGTCGGCGATATTCGATGCGGCCGCTAAGCGTACAGGGATGTCTTCACAGCGCGTGCCCGCGGCGCGTGCCGTCCCCGGCCACCCGCGGGAGCCGGCTGACCGATCACGAATGCGCACGGCGTCGGGACCGGTCAGCGCACCTTGAGCAGGCGCTGCTTCTCCCGCTGCCAGTCGCGCTCGCGCTCGCTGGCGCGCTTGTCGTGCTGCTTCTTGCCCTTCGCGAGTCCCACGGCCAGCTTGGCCATGCCTTTCTGCCAGAACAGCCGCAGCGGGACCAGGGTGTATCCGCGGCGCTCGACCGCTCCGACCAGGCGGGCGATCTCGGCGCGGTTCAGCAGCAGCTTGCGGGTGCGCGTGGGGTCGGCCTGCACGTGGGTGGAGGCCGACGGCAGCGGGGTGAAGTGTGCGCCGATCAGCCATACCTCGCCGCCGCGCAGGATCACGTACGACTCGGTCAGGTTCGCGCGCCCCTCGCGCAGGCTCTTCACCTCCCAGCCGAGCAGCACCAGGCCCGCGACCAGGGTCTCCTCGATGGAGTAGTCGTGACGAGCGCGCCGGTTGACGGCGATCTCGCTGCCCGGCGGCGTCTTCTTCTTCGCGCTCTTTCCACTCATCGTGACGGGGTCCGGATTGGCGGTTCGAATCGGTTCGGGCCGCGTGTCGGGCCACCCGGGCCGCCGCCGCGGGCCGCGGCCGAGCATGGTTGCACAGCCGGCGCCGGTCTGCGAGGCGGCGGCCGCCCGTCGTGTGTTAGCCTCGCGGCCGCCGTGGGCGCTGCCCGCGCGCGGGCGTCAGGCAGCGCGTCGCGAGCCGGCGTTCCACGACGCTCCCCCCACGATCCCCATACGCGAAGATGAGCACAGCGAGCGGTCGCGGCACCGAGATCCACAGGAGCGCCATCGTGCCGTACCGCGCGGCGCAGATGTACGACCTCGTGGCGGACGTCGGCGCCTACCCGCGCTTCCTGCCGTGGTGCCGCGCCGCGACCGTGCACGCGGCGAACGAGCGCGGCATGGAGGCCACGCTGGAGATCGCGAAGGGGCCGCTGCGCAAGCGCCTGCGCACCCGCAACGTGCTCTCGCCGAACGACCGCATCGACATCCGGCTGGTGGAGGGACCGTTCCGTCGTCTCGAGGGGTGCTGGCGTTTCGAGGACCTCGGCGACGCCGGCTCGCGGGTGTCGCTGGAGATGCGATTCGAGGTCGCGGGCGGGCTGCTCGCACGCACCCTCGGGCCGGTGTTCGGCGAGATTGCGAACACCATGGTGGACGCGTTCTGCCGTCGCGCCCGCGCGGTGTACTCGAAGTGAGCGGCGACGCGCACGGCGCCGGCGCGGCCTTCACCGTGGACGTGATCGCGGGCGATCGCAGCGCGCAGCGAGTGGTCGCGGTGCGGGTGACGCCGGGCGACACCGTGTCCGTGGCCTGGCAGCGCTCGGGGCTGGCCGCGGCGCAGCCGCCCGGCGCGCCGCCGGAGTTCGCGATCTTCGGTGCGCGGGTCTCGCCGGACAGGCTGCTGCGCCGCGGTGACCGCGTGGAGGTGCTGCGTCCGCTCGAGGTGGATCCGCGCGAGGCGCGGCGCCGCCGGGCGGCCCTGCGCGGCGCGAAGCGCCGCCCGCCGCGTGGCCGGGATCACTCCGCGGCGGGCTGAGCCGCGTCGGGCGGCGCCGTTTCGGGCGACTCGTCGTCGCCGATACCCAGCCGGCGCGCCCAGCGTTCGAACAGGCTCTCCTCCTCGTCCTGCCCGGCGGGCTGCCCGGCGGGCGGCGGCGCGGCGGTCGACGCAGGGCCGGGCATGCCGAAGCCGTCCAGCAGCTCTCGCAGGTAACGCGCGTCCTCCGCCGAGACCTCGACCGGCGACGGGGTCTCGGCGGGTGCCGGGGCGTTGCCGGACTGCTCCGCCGTGCCGTCCGGCGCGGCCGGAGGCTGGAACTTGCGCCGTTTCGAGAACAGTCCCGGGGTCAGCGAGGCGAGGATCCCTTCGTCCAGATAGCCCTCCGGCACCGAGACGAGCTCGTCCTTGCGGTTGTCGACGACGATGGGACCGGCGGCGGGGCGCACGTCGCCTCCGACGCGCACCAGCCGCTCGTCTTTGAAGTAGACCGATATCACGCGCTGCACCCGATCCTCGCCGCGCTTCTCGAGGCTGTAGTAGTAGTCCCAGCGGTCCGGGTTGAAGGCGTCCGCGACCAGCGGGGTGCCGAGGATGAAACGCACCTTGCGCTTCTCCATCCCCGGCTCCAGCGCCGCGAGCTGCTCCTGCGTGATGACGTTGCCCTGCTGGATGTCGATGCGGTACACGGACAGCAGCGGCACCGACGGCAGCGACGTCTCGCCGCAGCCGCCCAGCAGCAGCGTCGCCGCGGCAATGGCGGCGATCGCGCGCCCCGGGGCGTAGGGGACGGGGCGGTGTGGCGGTGACCGGTGCGTCATGGAGCCGGAAAGTATATCGGGAAATCCGCCGCGATCGCGGTGTGCGACGGACGCCGGGCGTGTCAGGCGGTGCGCGTTCGCGAGCCGCGGCGCGCCGCGGTCCGCTGGCCCGCGTCCAGCATCTCCCGGGCGTGCTCGCGGGTGCGCTCGGTGATGTCGACGCCGCCCAGCATGCGCGCCAGCTCCTCGATCCGGCGCTCGCGGGTCAGCACCTCGGCGACGCTGCGGTGGCCGCCGGCGGCCGGCAGCTTCGCGATCAGGATTTGCTGGTGGGCCAGTGCGGCCACCTGCGGCAGGTGAGTGACGGCCAGCACCTGGCGTCGCTCGCCGAGATCGCGCATGCGGCGCCCGACGATCTCCGCGACCGCGCCGCCGACGCCGGCGTCCACCTCGTCGAACACCAGCGTCTCCACCGGCGCGCCCGCGGTGGTGGCGGCGTGCACTGCGAGGGCGATGCGCGAGAGCTCGCCGCCGGACGCGACGCGCGCCAGCGGAAGCGCGGCCTGGCCCGGGTTCGTGCACGCGTCGAGCGACACCGTGTCCAGTCCGTGCGGCGTGGGGGCGCCCGCGTCATCGTGCTCGATCGCGAAGCGCACCGCGGCGCCCGCCATGCCGAGGCCCGCGAGGACGTCGTTCACCGCGACCGCGAGGGCCGCGGCGGCGTCCGCGCGCCGCGCGTGCAGCTCGCGGGCCGCGTCGCGGTAGCTGCGCTCCACGTCGCGCTGCTCGGTACGCGCACGCGCGAGGCGTTCGGCGGAATCCGCGAGGCCTCGCGCCTCCTCGTGCAGCGCCTGCAGCCGCGCGGCCAGCTCCGAGGGCGCGCAGCGGTGCTTGCGGGCGAGGTCGGCGATGACCGCGAGGGCGCGGTCGAGCTCGTTCAGCCGCGCGTCGTCGAGCTCCAGGCCGGCGGTGTATCGGCGCAGCCGATGCCCGGCCTCGGCCATCAGCTCGTCGCACTGTGCGAGCAGCTCCGCCGGCTCGACTAGCGCCGGGTCGAGGCGCGACGCCTCCTGCAGGGCGCGGCGCGCTGCCGCCACGCCGCTGCGCGCACCGGTCGACTCGTCCTCCAGCGCCGACTGCGTCTTCGCCACTGCCTGCAGCAGATCGCCTGCGTGGGCCAGGCGCCGGTGCTCGTCGTCCAGGGTGCGAAGGCTGTCCGCGTCCACGGGCTGCGCCTCGAGCTCTGCGATCTGGAAGCTCAGGTAGTCGAGCCGCGTCTCGCCGTCCCGCGCGCCGCCCTCGATGGTCTCGATTTCCTGCTCGAGCTCGCGCAGCCTGCGATGCATCCGCGCGATCGCGTCGACGCGATCGCCGTGCCCGGCATACGCGTCGAGCAGCGCGCGCTGTGCCGCCGGCTGCAGCAGCGACTGGTGCGCGTGCTGGCCGTGCACGTCCAGCAGCAGCTCGCCCAGCGCCTTGAGCCGGCTCACCGGCACCGGGCGCGCGTTGACGAACGCCCGCGAGCGCCCGTCGGCGGCGATCACGCGGCGCACGACGCAGTCGCCGCCGTCGTCCAGCGCCTGCTCCTCCAGCCAGCGGCGCGCCGCCTCGCCCGGCTCGAACACGGCGTTCACCTCCGCGTTGCCGGCGCCGCCGCGCACCAGCCCGGACCGCGCGCGCTCGCCGACGGCGAGCTCCAGCGCATCGACCAGCAGCGATTTGCCGGCGCCGGTCTCTCCGCTCAGAACCGTCATCCCCGGTGCGAGGTCCAGCTCCAGGTTGTCGACGATGGCGAGGTCGCGCACGCCGAGGTGGCAGAGCATCGCGTTACAGCTCCCGTGCCCAGTGCAGCTTCGCGCGCAGCACCGAGAAGTGGTCGTGGCCCTTGGGGTGCACGAGGTGCAGCGGCTCGGGGCGGCGGCGCACGACCACCCGGTCGCCCGCCTGCAGGCTGACCGGGTCCTGCCCGTCGCCGGTGAGCGCGGCGCCGTTGGCGGGCGCGTCGTGGACCACGATCTCGATTCGCGAGTCGCTGTCCACGACGATCGGTCGCGAGCTCAGCGTGTGCGGGCAGATCGGCACCAGGACGACGGCGTCGAGGTTCGGGTGCAGGATGGGCCCGCCGCCCGACAGCGCGTACGCGGTGGAGCCGGTCGGGGTGGACACGATCAGCCCGTCGGAGCGCTGGCTGTTGAGCAGGCGGCCGTCGATGTACGTGTCGAAGTGGATGAGCCGCGCCACGTTGTGCTTCTGCACGACGATCTCGTTCAGCGCGCTGAGCGCCGCGACCTCGCGCCCGTCCGAGCGCACGCGGGTGTCGAGCAGGAAGCGCAGGTCCTCGTCGAACTCTCCCGCGAGGATGGGCCCGAGCTGCACCTCCATGTCCGCCGGCGACAGGTCGGCCAGGAAGCCCAGGCGCCCCAGGTTCACCCCCAGCAGGCGCGCGCGCGGACGCACGAGGGTGCGCGCGACGCCGAGGAAGGTGCCGTCGCCGCCGACCACGATGACGAGGTCGCAGTCGGCGCCGAGGCTCTGGCGCGGCACGGTGTCGAGGCCGGAGTCCGGCCACGCGCCGGCGCTGTGCTCGTCGAGACGCACGGTCACGCCGTGTGCGCGCAGCAGGTCGACGAGGCTCTCCGCGGTGCGCGCGACCCGCGGATCCTGGTGTTTGCAGACGAGTCCGACGGTCTGGAACATGTCCGGTTCCCGGGGGGTGGACGCGCGCCCGGGAGCGGGCGCCGGGGCGTCAGGCGCAAGCGCCGGCGAACGGTATCACGCGCATCCGACGGGCATCCACGCGGCGCAGCGCGAAGATTTTGCACTCGCCGGGTGAGAGTGCTAACTTCTAGCGCATTCAAGGGTTTCCGAGCGCCTCTCGGGCGTGGCGGACCCGACGAGCACACCGTGACCCACGCCCAGGAGAGCCGAGCGATGAGCGACGCGGCCGCCGACTCACGCCTTCTCGCGGACAGGCGCCTGAACGAGCGCGCGCAGCACCTGTTCAAGGCGCTGGTCGAGCGCTACATACGCGACGGCCAGCCGGTGGGCTCGCGCACGCTGAGCCGGGACTCCGGGCTCAGCCTGAGCCCCGCCACGGTGCGCAACGTGATGGCCGACCTCGAGGACCTGGGCCTGCTGGTGTCGCCGCACACCTCGGCGGGGCGCATCCCCACCGTGCAGGGCTACCGGCTGTTCGTGGACACCATGCTGCAGCTGGAGCCGCTGGGCGGCGCGGAGGTGGAGGCGCTGCGCGGCCAGCTCGCGAGCGGTCACGACTCGCAGGCGCTCACCCAGACCGTGTCCAGCCTGCTGTCGGACATCACCCACCTCGCCGGCATCGTGACGGTGCCCCGCTACGACGCGATCCGGGTGCGCCACGTCGAGTTCCTGTCGCTGTCGGGCGACCAGGTGCTGGTCATCCTGGTGGTCAACGACCGCGAGGTGCAGAACCGCATCATCCGCACCGCGCGAAGCTACACCGACTCGGAGCTGCAGCAGGCGAGCAACTTCCTGAACGAGATCTGCGCCGGCAAGGAGCTCGGCGAGGTGCGGGACGCGCTGATCGCGGAGCTGCGCCAGGCCCGTGAGCGGCTGAACGACATGATGGTGAGCGCGATCACGATGGCCGAGGAGGCGTTCCGCCCGGTGGCCCCGGACGAGGACGTGGTCGTGGCCGGCCAGACCCACCTCATGGAGTACGAGGAGCTGGCCGACATGCAGCGCCTGCGCCACCTGTTCGACGCCTTTTCCCGCAAGCGCGACATCCTGCACCTGCTGGACAACGCGCTGCACGCGAGCGGGGTGCAGATCTTCATCGGCGAGGAGTCGGGCTACGACATCTTCGACCAGTGCAGCGTCGTCACCGCGCCCTACGAGAGCGACGGGCGGGTGCTGGGCGTGCTGGGGGTGATCGGGCCCACCCGCATGGCCTACGACCGCGTGATTCCCATCGTCGACGTCACCGCGCGCCTGCTCGGCGCGGCGCTGGGTTCCAGGGCGTCCTGACGGCGCCCGGGGCGCCGGCCGCGCGGGGGTTGAAGCCCGCGCGGAATGGCCCCATGTGCCCAGGTCGAGGCCCGCGGCCACAGGCGAGAACGGAAGGCATCATGTCCACAGGCAACGACAGCACGGCGGGGCGCGCCAACGGCGAAGCCCCGCACGCGGTACCCGAGAAGGGCGCGGCCGAGTCCGGCGCGCCGGACGCCCCGGGCGGCACGCCGCAGGACCGCGGCGCTCCCGACGAGCGCATCCAGGCGCTCGAGCAGGCGCTGGCGTCGGCGCGCGCCGACGCGGAGGAGGCCCGCGAGCAGGCGCTGCGCGCGCGTGCGGAGGCCGACAACGTGCGCAAGCGCACCGAGCGAGATCTCGAGAATGCGCACAAGTACGCGCTCGAGCGGTTCGTCGCAGAGCTGCTGCCGGTGAAGGACAGCATGGAGCTCGGGCTGTCCGCCGGTGGCGCAGAGGTCGAGCAGCTCCGTGAAGGCACCGAGATGACGCTGCGCATGCTGGCGAACGCGGTGGAGAAGTTCGGCGTGCAGGAGGTGGACCCCACCGGCGAGCGCTTCGATCCCGAGCGCCACCAGGCGATGAGCACCCGCGCGGTGGACGGCGTGCCGTCCGGCCAGGTGGTGCAGGTGGTGCAGAAGGGCTACCTGCTCAACGAGCGCCTGGTGCGCCCGGCCCTGGTGATCGTGGCCGAGTGACCGGCCGCGCCCCCGCGCCCCGGCCCTTGATTCCGCGGCGCCGGGCCCAATATCCACGACAGTCCCCCCGGTCCTGCCGGGAACACCTCAAGAAAAGAGATTCGGAGTAGCTGAAATGGCCAAGATCATCGGCATCGACCTCGGCACGACCAACTCGTGCGTCGCCATCATGGACGGCGACAAGCCGCGGGTCATCGAGAACAGCGAGGGTGACCGCACGACGCCGTCCATCGTGGCCTTCACGAAGGACGAGGAGATCCTGGTCGGCCAGTCGGCCAAGCGCCAGGCGGTCACCAACCCCAGCAACACCCTGTTCGCGGTCAAGCGCCTGATCGGCCGTCGCTTCGACGACGACGTCGTGCAGCGCGACCGGAAGATGGTGCCGTACACCATCGTCAAGGCCGACAACGGCGACGCCTGGGTCGAGGCCGGCGGGCGCAAGATGGCTCCGCCGGAGGTCTCCGCGCGGGTGCTGATGAAGATGAAGAAGACCGCCGAGGACTACCTCAACGAGGAGATCAAGGAGGCGGTCATCACGGTGCCCGCATACTTCAACGACTCGCAGCGCCAGGCCACGAAGGACGCCGGGCGCATCGCGGGCCTCGAGGTCAAGCGCATCATCAACGAGCCCACCGCCGCGGCGCTCGCGTACGGCATGGACAAGAAGCGCGGCGACTCCAAGATTGCGGTGTACGACCTCGGCGGCGGCACCTTCGACATCTCGATCATCGAGATCGCGGAGGTGGACGGCGAGCATCAGTTCGAGGTGCTGTCCACCAACGGCGACACCTTCCTCGGTGGCGAGGACTTCGACCTGCGCGTGATCGAGTACCTCGTCGAGGACTTCAAGAAGCAGTCGGGGATCGATCTGAACAACGACCCGCTCGCGCTGCAGCGCCTCAAGGAGGGTGCGGAGAAGGCCAAGATCGAGCTGTCGTCCAGCCAGCAGACCGAGGTCAACCTGCCGTACATCACGGCGGATGCGAGCGGCCCGAAGCACCTCAACATGAAGCTCACCCGGGCCAAGCTGGAGTCGCTGGTGGAGTCGCTGATCCAGCGCACGGTGGAGCCGTGCCGCGTCGCGCTGAAGGACGCGGGCGTCAAGCCCTCCGACATCTCGGACGTCATCCTGGTCGGCGGCCAGACCCGCATGCCGAAGGTTCAGGAGATGGTGAAGGACATCTTCGGCCGCGAGCCGCGCAAGGACGTGAACCCCGACGAGGCGGTCGCGGTCGGCGCGGCGATCCAGGCCGGCGTGCTGTCGGGCGACGTCAAGGACGTGCTGCTGCTCGACGTCACCCCGCTGTCGCTGGGCATCGAGACGCTGGGCGGCGTGATGACCAAGCTCATCGAGAAGAACACCACCATCCCGACCAAGGCGCAGCAGGTGTTCTCCACCGCGGAGGACAACCAGACGGCGGTCACCGTGCACGTGCTGCAGGGTGAGCGCGAGAAGGCGTCGGCCAACAAGTCGCTGGGCCGCTTCGACCTCGCCGACATCCCGCCGGCGCGCCGCGGCATGCCGCAGATCGAGGTCGCCTTCGACATCGATGCGAACGGCATCCTCAACGTGTCGGCGAAGGACAAGGCCACCGGGAAGGAGCAGTCCATCGTGATCCGCGCCTCCAGCGGCCTGTCCGACGACGAGATCGACCGCATGGTGAAGGATGCCGAGGCGCACAAGGACGAGGACCGGCGCTTCCACGAGATGGTGGAGACCCGCAACAAGGCCGACAACCTCGTGCACACGGCGAAGAAGACCCTCGAGGACCTCGGCGACAAGGTCGACGCGGCGGAGAAGAAGGAGGTCGAGGAGGCCATCGAGGCGGTGCAGAAGGCGCTGGAAGGCGACGACCGCGGCGACATCGAGGCGAAGTCCGAAGCGCTGTCCGCAGTGCTGGGCAAGGTCGCCGAGCGTGCGTACCAGCAGCAGGCGGGCGGCAGCGAGGGGCCGGGCGGTGGCGACGATTCGCCGGGTGCCAGCTCCGGCCGCGAAGGCGGTGACGACGTCGTGGACGCCGAGTTCGAAGAGGTCAACGACGAGCGGAAGTCGTAACATCCGCCGACCCCCGCCCGCGCGTCGGGCAGGGGTCGTGATCCAGGCGGCGCGGAGGCCTGCAGGCGTCCGCGCCGCGTCGCGTGGGCAGCCCGCTGCCGTGCGCGCAGTGGGGGGACGGACATGGACGGCGAGCAGGGCGCGGGACGTACCGGCCCCGAGGCGGCGCGCGGCGCCCGTGCCGGATCGAGGTCGTCACCGTGACGAGGCCCGTGGCAGCTACCCAGGTTGACTGATGTCGAAGCGCGACTACTACGAGGTGCTCGGGGTATCCCGTGACGCGAGCGAGGCGGACCTGAAGAAGGCGTTTCGCCGCCTCGCGATGAAGTACCACCCCGACCGGGCGCCGGACGACGCGGAGGCCGCGAACCGCTTCAAGGAGGCGCGCGAGGCCTACGACGTGCTGTCCGACGCGAAGAAGCGCGCGGCCTACGACCAGTTCGGACACGCCGGCGTCAGCGCCGGCGCCGGCGCGGGCGGTGCCGGCGGCGCCGGCTTTCGCGACATCTTCGACGAGGTCTTCGGCGACATCTTCGGCGCCCGCGCCGGCGGCGAGCGCGCGTTCCGCGGTGCCGACCTGCGCTACGGCCTCGAGATCAGTCTCGACGAGGCGGTGTTCGGCACGACGGCCACCATCCGCGTGCCGGGCCGGCGCGAGTGCGAGACCTGCTCCGGCACCGGAGCGCGTCCCGGCAGCAGCCCGTCGGCGTGCAGCACCTGCGACGGCGCCGGCCAGGTGCGCATGCAGCAGGGCTTCTT
>CBDUCN010000017.1:0-30350 GCA_965365655.1 uncultured Gammaproteobacteria bacterium | reverse complement strand
GCTGCTCGGCGCTGCGCTCGGTCATGCGCGCGACCGTCAGGCGCACCATCACGCCCACGGGCAGCGCGACGGCCAGTGCGACCAGCGCGAGCGCGGCGTCGAGCTGCCACATCACCGCGAACATCACGGCCACCGTGCCGCCCGCGGTCAGCGCGGGAAGCGCGACGCCCAGCGTCATCTGGCGCACGAAGGCAGCGTCGGTGGTCACGCGGCGCACGAGGTCGCCGGTGCGCGCGCCGCCGTGCCACGCGCCCGGCAGGCGCTGCAGCCGGTCGTACACCTGCGCGCCCAGCCCGTAGCACATGCGCCAGCCGATCGCGGAGCGCAGCGCCGCCTGTGCGAGCTCGACGCCCTGGTTCGCGGCGAACACGACCACGCTGGCGCCGGCGAGCCACGCGAGCTGCCCGGCGGCGGACTGCATTCCGGGCAGCGCGCCCAGCCACGCGACGGCGTCCGGCAGCGGCGTCCCCGCGAGGGTGTGGTCGATGACCAGCTTCAGCGGCCACGGCAGCAGCGCGGTGAGCCCGATCCCGAGCACCACCAGCGCGCCCAGCAGCGCGAGACCCGCGGCATGGGGGCGCGCCGCCGCGGCCGCCTGCGCCCAGGGCCCGCTCATGCCGCGCCTTCCTCGCCCGGCGCGCCGGCGAGCTGCAGCGCGTACAGGCGCTGGTAGCGCCCGCCGGCGCGCAGCAGCGTCGCGTGCGGCCCCTGCTCGACGACGCGGCCGTCCTCGATCACGGCGATGCGGTCGGCGAGGCGCACGGTCGAGAGCCGGTGCGCGATGATGATGGTGGTGCGACCGCGCATCAGGCGGTGCAGCGCGTCGACGACCGCTGCCTCGGTGCCGGCGTCCAGCGCCGCAGTGGGCTCGTCGAGGATCAGCACCGGCGCGTCCTTGACGAGCGCGCGGGCGATCGCGAGGCGCTGGCGCTCGCCGCCGGACAGGGTGACGCCGCGCTCGCCGACCGGCGTGTCGTAGCCCTGCGGCAGCGCGCGGATGAAGTCGTGTGCGTTCGCGGCCACCGCCGCCGCGACGACCTCGTCGCGTCCGGCCTCCGGGCGGCCGTACGCGATGTTCTCGGCCACCGACAGCGGCAGCAGGAACGGCTCCTGCAGCACCAGCGCGACCTGCGCGCGCACGTCGGCGAGGCGCAGCTCGCGCACGTCGACGCCGTCGATGCGCACGCGGCCCTGCCACGGGTCGAAGAAGCGCGGCACCAGGGACACCAGGGTGCTCTTGCCGGCGCCGGTGGCGCCGACGATCGCGACGGTCTCTCCCGCGCGCACGTCGAGCGTGAGGTCGCGCAGCACCGGGCGCTCGGGCTCGTAGCCGAAGGTGACGCCGTCGAGCGAGACGTGGCGCCCGCCGCCCGCGCCGGGCGCGGGGACGGGTCGCGCGTGCGGGCTCTCCGGAACGCGGTCGCGCGCCTCCAGCACCTCCATCACGCGCTCGATGCGCGCGCCGGCGCTCTTCAACGCGCCGTAGGTGCGCAGCAGGCCCAGGAACGCGTTCTGCAGCGAGCGGATGTACGCGACGAACACCAGCAGCGTGCCGAGCGAGATCCGGCCTTCCAGCACGGCCTGCCCGCCGGCGTACAGCACGACGGCGAAGCCCGCCGTGGCGGCGGTGCCGTTGACCAGCATGTAGCCGCGTTTCGCGATCGCGTTGCCGCGGCTGGCGGCGACGCTGCGCTCGGACAGATCCAGGAAACGCTCCCGGTTGCGATCCTCGGCGCAGAACGCCTGCACGATCGGGGTTGCCGCCAGCGTCTGCTGCACGAACGCCATCAGGCGCGAGCGTGTCTCGCGCTCGCGGCGCTCGCGCCCGGTGAGCGGCCGGCCGAGCAGCAGCGCGAGCACGGCCAGCAGCGGCGCCGCGAGCAGCGCGACGAGGGTCAGCTGCGCATCCAGCTGCCACGCGACGGCGCCGACCGCGGCGAGCGTGAGCAGGTGCCGCGCCGGGGCGACCAGCAGCGCATCGCTGACCGCGTACACCGACCAGGTGTCCTCGGTCAGGCGGCCCAGCGCGTCGCCCACGGTGCGCCGGCCGTGATAGATCAGCGACAGGCGCTGGAACTGCGCGAACAGGTCCGCCGCCAGCGCGTAGATCATGCGCTGTCCGGCGAGCGCCCACAGCCAGATCAGTCCGGCGTCCAGCGCGGCGCCGAGCATGAACAGGACGAAGCTCGCGAGCGCCGCGGCGGCGACCAGCGCCAGCGCGGGCGAGGCCGGCGCCAGCGCGTCGAGCATCGCACGCAGCGCGTCGGGCGCCGGGACGTCACCCACCGCGTGGTCCACCAGCACCTTCAGCGGCCACGGCTGCAGCGCGGCCACCGCGGACAGCGCGAGGCTCAGCGCGACGACGAGCAGCAGCGCGGGCCACTGCGCGACGGCGTACGCGAGGAGTCGGCGGTAGCGGCGCATCGAAGCAGCGTAGCGGCCCGGGGCCTCGGCGGGGAGCACCGTCTCAGTCCTCGCGGTCTTCGGCGTCCATCTCCGCGAGCGCGTCCACGATGATCCCGCCGGCGCGCGCGCACTCGCCCGCGCCGAGCAGCGCGAGGCCCAGTGCCGCGGCGAGCAGCACGCCGCCCGCGACGGCGGCGCCGCCGGCCAGCGCCAGCGCGGCGCAGGCGCCGGCCACGGCCGTGGCCGCGAGCGCGGCCGGCTGCACACGCGGCCACAGCCGCACGCGCAGCATCTGGCGGCCCGCGCCGTGCTCCTCCACGCCGAGGCGCACGCGCGCGCCGCCCAGCAGCCCGCCCCGCACGCCGAGGTCCCAGTCGCTCCACGCGTCGCCGTGGCCGATCACGGCGCCGCGGGCGCGCAGCGCCGACTCGATGGCCGACAGGCTGTCCTCCGGCGCGCGCCAGGTCTCGCGCCACAGCGTCACGGTGCGCGGCCACGGCCAGGCCGGTGCCGCGCGCCCGCGCCGGCGCCACGGCGTGAGGCCGTGGCGCAGCCTCCCGGTGAGGCGCGCGGCGGGCTGCTGCAGGTGCAGCCACGCGGTGAGCGCGCGCAGGCCGAGGTCCTCCAGCCCGTCGCGCGTGCCGCCCGGAAAGCGTGCGCGGCGCGCGCTCAGGACTGCCTGCGCGACGGGCAGCAGCAGCGCGACCGCGAGCAGCGGCACGCCGACGACCGCGAGCGGCGCCCAGTCCAGTCCCAGCAGCGCGACGATCGCGAGCACGGCCGTGACCAGGTACCACTCCGGCATCAGCGGCAGGGCGCCCAGGCTGCCGGCGTCGCGGGCGTACAGGGACTGGAACGGCGCGCTGCCCCACACCCCCTGGTAGATGCGTCCGCCGAGGCCCGCGAGGCTCAGGGTCAGGCCGCGGCCGTACAGCCGCCCGGCCCACGCGGTGTGGCCCGCGCCGTTGTAGCGCTCGGGCCACTTGTCCTCGAGCAGCGCCTCCGCGCGCCCGTAGCCGACCTGCTGCTTCCAGTACGTGCGCACGGAGTTGCGCCGGTGGTGCCAGTCCAGCGCGCCGGCGTGGAAGCCGATGCTCATGCCCGCGTCCTGCAGCCGCCAGCACAGGTCCACGTCGTCGCCGGCGGTGCGGAAGCGGGGATCGAAGCCGCCGACCGCCTCCAGCGCATCGCGCCGGAACGCCATGTTGCAGCCGGGCACGTGCTCGGCCACGGTGTCGTCGACCAGCACGTGCACCGGGCCCCCCGGGGCGTTCGCGACGCACTCCGCGATCGTGCCGTCGCCGGGCGGCGCGACGTTGGGGCCTCCGGCGCCCGCGTGCTGCGTCGTCAGGAAGGTCCACGCGAGGTAGTGCAGCCAGTGCGGATCAGGCCACGCGTCGTCGTCGATGTACGCGACGATCTCGCCGCTCGCCATCTCCCAGCCGGTGTTGCGCGCCGCGCTCAGACCGCGGTTGTGCGTGCTGATCAGGCGCACCTCGTACTCCGCGGCGATGCTCGCGGTGGCGTCGGTGGAGCCGTCGTCGACCACGATCACCTCGTAGTCCGGGTAGGCCAGCGCGGCGAGGCCGTCCAGGGTGTCGCGGATCGTGCGTGCGCCGTTGTAGCTGCACACGACCACGCTCACGCGCGGCCACGGCGTGTCGGCCGGGAACGGCGCGTCGGCGAAGGCCGCGGTGACTGCCGCAAGCGCGGGCTTGGACTCGCGCGCGCGGGTGGTCAGACCGAAGTCCCAGTCGTCGATGTCGTGGCCGCCGCGGTGCCATTCGTCGGTCCACGCGAACACGCACGCGCCGGCGCAGCCGGCCGCGAACGCGCTGCGCAGCTGCCACGCGAGGCTGGAGGCCTGCGCGGCCTCGCCGTTGCGGCGGCTGTCCAGACCGATCTCGGCGAGCATCAGCGGCCGGTCGTCGCTCAGGTTCTGCAGCCGCGCGAGGTACGCCTCCAGGCGATCGCGCGACTCCAGGTACACGTTGAAGCAGCACAGGTCGAGGAACGGCAGCTCCAGGTACTCGGTCGTCGGGAAGTTCACGTAGGTCACGAGCGCGTGCGCGTCGGCTGCCTTCGCGGCGCGGTACAGGCGCTCGAGGAAGCGCTCGACGGCCCGCTTGCCGTGCCAGCGCACGATCGATGCCGGGATCTCGTTGCCGATCGCGTAACACAGCACCGCCGGGTGGCCCGAGCACTCCGCGACGCCGCGCGCGACGCGGCGCACGATGTCGTCGGCGCGGCGCGGATCGTCGAGGAACGCGACATGCTGCTCCCACGGCAGCCCCACCATGACCCGCAGCCCCGCGTCCGCCGCGCGGTCCAGCAGCCAGCGCGGCGGCACCGTGTACACGCGCACGGTGTTGAAGCCCGCACCGGCCATCGCCGCGAAGTCCTGCACGACGACGTCCTGCGGCGGGAACTCCCGCCCGTCCGCGTCCGGCGCGAAGGTGCCGTAGGTGACGCCGCGCACCCACAGCTTCTCGTCGCCGGCGAACAGGAACTTGCCGCGCGCCTCGACCCTCGCGCGCGTCGCGGTCGTCGTCGCCGGCGCCGCGCCGGACGCGCGCTCGACGGGAAGATCGCGTGCGAGGTGCGCGTGTGCCGCGCCGGAGGCCCCGCTCACCGCCGCGCGCCGCCCGCGGCGGCCAGCGCGGGCGCGTGCGCCTGCGCCGGCCCGCCCGACGCGTGCCAGCGCCACGCCGTCCCGACGATGCTGTCGAGGTCGGACAGCCGCGGGCGCCACCCGAGCACGGCCGCGGCGCGCGCGGCGTCGGCGACCAGCCGTGGCGGGTCGCCCGGGCGGCGCGGCGCGGCGCGCGACGGCACGCGCGTGCCCGCGATCCGCTCGACCGCGTCGAGCACCTCGCGCACGGAGTGCCCGCGGCCGGTGCCGAGGTTGATCGCCATGCTCTCGCCGCCGCCGAGCAGGTGCTCGAGCGCGCGCACGTGCGCGTCGGCGAGATCGGTGACGTGCACGTAGTCGCGCACCGCGGTGCCGTCGGGCGTGTCGTAGTCCGTGCCGAAGATCTCGAGCGCCGGCGCACGGCCGAGCGCGGCGAGGATCGCGTTCGGGACGAGGTGGGTCTCCGGGTCGTGGGCCTCGCCGAGCTCGCCGTCCGGATCCGCCCCCGCGGCGTTGAAGTAGCGAAGCGCCGCCCAGCCGAGCCCGTGCGCCGTGCCCAGCCAGCCGAGCGCCCGCTCCACGAACAGCTTGGACTCCCCGTACGGGTTCACCGGGCGCTGCGGCTGGTCTTCGGCGATCGGCACGCGGTCGGGGAGGCCGTAGGTGGCGCAGGTGGACGAGAACACCACCTGGCTCACGCCCGTGCGCTGCACCGATTCGAGCAGGTTCAGCGTGTTGATCACGTTGTTGCGGAAGTAACGCTCCGGAACGCGCATCGACTCGCCCACGTACGCGTAGGCGGCGAAGTGGATCACCGCCTTCACGCGGTGGCGCTCGATGGTTCGCGTGATCAGGTCGCGGTCGCCGAGGTCTCCCTCGACGAGCGGACCCCAGCGCACGGCCCACGGGTGGCCGAAGCTCAGGTTGTCGAGCACGACGGGCTCGAAGCCCGCGCCGGCCAGCGCCTTGCACGTGTGGCTGCCGATGTAGCCGGCGCCACCGGTGACGAGAACGGTGTCGCGCATGGCCCTAGCCCTGCATCGCTTCGCGCAGCGGCTCTCCGGGCCGGCGCGTTCCGAGGCGCTCCTCGAAGTCCGCGATGGTGCGCAGCAGCCCGTCGCGCAGCGCCACCCGCGGGCTCCAGCCGAGCACCTCGCGCGCGAGGGCGATGTCCGGCTGGCGCTTGCGGGGGTCGTCGCGGGGCAGCGGCTCGTGGCGGATCGGCGAGTCCGAGCCGGTCAGCGCGAGCACCAGCGTCGCGAGCTCGCCCACGGTGATCTCGTCGGGGTTGCCCAGGTTCACCGGGCCGGTGAAGTCGTCGCGGCTCGCCATCAGGCGCAGGAACCCGTCCACCAGGTCGTCCACGTAGCACAGCGAGCGCGTCTGCTGGCCCTCGCCGTACACCGTGAGCGGCTGGCCGGTGAGCGCCTGCACCACGAAGTTCGACACCACGCGCCCGTCGTTGGGGTGCATGCGCGGGCCGTAGGTGTTGAAGATGCGCGCCACCTTCACGGTCATGCCGTGCTGGCGGCGGTAGTCGAAGAACAGCGTCTCGGCGCAGCGCTTGCCCTCGTCGTAGCACGAGCGCGGGCCCACCGGATTGACGTTGCCCTGGTAGCGCTCCGGCTGCGGGTGAACCTCCGGATCGCCATACACCTCGCTGGTGGACGCCTGCAGGATGCGTGCGCCGGTGCGCCGCGCGAGGCCCAGCATGTTGATGGAGCCCATCACGCAGGTCTTGGTGGTCTGCACCGGGTCGCGCTGGTAGTGCACCGGCGACGCGGGGCACGCGAGGTTGTAGATCTCGTCCACCTCGACGTACAGCGGGAAGTTCACGTCGTGGCGCAGCAGCTCGAAGCGCGGGTTGCCCAGCAGGTGGTGCACGTTGTCGCGCGAGCTGCTGGAGAAGTTGTCCACGCACAGCACCTCGTGGCCGAGGTCGAGCAGGCGCGCACAGAGGTGGGAGCCGAGGAATCCCGCGCCGCCGGTGACGAGGACGCGCTTGCGTCCGAGCCGGGGCACGGGGGTGACGGAGTGGAGTTCACGACGCATCGATGCCAGACCTCGAGTCTGAAGGTGAAGAAATCCCCCCGTGTGCGCGCTTCTTCTTGAGGAGCGGCGGGTCAGCGCGACGTCACGTCGACGCGCGTGCCGGGTGGTATTCGGTCCGGCGGTCCGCTCGCGAGGCGTCTCCGTCGGCATGACCGGAAGGTCATCGACGGGGCGCCCTTGTTCTTTAGGGCTGTGAGCCCTTGTTCTTCAGGGCGGTGAGCCCCTGTTCGTCGGGGCCGTCGGGCCCTGTACTTCGGGCTGGGGAGCATGCCTCAGTCGTTGCGGCGCAGCAAACAAGATTGATGTGTCGCTTCAGGAACTTAAAGGACCTTCCGCATCCGCTCCTGAAGTCCCGCTGGGGCTCGCGCGACGTGCGGGCGCGCGCTGGATCCGGGCGCCGCGGAGCGCGCCGTCGGCGCCCGGCGGGCGTACCTGCTGGCGCGTGCGGGGTGGGCCCGATACCGTAGCGGGCATGCGTGTCCCCGTCCTCGCGATCGCCGCGTCGCTGCTCTCGCTCGCCGCCGGCGCAGCGACGCTGGACCAGGTGCGCGCGCGCGGCGCGCTCGCGTGCGGCACCAGTCAGGGCAACCCCGGCTTCTCGACGCTGGCCGCCGACGGCACGTACCGCGGCCTCGACGTGGACGTGTGCCGCGCGGTGGCCGCCGCGGTGCTGGGCGACGCCGCGAAGGTGCGCTACGTGGCGCTGTCGCCGAAGGCGCGCTTCACCGCGCTGCAGTCCGGCGAGGTGGACCTGCTGGTGGAGAACGCGACCTGGACCCTCGTGCGCGACACCGCGCTGGGGCTGAACTTCGCCGGCGTGAACTACTACGACGGCCAGGGCTTCATGGTGCGCAGGGACCTCGGCGTCACGGAGCCCGAGCAGCTCGACGGCGCGACCATCTGCGTGAACCTGGGCACGACGACGGAGCTGAACCTCGCGGACTGGTTCCGCGCCCGCGGCCTCAGCTTCCGCCCGGTGCTCTACGAGAAGCTGTCGGAGGTCGCGGCCGCGTACGACGCCGGGCGCTGCGACGCGTACACCAGCGACGTCACGACGCTCGCGGCGCAGCGCCTGGGAATGCGCGACTCCGACGCGCACACGATCCTGCTGGAGGTGATCTCGAAGGAGCCGCTGGGGCCGGTCGTGCGCCACGGCGACGACCAGTGGCTGGACATCGTGCGCTGGTCGCTCACCGCGATGCAGGAGGCGGAGGAGCTGGGCGTGACGTCGCTCAACGCCGAGCGGCTGCGCGCCGGGAGCGAGCAGCCGCGGGTGCGGCGGCTGCTGGGCGTGGAGGGGGCGCTCGGCAGCGCGCTGGGCCTGGACGACGACTGGGCCTATCGCATCGTCAGGCAGGTGGGCAACTACGCCGAGAGCTACGAGCGCAACCTCGGGCACGGCTCGCCGCTGAACCTTCCGCGCGGCATGAATGCGCTGTGGGACCGCGGCGGCATCATGTACCCGATGCCGCTGCGCTGAGGAGATATCGAGGCCGTGCGCTACCGCGTCGGTGAGCCGCCGGAGCTGTCCACCTACGGCAGCACCGGCGACTTCGTGACCTTCACCGTGGTGCTCGGCATCGTGATCGGCGCGCTCCTGGTCTGGATCGGCTGGCGCGGGCGTCAGTGGTGGCTGGTGAGCTGGAACGCGGGCCTCGTGCTGGCCGGCATCGCGTGGTTTGCGTGGAGCTTCTGGCTCGCGGGCTGACGGCGCTCGCCGCGGGCCGCGGCGGTACCCTGTGCGCTCCCGGATCCCGGCGCTGCGGGACCGGCTCCGAGGCCACCCGCGAGGAGTTCCGATGTCCGCCCTGTTCCAGCCCCTCACACTGCGGTCGCTGACCCTGGCCAACCGCGTCGTGGTCTCCCCGATGTGTCAGTACTCGGCGCACAACGGCTGCGCCACCGACTGGCACCTGATGCACCTCGGCCACCTCGCGGTGGGCGGTCACGGGCTGCTGATCATGGAGATGACCAACGTGGAGCCGCGCGGGCGCATCACGCCGGGGTGCATGGGGCTCTACGACGACGCCTGCGAGGCCGCGCTGGCGCGCGTGGTGCGCTTCGTCGAGCGCTACGGCAACACCCCGATCGCGATCCAGCTCGCCCACGCCGGACGCAAGGCGTCGTCCGCGCCGCCGTGGGAGGGGCGCCGGCGCCTCGGTGCGCACGAGGGCGGGTGGCAGGCGGTGGCGCCGTCCGCGGTGGACGGCGGCGACGGCGACGAGCCGCCGCGCGCGCTGGAGGCGGGCGAGATCGAGGCCCTGGTCGACGCCTTCGCGGCGGCCGCGGAGCGCGCACGCCGCCTCGGCTTCGCCGCCATCGAGCTGCACGCCGCGCACGGCTACCTGCTGCACCAGTTCCTGTCGCCGCTGTCGAACCGGCGCACGGACCGCTACGGCGGCAGCCTGGAGAACCGCATGCGTTTCCCGCTCGCGGTGTTCGACGCGGTGCGCAGCGCGTGGCCGGACGACCGGCCGCTGGGGGTGCGCGTGTCGGCCAGCGACCACGCCGACGGCGGCTGGGACCTGGACGGCACGCTGGCGTTCACGGCCGAGCTGGAGCGCCGGGGCTGCGACTGGATCGACGTCTCCAGCGGCGGCCTCGTGAAGCACCAGCAGATCCGGGTGGAGCCCGGCTACCAGGTGCCGTTCGCGCGCCGCGTCAAGGCCGCGACCTCGATGGCGGTGATGAGCGTCGGCATGATCACCGAGCCGAGGCAGGCGGAGCAGATCGTGGCCAGCGGCCACGCCGACCTGGTGGCCCTCGCGCGGGGCATGCTCTACGACCCGCGCTGGACCTGGCACGCCGCGGAGGCGCTGGGCGAGGGGCAGGCGGCGCGCTACCCGGACCAGTACCTGCGCTGCCAGCCCTGGGGCCGGCAGGACGTGTTCGCCGACGGCCCACGGCGTCGCGCCGCAGGCTGAGGCCGTGCGGCAGGTGTGCCCGGTTTCGGTGCGCGCCGATCCAGCGCGGATCGGCTCGGCGCGGCAGGGTGCGCGTAACGTATTGAATCCGTTGATCGGGAAGGTTGGCACGGGCCGTGCAAAACACCAGGGGACACTTCCCCGGTGTTGGCCTGACCATCCTGAGCTCCCCTGCGGACGGATGGTGTAAGGGGGAGCGCCGCGAGGCGCTCCCCCTCCTTTTTTCCTCCTGCCCCGTGCCGCCGCCCCATCCGCGCCCGGTCCGTGGAGCCGGCGCCGCCCGTCTTTACGCGCGATCCGCTACGCCGCGACAATGGCGCGCCGGAGTATCCCTGTTCCTCAACGTGTCCACGTGACTAAGGAGTTCCCATGAATACGCGTGTTCGATTGCTGGTCGCGGGCCTCGTGTCTGCGCTGCTGCCGCTCGCGGCGGGCGCCGATTCCATGCGCGTCGGCGTGCTCACCTGCAAGACGGTGGAGGGCAGCCGGCTCAACCTGCTGGTGCGTTCCACTGCGGACGTGATGTGCGAGTTCACCGACAGCGCGGGCAACAGCGAGAAGTACAAGGGCGAGAGCGGCATCGCGCTGGGCCTGGACCTGAGCTTCAAGAGCGAGGAGAACTTCGCGTTCGCCGTAATCTCGGCGTCGGATCTGTCCGCGGGCAGACACTCGCTGGCCGGCAAGTACGCCGGCGGCAAGGCCAGCGCCAGCGCCGGCGTGGGCCTCGGTGCGGCGGCCCTGGTCGGGGGCGCGAACGATCAGTTCGGGCTCAATCCGATCGCGGTGGGCAGCGAGCAGGGCGTCGGGGCGTCCGCGGGCATCGGCTTCCTGTACCTCGAGGCCGCCGACTGAGGGGATCCGAGCCGGCAGGCCCGGCGCGTCCGGGCCTGCCGGAGCCGCGCTCCCGGCCGCGGCGCGTCCACGGCGGGTGCGCGCAATGCCGCGCAACACGCGGGCCGGGGCGCGGCGAGCCGGCCGGCGGTGCGCGCCGCGCGGGTCCCGCGACGGCTTCGCGCGCTCTCAGTCCAGCTCCAGCACCACCAGCACCGCGCCTTCGTCCACCTGCGCGCCGCTCGAGCAGCCCACCGACTCCACGTGCCCGTCGCCGGGGGCGGCGAGGGTGTGCTCCATCTTCATCGCCTCCAGCACCACCAGCGGCTGACCGGCGCTCACCCGGTCGCCGGCGGCGACGGTGAGGCTGACCACGCGCCCCGGCATCGGGGCGACGAGCCGGCCCGCGCCGTGCACCTGCCCGCCGCCGGCCGGCGTGGCCGGCGGCAGCCGGGTCACCGCCGCGCGCGCGCGGCCGTCGTCGAGGTGCAGCACGTCGCCGTCGTGCCGCACGTGCACGCGGCGCGTGTGCCCGTCGGCGCGGAATGCGAGCCCGCCGTCGTCGACGCGCTCGATCGACGCGAGCGCGACCGGGTCGCCGGGCAGGTGCAGCAGCGTGTCGTCGCGCCGCGGCTCCACGACCAGGTCGTGCACTTCGCCGCCGAGCTCGAGGCGCAGCCGCGTGCACGCGGGCAGGTTGAGGCGGAACCCCCGCAGCCGTTCCCACGGGCTCGCCCGCGCGTCCGGCTCGGCGGCGAGCAGGTACGCGGCCGCGCCCGCCAGCGCGTCGCGGGCGTCCATCCGCGGTGCGCCCAGCTCCGCCGCGTGCCGCGCCAGGAACCCCGTATCCAGCTCGCCGGCGAGCCACGCCGGGTGCCCGGCGAGGGTGCGCAGGAACGACAGGTTGCTCGCGAGCGGGCCGACGGCGGTCTGCGCCAGCGCGCGCCCGAGGCGCGCCGCCGCCTGCGAGCGGTCGGTGCCCCACGCGACCAGCTTCGCGATCATCGGGTCGTAGTGCACGCTCACGGCGTCCCCCGCGCGCACGCCCGCGTCCACGCGCACGTGCCCGTCGCCGGACGGGGTGTCGAACCACTGCACCGGGCCGCTCGCGGGCAGGAAGTCGCGTTCCGGATCCTCCGCGTACAGCCGCACCTCGATCGCGTGGCCGCGCCGGCGAATCGCGTCCTGCGCGAGCGGCAGCGGCTCGCCGGCCGCGACGCGGAGCTGCCACGCGACGAGGTCGATGCCGGTGATCATCTCGGTCACCGGGTGCTCCACCTGCAGCCGCGTGTTCATCTCCATGAAGTGGAAGTCTTCGCGCGCGGGGTCGTACAGGAACTCGACGGTGCCCGCGCCGCGGTAGCCGATGGCCCGCGCCGCGGCCACCGCGACCTCGCCCATGCGCTCGCGCACCGCGTCGGGCAGCCCCGGCGCCGGCGCCTCCTCGACCACCTTCTGGTGGCGCCGCTGCACCGAGCAGTCGCGTTCGAAGAGGTGGACGCAGCCGCCGTGGGCATCGGCGAACACCTGCACCTCGACGTGGCGCGGGCGCTCCAGGTAGCGCTCCAGCAGCAGGGTGTCGTCGCCGAACGCTGCTTTCGCGACGCGCCGCGCCGCCGGCAGCGCGCGCGCCAGCGCGGCCGCGTCGCGCGCCACCTCCATGCCCTTGCCCCCGCCGCCGGCACTGGGCTTGACGATCAGCGGGAAGCCGATCTCCGCGGCTGCGCCGAGCAGCGCGTCATCGTCCTGCGCCGTGCCCCGGTAGCCGGGCAGCACCGGCACGCCCTGCGCGGCCATCGCATCCAGCGCCTCGCGCTTCGAGCCCATCGCGCGGATCGCCGACGGCGGCGGGCCGACGAAGCACACGCCCGCTGCCTCGCAGCGCTCGGCGAACCCGGCGTTCTCGGCCAGGAAGCCGTAGCCCGGGTGCAGCGCGTCGGCGCCGCTGTCGCGCGCCGCGGCGAGCACCGCGTCCTGGTCCAGGTAGCTCGCGGACGCCGCCGCGGGCCCGATTCGCACCGCCTCGTCGGCGGCCGCGACGTGTGCGGCGCGGGCGTCCGCGTCGGAGTGCACCGCGACCGTGCGCACGCCCATCGCGCGCGCGGTGCGCGCGATGCGGCACGCGATCTCGCCGCGGTTGGCGATGAGCAGCTTGCGGATCACGGTGTGGGGACGCCCGGTGCAGTGGTCAATGGCTGGCCGCGGATGGTAGCAAAGCGCGGCGCTCGGCCGGCGCGGGCCGCGTTGACCGCGGTCAAGGCGCCCCGCCGCGGGATTTCTAGACTGTCTCGAGGCGCTTAGGGGCCCGGCGCGGCCGGTAAGGGCGCGCCGTGCGCCTCGTCGGCACAGGAGGACTCGCACGATGCGAAGACGCACCTGCCTCGCGGGATCGTTGGCCGCGCTGGTGCGTGTCGGCGGACCGCTTGCGGCGCTGCCGCTCGGCGGTTGCGGCGACCGTGACGGCGCGACCCGGCTCGCCGGCGCGACGATGGGCACCCGCTGGCAGGTGAGCCTGGCCGCGACGCTGTCCGCCGCGCAGGAGCAGGCCGTCGCGCGCGCGGCCGCCGACGCGCTCGCGCGGGTCGAGGCCCGCATGTCCACGTGGCTCGCGGGCTCCGATCTGTCGCGGTTCAACGCCGCGCCGCGCGGGCGCTGGATGCCTGTCCCCGGAAGCCTCGTCGAGGTGGTCGGCGAGGCTCGACGGATCGCCGCGCTCTCGGGCGGTGCGTTCGACCCGACGGTGGGCCCGCTGGTCGACCTCTGGGGCTTCGGCCCGTCCGCGGCCGGCGGCGTCCCGCGCGACGAGGCCCTCGCGGACGCGCGGGCGCGGACCGGCCTCGCCGCGGTCTCGGTCGACCGCGGGCGCTCGGCCCTGCGCAAGGAGGACGACCGCATCGCTCTCGATCTGTGCGGGATCGCGAAGGGCTACGCGGTGGATCGCGTCGCCGCGGCGCTCGACGCGGCGGGTCTGGAGGACTACCTGGTGGACGTGGGCGGCGAGCTTCGCGCGCGCGGCCGCGCGCCCCACGGCGGGCCCTGGCGCGTCGGCGTCGAACGCCCGGCGGCGGGCGGCGTGGAGATCGGGTGCGTGCTCGCGCTCGATGCCGGCGCCGTCGCGACCTCCGGCGACTACCGCAACTTCTTCGAGCACGCGGGCCGGCGGTACTCGCACACGATCGACCCGCGCACCGGCGTTCCGGTGTCGCACGCGCTCGCCGCGGTCAGTGTCATCGCGCCGACGGCGATGGCCGCCGATGCGCTGTCGACGGCGCTGATGGTGCTCGGCCCGCAGGCGGGCCCGGACCTCGCGGAGCGGCTCTCGGTGCCGGCCCTGTTCCAGGTCCGCGGCGACGACGGGCTCACCGGGCGCACGACCGCGGGCTTCCGCGAGCGTGTGGCCGGCGGGCCCGTCCCGGGCGCGCGCTACGCGACCCGGAACTCCCCCTCGCGCGCGTAGGCGATCAGCGCCTCGACGAAGCGACGGCCCTTCACGCCGCCGAGATAGTCCGCCGGCGACAGCTCCACCAGGGTGCGGTCGGGGCTGTGCTGCACGAAGTCCTCCTCGCGCTGCGGCGGCAGTGCGGGCAGCGCGCGCTCCAGCCCGTCCGCGAACGCGCGCGCGTCGTCGGCGCGCACACGCTGGTTGTGCGGCTCGTCGTAGCGGCCCTCCCATCCGGCCACCGCGTCGTGGCGGGTGCCGCGAGCCGTCCAGCCGTGCGCGCGGGCGAGCGCCAGGGCCTTGCGCCACTCGTGCGCGTGCAGCACGAACTCGTGGCCGTGCACGTTGAGCAGCTCGATCATCGCGTGGGTCGCGTCCTCCTCCGCGAGCTCCGGGTCCAGCAGCCGTGCCGGCGGTGCCGGCTGCTCCGTACGCTCGCGCGCCGCCGGTGCACCGCCGCCGGCGCGCCGGCGCAGGAAGTCCAGGAACGCGCGCAGGGTCTTGTGCTCCGCGCCCTCGAACCACACGGTCCCGTTCGGATGCATCACGGCGCTGCCGGCGGCGGGCGTCGGGCCGCCGCCGTCGAGCGGCACCGGCACCGCGCCATCGGTGCCGATGCGCCAGGCCACGATCGGCGTGCGCCGCGTGCCCACGGGCCGCCCCTCCTCCAGCACCGGCTCGACCAGGTACCAGCCATCGCCTGCGGTGGTGATCGTCTCTTGCATCGTCGTCCTCCTCGCTTGCGCGTGCCGCGTGGCGGCGGGCGCGTTCTTCAACACACGGTTCAGTACAGCAGTTCCGTCCAGCGCCCGCCCGCGACCAGCTCGGCCTTGCGCCGTTGCCACTTCGCGGCCGAGCCGGCCATCGCCGCGAGCGCGTCGTCGAGCCCGTCGCGCACGGCCTCCAGCCCGGCGACGTACACGTGGGTGCGCGGGTCGCCGAGCATGCGCCACACCTCTTCGCGGTGTGCGGCCAGCGCCGCGCCGAGCGCCGCCGGCTCGTCCCAGTGCGGGCGCGGGCTCACGGCCTGGAACGCGCGCAGGGTGGGCGCGTCCAGCCAGCGCGCGAAGTCGTCGCGCCGGTCGTTCATGTAGAGCATCTCGAGGCCGGTGCGCGCGCCGAAGAAAAGCGTGACGCTGCCGTCCCAGCCGCCCAGGTCCTCGACGATGTGTCGCACGAACGCGCGGAACGGGGCGATACCGGTGCCGAGCCCGATCAGCAGCAGGTCCGCGCCGCGGTCGTCGGGCACCTCGAAGGGCAGTCCGTAGGGTCCGGCGAGCACGACCGCGTCGCCGGGGCGGCGGTCGCACAGGAAGTTCGACGCGATGCCGGGGAATCGCTCGCCGCTGAACGGGTCGATGTACGAGCAGCGGCGCACGCAGATCGCGACGCGCGGGCGGCCGTCGGGCCCCGCGCCAGGGGCGTCGGCGACGCTGTAGAGCCGCACGTGCTCGCCGTGACCCTGCGGGTGGGGGCCGGGCACGACGACGGCCACGCATTGCCCCGGGCGCACGTCTAGCCCGGGCGCGTCGACCGCGAGCACCAGCTCGCGCACCTCCTCCGGGGACGTGTCGGGCGTGAGGCGCTCGCTCGCGGCGACGGTCGCGTGCAGGCGCCGCGAGGTGTCGAGGTCAGCGAGTCGCATCGGTTCTCCTCCCGTGAGCCGTGTCCGCACGCGCGCCGCAGGCGCCGCACGTGCCGCATCCGGATGCGCCGCGGCCCTGCGCGCGCGCGAGCCAGAGCACGCCGGCCCACGCGCCCGCGAGCAGCGCGAGCACGGCGAGCCCTGTGAGCCAGCTGCCCGCGATCATCGTGCGCCCTCGACGCCGAGGCCGCCGAAGCCCATGAACGCCATCGACAGGATTCCGGCCAGCACCAGCGTGAGCGCGGCGCCTCGCGCGACGTCGGGCACGCTCGACAGCTCGAGCCGCTCGCGCAGCCCCGCCATCAGCACCAGTGCGAGGGTGAAGCCGAGCCCGGCGCCGGCGGCGAACGCGAGGCACTGCACGAAGCCGTAGCCGCGCTGCGACTGGAACAGCGCGACCGCGAGGATTGCGCAGTTCGTCGTGATCAGCGGCAGGAAGATGCCGAGCGCGCGAAACAGCGCCGGGCTCGTCGCGCGCACGAACATCTCGACCAGCTGCACCAGCGCCGCGATCACGACCACGTAGGACACCAGTCGCAGGTACGGCGCGCCGATCGCGGCGAGCAGCAGGTCCAGGCCATGGGCCGCGCTCGCGCTCAGCAGCATCACGAAGGTCACCGCAGCGCCCATGCGCGTCGCCGTCGCGACGCGCCCGGACACCCCGAGGAACGGACAGATGCCGAGGAAGTACGCGAGCACGAAGTTGTTCACGAGCGCCGCGTCGACGAGCACTTCGAACGGGGCCGCGTCGTTCATCGCGCGAGGCCCTCCGGCGCCGTGCCCGCGCGCCGCCGGGTGCGCAGCGCATTCACCGCGAGCAGCCACGCCGCGAGCGTCAGGAAGCCGCCCGCCGGCAGCAGCATCACCGCGAAGCGCGCGAACCCGTCCGGCAGCACCGCGAGCCCGAACCAGGTGCCGCTGCCCAGCACCTCGCGCACCGAGCCGATCGCGAGCAGCGCGAGCGTGAACCCGGCGCCCATGCCGGCGCCGTCGAGCACCGCCGCGGGCACCGCGTTGCGCGACGCGAAGGCCTCCGCGCGGCCGAGGATCAGGCAGTTCACGACGATCAGCGACACGAACGCGCCGAGGCGCCGGTGCACGTCGGGCGCGGCGGCCTGCAGCAGGTAGTCCACCGCCGTCACCAGCGTCGCGATGACGAGGATCCAGGTCGCGACGCGCACGGCCCTCGGGACCACGCGCCGGGTCGCCGACACGACGAGGCCGGACACCGCGAGCACGCCCGCCGTCGCGAGGCCCATCGCGAGGCCGTTGGCGGCGCTGTTGGTCACCGCCAGCGTCGGGCACATCCCGAGCAGCATCGCGAGCACCGGGTTCTCCCGCCACAGGCCCTTGACGAAGTCGTCGCCGCTGCTCACCGCGGCTCCTCGACGCGCTCGAGCGCGGAGCCCAGCAGCGGCGCCCAGCGCGCCGCCGCCTCGCCGACGATGCGTGCGACGGCCCGCGAGGACACCGTCGCGCCGCTGATGCCGTCGATCTGCCACGCGCGGCGCTGCCGCCCCGGGCGGGCGAGCGCGACCGCGTGCGCGAGTGCCTCGCCCGATGCGTCGAGGCGCACGTCGAGGTCGCGAAAGCCCGCGTGGAACGCCGGGTCGTCGCGGATGCGGTCGCCGAGGCCCGGCGTCTCCCGCGACGCGAGCACCGCGAGGCCGACGATGCGCTGGCTGCGCGGGTCGTGGCCGAGCAGCACCTCGATGCTGTCCTGGTAGCCGGGGCCGCGGCCCTCGTACGCGAAGCCCGTGACGCGGCCGTCGGCGTCGAAGCCCGCGTGCACCACGTCGTCGCCCGAGGTCAGCGCGTCGAGGCGCTGGAGGCGTCCGTCGGGCAGGCGGCGGTAGCTGACGACCGCGGCCGTCGCGGGAAGCACCGCGTCGATCGCCGCGCGCAGGCGCGCATCGCGGTTCGCCGCGATCGGCTCCCGGGTCAGCTCGTAGGAGCCGACGATCAGCAGCGCGCACGCGAGCCCGGTGCCGACGAGGGCGCGGAACATCGGCCACCAGGCCTCGGCCGGGCGCGGCTCAGCCATCGTCGCGCGCGGCGTGGCGCCGGGGCGGGGCGGGGCGCAGCCAGCGGTCGATCAGCGGCGACGTCGCGTTCGCCATCAGGATCGCGTACATCACGCCCTCGGGCAGGCCGCCGAAGAAGCGGATCACGACGACCAGGGTCCCGATCAGCGCGCCGTAGACCCACGCGCCCGCGGCTGTGGACGGCGACGCGACGGGGTCGGTCGCCATGTACAGCGCCCCGAGCAGCAGCCCGCCCGAGAGCAGCATGAACAGCGGCGGCGCGAAGCGCTCGGGCGCGGCGGCGTGCGCGGCGGCGCTCGCCGCGGCGACGGTGGCGAGGATCGCGGTCGGAATGCGCCAGTCGAGCACCCGGCGCAGCGCGAGCCACGCCCCGCCGGCGAGCAGCAGCAGCGCGCAGGTCTCGCCGGTGGAGCCGGACGTGAGGCCGAGCAGCAGGTCCGCGGTCGCCGTCGGCTCGTGCTCGAACTTCATCGCGGCCAGCGGCGTCGCACCCGTGACGGCGTCGTAGTGCGGCGCCGCGAGCGGCGCCGCCAGCGTCGACGTCGGCAGCGCGGTGAATCGCCCGTCGGCCAGCGGTGCCTGCCAGCTGGTCATCGCGGCGGGGAACGCCGCCTGCAGGAACGCGCGCCCGACCAGCGCCGGGTTGAATACGTTGCCGCCCAGGCCTCCGAACAGCAGCTTGCCGCCGGCCACCCCGACCGCTGCGCCGAGCACCGTCATCCACAGCGGCAGCGCCGGCGGCAGCGTCAGCCCGTAGACGAGGCCGGTGACGGCCGCGGACCAGTCGCCCACCGTCGTCGGCACGCCGCGCAGCCGCGCGGCGGCGTGCTCGGCGAGCACCGCGGCGGCGGTCGCTGCCGCGAGGGTCACGAGCGCGGCGAGCCCGAACAGCCACACCGCGAACACCGTGACCGGGGCCAGCGCGATCACGACGTCGCGCATGATGTGCTCCACCCGCGCGCCGCTCGCGACGTGCGGCGACGGCGCGATCTCGAGCCCCGCCCTCATGCCGCCTCGTCCCTGAGCGCGCTCTTCGCGGCGCGCACGAGCTGCACGAGCGGGATGTGGGCGGGGCACACGTACGCGCAGGCGCCGCACTCGAAGCACTCCGCGAGGCGGTGCTCGTCGCGCATCTCGGCGTAGCGGCCGTGGCGCGCGAGCAGGCCCAGCCGCGACGGGTCCAGCCACAGCGGGCACGCGCGCACGCAGCGCCCGCAGTGGATGCACGGGTGCTCGCGCGGCGCCGCGCCGGCGCCCGCGCGCATCGCGACGACGCCGGTCGCGCCCTTCGTCACGGGCACGTCGAGGCCCGGCACGGCGTGGCCCATCATCGGGCCGCCGAGGAATACCCGCCCGAGCGGGCCGTGCGCCCCCGCATGCTCGAGCACGAAGCCGAGCGGCGTGCCGATCGGGATGCGGTAGTTGCCGGGGTGCGCGACCGCCGTCCCGGTCACGGTCACCACCCGCTCGACGATGCCGCGCCCGTGCGGGAGCAGCCGCCCGATCTCGGCGGTGGTCGCGACGTTCAGGCACACCGCGCCGACGTCCGCGGGGTGCCCGCCGGCGGGCACCGCGCGGCCGAGCACGCTGTCGACCAGGATGCGCTCCGCGCCCTGCGGGTAGTGCACCGGCAGCACCTGCACCGTGCCGGGGAGATCGTCGGGCCGCGCCCGCTCGAGTGCCGTGGCGGCGTCCCGCTTGTTCGCTTCCACCGCGATCACCGCGCGCGCCGCCCCGGCCGCCGCGAGCAGGTAGCGCACGCCGCGCCACACGTCCGCGGCCTGCTCGAGCATCACCCGGTGGTCCGTCGTCAGGCACGGCTCGCACTCGACCCCGTTGACGAGCACGGTGTCGATGTCGCGGTGCTCGTGCGCCGCGAGCTTCACGTGCGTCGGGAACGCCGCGCCGCCGAGCCCCACGATGCCCGCTGCCTGCACCGCGTCGATGATCTCGCGCGGCGTCGCGCGCGCCGGATCGCACGGGGTTCCCTCCGGCAGCTCCTGCGTCGAGCCGGGCCAGGGCTCGAGGTGGATGCCCGCGACCGGCGCGCCGCTCGCATCCGGCACGCGCGCGACGCGCCTCACCCGCCCGCTCGCCGGCGCGTGCAGCGGCACCGAGCGGAATCCGTCCGCGCGCGCGAGCAGCTGCCCGCGCACGACCTCCTGGCCGTCGCGCACGACCGGAATCGGCGGCTCGCCGGCGGCCTGCGCGAGCGGCAGCAGCAGCATCGGCGCAAACGGGAACGGGCGGATCGGCAGCCCGCGCGTGGCCGCCTTGTCGTCCGGCACGTCGACGCCGTGGGGAAAGGTGTGCGCGGCAAGCGGCCACATGATGACGTGCGCGCCTAGCCGCGCGTCTCGAAGCGCGCAGCGTGGGGCGTCCGGCGCGACCCGCTGCCGCGCGCATCGCGCGCGACGGCCGGGGCCGTGCGCGCGGCGCCCGGCGACCACGCCGCACGCGCAGCCTGCCGTCGCGTGCTCACGCGGGCGTCGGAACGAAGGCGAGGCTGCAGCACGGATCGGCGCTCCCGTTCAGTTGTACGGCTGTGCGCGCCGCACCCAGACATCCATCCCGGGCGCGTGCGCGTCGCGCGGCAGGCCCGGATGGATGATGCGCGCGGTGCAGCGCTCGGCGGCCTTCACCAGGTCCGCGTAGGGGCCGCCGTCGGGATCCTTGATGTACGCCTTGCCGTCGTCCCCGTACGCGAACATGTCCGGATTCAGGCGGGTGCACTCGTCGCACGCGGTGCACTCGTCGGAGTCGATCCACGGCGCGACGTAGCCGCCCGCGGCCGCCGGTGCGGGCGCGGGCGTCGCGACGGGCTCCGCTGCCGCACCGGCGGCGGCGCCGGCGGCGGGCGGCTGCTCGCCGCCGGCGAGTCGCAGCAGCCCGGCGACCAGCTCCTCGGCCACCTGGCGGCGAAGCGCGTCGGCCCCCGGCGCGTCGGCGCGCGGTGCGTCGCCCGGCAGCAGGCCGCGCAGCAGGCGCCAGAAGCGGCGCCGGTCCTCGCACGCCGCGACCAGCGTGTCGTCCACCAGCAGCCGCCCGAGCTCTCCGTCGTCGTTCACCGTCCAGATGAACGCGCGCTTGCCGGCGCGCGCCGCCGGCTCCAGCGCGAGCAGTTCGGCGACGGTGACCATGTCGTCGTGCCAGGTGTCCGGCGGCGCGCTTCGGAAGTGCTTGCGGAAGCGCACCTCGGTGGCCGCGAAGTCCGCGAAGGTCATCGGCAGCGACAGGCTCCTGTCGCACTCGTTCTCGCGGTACGGCAGCTCGTAGCTCGGCCAGTCGTCGCGGCGGGCCGGGTTGCCGGAGAGGTCGAGGCACTCGCCGAAGGTGTCGCCGCGGTCGGGGTCGAAGCGCAGCAGCGGGTAGGCGCGCGACTCGACGGCGAGCCGCGCCTGCGCGTGCGCCATGTCGTCGCCGATGCCGTGCTCCGGCTGGCACGGCGTGTAGAGGTTGAACAGCGCCGGACGCCGGCTGGTGAGGCCCTCGACGAAGCCCTCGATGAGATGCGCCGGATGGGCCATCGTGCCCTGCATCACGTACGCGGTGCGGTGCGCCATCGCGATCAGCGCGAGCTCCTTGCGCACCTCCTGCTTGCCGCGCGTCGCGTCGCCGAACGGCGCCATGTCCGAGATCTGCCCGGTAAAGCCCGAGGTGCAGGCCTGGCCGCCGGTGTTCGAGTAGACCTGGGTGTCCAGCACCACCACCTTGATCGGCTTGCCGGAGATCAGCGCCCGCGACAGGTTCTGGAAGCCGATGTCGTACATCGCGCCGTCGCCGCCGACGGTGACCACCGGCGGACACAGCGCGAGCTCCTCGTCGCTGAAGTCGTGCCACGAGAAGCGCTCGAAGAACGCGTCGTGCTCGCGCGGGTCCCACTCGCCCGCGATCTCGAGCTCGGCCATGCGCACCGCCTTGAAGCCGCGCGCCATCTTCGCCATGTGCCCCTCGAACACGCCCATCGCCATCGACGCGCTGTCCTGGAACAGGTGGTTGGCCCACGGGAACGGGTACGGGTTGAACGGCCACGTGCTGCCCCACACCGAGCTGCAGCCGGTCGCGTTCAGCACCCCCATGCGCGCGCGCCCGCGGCCCGTCGCGCCGTGCGCGTAGCGCTCGCGCAGATCCTTGAGCGCGGCCACCAGGCCGGTGACGCGAGCCAGCCACTCGCGGTCGATCGGGTGCGTGCCGGTGAGCGCCTCGAGCCGCGCCGACAGCGCGGACAGGGTGAGGTCGCCGTCGCCGGCCTCCGACATCGCGCGTGCCAGCGTCTGCGGGGCGTCGACGTCGATCTCCTCGGCGATGCGCCCCTGCACGTGGCGCTCGAGTCGCGCGACCAGGTCGTCGAGCGCCTTCACGTGGCGCTCGACGCGCGGGCGCATCAGCGCCTCCACCGTCGCGACGAACAGCCGCAGCGAGGTCTTCTCGCCGCAGCCGAGGCACGCGCCGTCTCCGCTCGAGAACGCGAGGTACGCGCTCTTGTCGAGCAGCAGCGTCTCGAGCGCGCCGATGCGCTGCTCGAGATCCTGCACCCGCAGGTAGCGCGCCGGCGTGCTCGGAAGGTCCAGCCAGAACGACCACTCGCGGCGCAGCGCGTCCACCGACGCGGGCGTCTGGGGCGCGAGCTCGAGGGCGCCGTCGCCGCACACGGCGATGCACTCGCCGCAGCCCTTGCAGGTGTAGGGGTTCACGGTGATGCTGAACAGCCCGCCGCTGCCCGGCGCCTGCTTCTCCGGGAGCGTGAAATAGGGGCGGGTCAGCGCGAAGTCGAAGTCGCCGAGAGCCTCGCGCAGATGCTCCAGCTCCGGTGCGAGGGCGTCGCGCGCGTCGCTGGCGGCGAGGGTCTGCTCGATCGCGTCGTCGAGCAGACCGCGCACGCGGTGGCCCTCGCCGGCCTGCGCGATCAGCGCGCGCAGCCGGCGCTCGACCTCGCGCGCCGCGCGCGGCAGGTGATGCACCGCGTGGCCGGCGCGGCGCACGCGGGCGATCGCCGTGTCGAGCACCTGGGTGACGTCGTTCACCAGCCCGGGCATCGCGGTGTCGGGGCACACCGTGACGCAGTCGCCGCAGCCGGTGCAGCGCTCCGGCAGCCAGCGCGGGTGCTGGAAGCGGATCCCGGTCATGTCGCGGAACAGCGCGCTGCTCGCGGGCATCACGCTCATCGCCGCAAACGGATCGGCGAGGCCCGCGCTGGCCCGGCCGCGCGCGTACAGGCTGCCGGTCTGCTCCCAGAAGCGGTGGATGTCGGTGAGCGGCGCGTCGCCCTTCGGCAGCGCACGCACCATGACCGGGATCGGCGGCTCCGCGCCGCCGGCGTGCGCGTGCGTGCCGGCCGGCGCGTCCGCGTCCAGCGGCCGCACCTCGTCGAAACCTCGGCGGATCACGCGCAGGTTGTCCTCCACGACCCGGGCGCCCTTGCCGCCGAACTTGCGCTCGAGCTGGCCGCGCAGCGCATCGAGCAGCGCCTCCTCGTCGAGGCCCGCGTCGGACAGCACCGGCGATGCGGCGAAGAACGCACCCTGGAACGCGATCCCCTGCATGCGCATCTGCAGGTCCGGATCGGTGGCCTCCTCGCGCGCGATGCGGAACGCGTCGACGTAGAAGGCGCGGATGCCGCGCTCGGCGATGGACTCGCGCCAGCGCGCCGGGATCCGCGACCATGCGGCCTGCGGCGTCGGGGCGTCGCTCTGGATGACGAAGATCCCGCCGTCCCTGAGCCCCGCGAGCGCGTCCGTGTGGCTGAACACGTTCGGGTCGGGGGAGAGCACCGCGTCGACGTAGTGGTATTCGCAGTTGACGCGGATAGGCTCCGGCGCGGCGGCGAGGTAGAAGGTGGTCGGCTGACCCTTCTTCTCCGAGCCGTACTTCGGATTCGCCTTCACGTCCTGACCGAGGAGGTCGAACAGCGTCGCCGCGAGGTTCTTGCCGGTGGCGATCGCGCCCCAGCCGCCCACCGAGTGCATGCGCACCGTGACGCTGCCGGCCGGCATCAGGTCGGGGTTCTCGCTGCCGCGCACGACGAGGTCGCGCAGGTGCGGATAGCCGTCGAGCATCGCGTCCTGGTGCACGGCTTCCTTCGGTGTCAGCGCCTCGTCGCGCACGAACTCGATGCCGAGATAGAAGAAGCGCCGGCGCGGCGCGCCGGGCAGCATGTTCTCCACCGCGCCGACGAGGTCCGACGGCTGGAGGTCGCGGCTGCCGAGGCCGAACGCGGCGGAGTACAGCGCCGGCGCATCGGCGACGCGGGTCCACGCGGGGAGCCCGGCGTGCGGCGGGCGGTCCGGCTCGCGGCCGTTCTCGACGCATTTCGACACCGTCGCCCGGATCTCGCGCATCAGCGGCAGGTCGGCGGCGAGCGGCTGGTCGAGGCGCTCGAGCACCGTGACCCCGGCACGTCCGGCGAGCAGCGGCGCGAGCAGGTCCGCCGGGAACGGGCGGAACATCGCGAGGTCGACGACGCCGACGCGCAGGCCGCGGTGCTCGCGCAGCCAGTCGGCCACCGCCTCGGCGCTCGGCACCACGCTGCCCTGCCCGAGCAGCAGGTAGTCCGCATCGTCGCAGGCATGGGCCATCACCCGCGCGTGCCGCCGGCCGGTCAGGGCGGCGTACTCGTCGAACGCGCGGTCGGCGAGCTCGGGCAGGTGGTCGAAGAAGAACGGGCGCTGCGCCGCGACGCTCTGCATGTACGCGTCCTGGTTCTGCACGATGCCCGCCATCACCGGGTTGTCCACATCCCAGAGCTCGGGCACCCGCCGGCGGCGCTCGCCGAACAGCATGCGCTGCGCGGGCGTCGGGCACTCGATGAGGTCCTCGGGGCGCCCGAGGAACTCGGCGACGAGCGCGCGCTCGGGCAGACGCAGCGACTCGATGAGGTGCGTGGTCAGGAAGCCGTCCTGCGCGACGATGCCGGGATTGAGCGCGAGCTCCGCGATGCGGTGCGCGACGAGGTTGAAGTCCGCGGCGTGCTGCGCGTTCTTCGCGAAGAGCTGGAAGAAGCCGGTGTCGTCGGCACAGTGGTAGTCGTCGTGACCGGCGTGCACGTTCAGGGTGGCCTTGGTCATCGCGCGCGTGCCGACGTTGAGCACGTAGGTGAGCCGCTTGCCCACCGCGGCGTACAGCGACTCGTGCATGTACGCGATGCCCTGGCCGGACGAGAAGTTCGCCGCCCTCAGCCCGGTCATCGACAGTCCCGCGGTGACCGCCGCCGCGGCGTGCTCACCCTCGGGCTCGATGAAGATCAGCGGGCGGCCGGAGACGTTGACGTGGCCGGCGGCCGCCGCCTCCGCCCACCCCTCGCCCATCTGCGTCGAGGGCGTGATCGGATACGCGCCGGCCGCGTCGCTCGCCTCGCGCTCGCACGCGATCACGGCGCTGTTGCCGTCGAGGGCCGCGCGAACGCCCGGATAGCGCGCCGGTGCGGGGTGCCCGCGGCGGAACAGGGATCGCGCCGGTGCGCTCATGTCCCGGCCAGCGCCTCGAGGGGCGCCTCGCGCACGATGCGCGGCGCCGCGCGGCCGCGCGCGACGCGCCCGCCGGGCTCGATCCAGACGATCGCGCCGGTCGGGCAGCGCTCGATCGCGGCGCGCGGCGGGCGCGCCGCGTGGTCCACCTCGGCGAGGCCGTCGCGCATCACCACGGCGCCGGGCGCGTCGGCGGCGCACTTGCCGCAGGCGGTGCAGCCCACGGCGCAGGCCGCGAGCACCGCGTCCGCGGTCTCGCGGCTGCGGCACGCGACCCACAGCCGGTGGCTTGCCGGGTGGATCGAGAACAGGTGCTTGGGACATGCGCTCACGCAGTCGCCGCACGCCGTGCACGCGTGCTCGTCGACCACCGGCAGGCGGTGCGCGTCGAGGCGGATGGCATCGAAGGTGCACGCGCTCACGCAGTCGCCGTAGCCGAGGCAGCCCCAGCCGCAGGCGCGTCCGCCGCCCGCCACCGTGGCCGCAGCGCGGCACGACGCGACGCCCGAGTAGCGCGCCCCCGGTCGCGCGACGTTGTCGCCGCCCGCGCACGCGAGACGCGCGACCCGCGCCTCGAGCGCGCGCACCTCGAGCCCGAGCAGCGCGCCGACGGCGTGCTGCGCCGCGGGCGTCGCGACGGTGCACTCGCCCGGCTGCGCCTCTCCCCGCAGCAGCGCCTCGGCGAACGCGCGGCAGCCCGGGTGCCCGCACGCGCCGCAGTTGTTGCCGGGCAGCAGCGCCTCGGCCGCCTCGAGGCGCGGGTCCTCGCTCACGGCGAGGCGGCGGCTCGCGAGCGCGAGCGCGCACGCGAGCAGCCCGGTCAGCCCTCCCATTGCGGCCACCGCCGTCAGCCAGGACATCGCCGCGCGCTCCGGTGCATCAATCGCCTCCGATAGCCCGGTCCCGGCAGTCCTTTTGCCGCACCGGCCGCGATGACGACACTCTAGGGGGGCGCTGCCCGGGGGCGCTTGATCGAAGTCAACGATCGTCGGATCGGGCGGGCGGCCGGTGCCGGGGAGAGCCCGCGCCCGGGACGGCGCGGCGGTGCGCGAGTCAGGGGAGCGGGCGGGCCCGCGTCACGGGGACGGCTGCCGCGGCGCGCTCCAGCAGGGCCTCGAGCAGCGCGCGCTCCTCGCGCGTCTCCAGCAGCGTGCGGATCCGCGGCGCGACGTCCTCGAGCGGCGGTAGCGGCGGGACGTTCCGCTCGGTGACCCGCACCAGGTGGCAGCCGCGGGGACCGTCGAAGATCCGCATCTCGCCGGGCTGCATCGCGAACAGCTCGGTCTCGAATCCGTAGGGGCCGGCGTGGTTCATGAACAGCCCGAGGTCGCCGCCCGCCGCGGCCGTGCGGCGATCCAGCGAGCGCGACCGCGCCGCGTCGCGGAACGCCTGCTCCGAGCCGACGGAGGCCGCGAGCGCTTCGCACTCCTCGCGCCGCGCGAGCAGCACGTGCGCGGCGCGCACGTCCTCGCCGCGGATCGCCGAGGTGTTCGCGTCGTAGTACGCGCGCACCTCGTCGTCGGTGACGTCGATCCGGTCCCGTACCGCGTGCCGGATCAGGCGTTCCAGCGCCGCCGAGCGCACGGCGTCGCGCAGTCCCGGCACCTGCTCGAAGTCCCCGGCGCGCAGGTACTGGAACAGGATCTCCTCGCGCACCACCGACTCCGCGAAGCGGTCGAGCCGCTCGCGCACGACGATCTGGTCGCCTAGCGGCAACGTCTCGACCTGGCGCAGCACGTCGGAACGGCGCACCTCGCGGCCGTTCACCGTCGCGAGCAGCGGGTCCTCTGCGCCGTTCGCCGTGCCGGGCAGCGCGGTGCACAGCGCGAGCGCCGCGGCCGCGAGCCGGCGTGCCTGCGCGGCGCCGATCACCGGCCGGGGAGCCGCTCGGCGACGACTTCGCGGGCCTGCGGCGACGCCCAGTCGCGCGCCCCCTGCGCGGCGGCCACGACGCGTCCTTCGGCGTCGAGCAGGAACGAGACCGGCAGGTTGCGCGCGCCGTAGCGCGCCGCCACCTCGCCGCTCGGGTCGAGCAGCACGGGGAAGGTCACGCCCAGCTTCTCGACGAAGGGCGCGACGGCGCGCGCGCCGTCGGCGTCGGAGGACACCGCGAGCACGGTGAATCCGCGCGTGCGGTAGGCCTGGTGCAGGGCTTCCATGGACGGCATCTCCTCCACGCAGGGCGGGCACCAGGTGGCCCAGAAGTTGAGCAGCACGAGACGCCCGCGGAAGTCCGCGAGCCGGCGCTCGCCGCCGCCGAGCGCCGCCGCGACGAACGCTGGAGCGGGGAAGGGCGGGTCGAACACGACCATCCGCAGGCCGTGCTGTGACGGATCGTGGCCGGCGGCGGGAAGCGCCGCGGCGAGTCCTAGCACGGCGGCGAGCAGCGACGCGGCGCGCCGGCGCCGCCGGGTCAGGAAGACGGGGCGGCGGGCCAGGCCCGCCGCCCCGCGAAGCACCGATCGTGTGCACGTCGATCCCAGCTGCACGAGCCGGGGGAAGCATCCGAATGCGGAACCGCACAGCCGTCCGTCACCGCGAGACGCGGGCACGTCAGCCTGTCCCTCCCGGTCCCTCGTGGCGAGGGAGCGGGGCGGGGGAGCAGGCAACGCGCACGCGGACGAAGCCGTCCGCGTCGCACGGTCGAACGCCCGTTCAGTGGAAAGCGAGGCCCGCCTTCTTGCAGTTCGAATACTTCTGCGCACAGAGTCAGTCGTAGCAGATCTGCTTCTCGGGCGCCTTCGCGTAGAAGAAGTCCTGCCCGTGTCCGCAGTAGTGGAGCTCGGTGTCGGCGCCCGGGAGCGCCGCGAACAGGTAGTACGCCGTCTTCATCGCCTTCTGGATGTCGCTCCCGGACGGCTGCGACGGCGCCTGCACGACGTTGCCCTTGTCGTCCATCAGCGAGGTCTTCTCGGCGCTGAAGCCGATGATCTCGTGGCTGCCGAAGTCGCCGTCCTTGAACCTGTCCGGGACGGCGATCCGGAAGGTGCCCTTCCTCTTGCCGGCGGTGCCCTCCTGGAGCAGGCCCACGGGGCCCAGGTACTCGGTCTTCTGGTTCACGGTGTCGTGCACCCAGGCGAAGATCGCGTGCCGTCCGTCGGGCATCTCCAGCCCGTTGTAGTGGCCCACGAACTCGCCGGTCTGCTCATCGAAGGCGATGCTGCCCTTGGGCCCGATGTCCTCTCCGAACTCGTAGCCGTCGATGATGACACCGCCTTGCATGGGGACCACCTCCTTGGCCGGTGCGCCGCCGGACAGTGCCAGCAGCGCGGCCGTGGTCCCCGCGAGCGAGAGACTTCGTAATCGCATCTCACCTCCTTATCGCGGTCGATGACCGGGGCGCAGGCTGCACGCCCGGTGCGGGCCCGGCGCACCGGGCCCGCACCGGTACAGAGACCCCCGGAACCGAAAAGTTCCCCGCGCGCCCCGCACCCGCCACGCCGTCGACAGCTTGTCTTCCCCCGCCCGCGGCCGCCACCGGCAGGGCGCGTCCGCCGACGAGCGCTCCGCGCCGCGTCGCTGATGCGAAGAAAACGCGACACGGTGCGGCGACTCTCGCTGCCCGCGCACGAGCGAACGCCCGTGCGCTTGCGCCGCGCGCGACACGTGCGATCGGTGCGAAGCCGATCACACACTGCCGCGGCGCGCTCGTGCTGCGATTGCAGACAGACGCCGTTCGCGCAGACGTTTCCGGCAATGGGCCGACGCGCGGCGGCGTCCACGTATCGTCTTCGACACGGAGGGACACCCAATCATGAAGACACCACGTCTGCGTCACGCCATCGCGTCACTGCTGGCTCTCGGCCTCACGGCCCCCATCGGATCCGCGTCGGCCCAGGATGAAGAGGTCGCGACGATGTGGATCAACCACCTGGACTTCCTCGCCGGCGACCCGAGCGTGCTCGTGTCGTTCAATGCCGTGAATTCCGGCGTCGGCGGCGGGCTGAGCGGTCTGATCGTCCAGTCCACCACCACCGGAGAGGAGGCGGCCGGCGGCGGCAACAAGGTGGTCCAGAAGGCGCTCGTCGTGCCGCCCGGATTCCTCGTCGACAGCGTGCGCGTGTGCTACGAGTACGAGGTGAACGACCTCCAGGCGCCGAGCTTCATCAGCCAGGTTCGCCTCGCCCAGGTGCAGGACCCGCCGGCGACCGCGCTCGTGCTGCTGGACGACGGAACCGACCTCGTCGATTCCGGGCCCGTCTGCGTCGACAGCGCCGGCCCCTTCTCGGGTCCGATCGACCCTTCCGCAGGGGCGCTGCTGCTGAGCCTTCGCCTGAACTTCGGCGACACCTCCGACGTCATCGTGGTGCGCGGCGTGGCGCTGAACCTGGTCGCGGCGCCCGGCTCGCCGGGGCAGCGGCTCGACGAGCTCGAGGAGGTCGTGGGCGCTCACAGCCACGAGTACCTGACGGGGAAGGGCAAGGGCCACAACAAGGTCGGGGCACAGACCTCCGGGCCGTTCATCCCGTGATCGCCGCATGACGCGCGCGTGACCGGGCGGGCCGGGGCCGCGCGTCCCGGCCCGCCCACGACCGGCGCCGCACGTGGATGCGCTGCGGCACCGGTCACGGCCCGCACCCGCGGCGGCTGATACCGTGCGCACTGGCCGTTGCGGCCGAATCGCGGGAGAACTGCATGAGGACTGCACTCACGCTGCGCGTCACCGCCCTCGCGCTGGCCGTGGTGTGCACGCCGCTGCACGCGCAGACCGGGGACCCGCGCACCTTCGACGAGTGCGTGCAGATGACGCGCGCGCCGCTCGAGCAGCGCTGCAGCGCGATGTTCGCCAGCGCCGGGCAGGGGGCGCAGCGCGCGGCGTGCCTCGAGCAGGTCGTGCCGCAGCTCGAGGCGGTCTGTGAGAGCTTCTTCGGCGAAGGGCGTGACTTCTGCACGGCCTGCACGTCGGGCTGCAA
>CBDUCN010000016.1:0-30772 GCA_965365655.1 uncultured Gammaproteobacteria bacterium | reverse complement strand
CGTGACCGGCTCCACGCGGTGGATGCTGGTGGTGGGGTACACCACCGCGTCGCCGGCCGGGAGCTTCACCTCCTGCGGCGTGCTGTCGCTGTCGATCACCAGCTCGCCGCCCTCGTAGGCATCGGGCGGATTCAGGAACACCGTCACCGAGAGGTCGCTGCGGAACGGCTCGCCGCGCTCGTCGCCCATGATCGGGTCGTCGATGTGATCGCCGTAGGTCATCCCGGGCCGGTAGCGGCTGAACAGGAACGCCGACATCGAGCACGGCAGGGCGCCGTCGCGGAAGTCGGCGTTGGCGAGCAGGGCGTCGGTGAGCATCCGGCTCAGCTCGCGGCGAGCCGGCGAGTCCTTGTCCAGCTCCAGGTTGTTCTTGATGTCGCGCACCACGCGGCCCACCGTCTGGCGCCCGTCCACGAACGGAGCGCCCTCGAGCGCCTGCTCGATGCGCGCGATCTCGCGCGATCCGATCACGCCTGGGAGGTGCAGGATCATGGCGCGGGAGTGTGCCGCGTGGCCGGTGCGCGCGGCAACCCGCGCCCCGGGCGGGGGGCGGCGTGCATCAGCCGCCGTCCGGCGGCGGCCGGAACCGCGATGCGCGCGCGAGCGCCGCCGGGTCCAGCACGCCGGTGAGGCGCCGCCCGCCGATGATCCAGGTCGGGTAGTCGCTGATCCGGGCGTCCTCGCAGTCGAGGCTGAGCGGCCCGTTACGCCCCTGCGGCGTGCACTCCACGTACGGCAGGCGCTCGGCGGACGCGGCGAAGATCGCCTTCTGATCCTGGCAGTGCGGGCACCAGTATGCGCCGTAGAACCGTGCGCCGCTCTCGTCCAGGTGCATCGCGAGCGCCTTGAGGTACGGATCCTCCGGCCCCGCGGCCGGGTCGAACAGCCCGCTGAAGTGCAGGTGCAGGCCCAGCACCACCGCGGCGGCCAGCCCGAGCGGCGCCGGCAGCGCGCGCGACCAGCGGTGCTCGGGCATCTGCGCCGGGCGGCGCAGCAGCACCAGCACCAGCATCAGGTTCATCAGCGCGAACGACGCGAGGCACCACGGGCAGGTGGCCTCGATCGAGAGCACGGACACCGCCGTCAGGTACCAGCTCACGCCGGTGCCCACCGCGGCCACGACGAGCGCGCCGCGCCACGCCGACGCGTGCGTGTGCAGGCGCCACACGAAGCGCGCCAGCACCGCGTAGGTCAGCAGGCCCCACAGCGCCATCGGCAGGCCCAGGAACACCGACCAGCGGCTGGACTGGACGAGGTCGCAGCCCGAATCGGCGCCGCAGAACGCGGGCCGGTCGTCGAACCACGCCGTGTACGTCAGGTACGCGGTGAGCGCGATGCCGAGCGCGGCGCACACGACCAGCGCGAGGTCGAGGCCGCGCCACGGCTTGCGCGCCGGTGCGGAGTGCGCGGGCTGCGCTGCGCGCGCTGCCGCCGCTGCGGACGTGCCGCCGCCGCGCTTGCGTCGTTTCGCCATGTCGCTTCCCGGTCGTGAACGAGGGCGCGAGTCTAAACCCCGCGCGGCGCGTGAGGGACGGCTGCGGTGCGCCGCAGGCGCGCCTGAATGCGCGTTCGCGCCCACGGCGCACCGCAGCCGCTCCTACCGGTGCGCCTTCCGGTTCGCCCGGGCGTGTCCGAGCGGGCGCCGGCATCCGGGGCCGGGACGCGTGCTACGGTGCGCGTCCGTGGCACGTCGCGTCCCCGTCTCGAGCCTGTCCGCGCGGGTGGTGCGCCCGGCGCGCCGTCGCGTCGCCGGCGACGGCCTCGGCCGGTGAACGGCGGCGTCGGCACGCGAGGCCGCGCTGCGCGGCCGCCCGGCGGCGCCTCCGTGCGCCCGGTGCTCGGCCCGCTCGCGGCGATGATGCTGGTGCAGGCGATGACCACCCTCGGGGTGGTCACGGTGCCGGTGCTCGCGCCGGCGATCAGCGCCGCGGTGGGCGTGGCGTCGAGCAGCGTCGGCGCGTACCAGTCGCTGGCCTACGCGGGCGGCGCGGTGCTCACGCTGATGAGCGGCTCCCTGGTGCTGCGCCACGGCGGGGTGCGGGTGAACCAGGTGAGCGTGCTCGTCGCCGCCACCGGGGTGCTCGTGGCCGCGAGCGGTTCGGTGCCCCTGATCGCGCTCAGCGCGCTGCTGGTCGGGATGGGCTACGGCCTCGCGACGCCGGGGGCCAGCCACGTGCTGGCGCGGGTCACGCCGGCGGCGCACCGCGGTCTCGTGTTCTCGATCAAGCAGTCGGCGGTTCCGGTGGGGGGGCTGCTCGCCGGGGTGCTGCTGCCGCCGGTCGCGTCGCGCTTCGGCTGGGAGGCGGCGGTGGGCGTCGCGTGCGCGCTGGTCGCAGCCGCTGCGCTCGCGATCGCGCCGCTGCGCGCGCGCATCGACAGCGATCGCGACCCGACGCACCGCGTCTCCCTGGGCGCGCCGGGGGAGGCGGTGCGCCTGGTGCTGGCGACGCCGGCGCTGCGCCCGATGGCGCTCGCGGCGTTCGCGTTCGGCGCGATGCAGCTCAGCCTGTTCGCGTTCCTGGTGACCTATCTCGTGGAGCGCGCGGCCCTGGACCTGGTGACCGCGGGCCTCGCGTTCTCGGTGATGCAGGGCGCGGGCGTCGTGGCCCGCGTGGTGTGGGGCTGGGTCAGCGACCGCTGGCTGGCCGCGGGGCCGCTGCTCGCGGCGCTGGGAATCGGGGCGATCGCGAGCACCGCGGCTGCGGCCTGCATCTCCCCGGCCTGGCCGCTGTGGGCGGTGATGGCGGTCGCGGCGGGGATGGGGCTCACCGCGGTGGGCTGGAACGGCGTCTACCTGGCCGAGGTCGCGCGGGCGGTGCCGCAGGCGCAGGTCGCCGCCGCGACCGGCGGCGTGCTGATGTTCACGTTCCTCGGCATCACCGTGGGCCCGTCGAGCTTCGGCGCGATCGTGGCCGCCACGGGCAGCTACCCGGCCGCGTTCCTCGCGATGGACGTGCTGGTGCTGCTCACCGTCGCGGCGCTGCTGGTGCGCGGGCGCGCGCCGGCGGCGTGAGCGCCGCCGCGCCCCGGCAGCCCGCCGCGGCCCGGTTAACATGCGCGGCGCCCCCGGCCGCGACCCGCGGCCCTCTGTCCAGACCACGGGAGACATGTTCATGTCACTGCACCGGTTCCTCGCCTTCGGCCTGCTGCTGGCCCTGCTCGGCGTCCAGCCCGCCGTCCGCGCGCAGACCTTCGTGTTCACCGCGATCCCCGACCAGGACGAGACGCGCCTGATGGAGCGCTTCGGCCGCGTCGCCGACTACCTCGCCGGGCGGCTCGGCGTCGAGGTGCGCTACGTGCCGGTGAAGTCCTACGCCGCCGCGGTGACGGCGTTCAAGAACGACCAGGTGCAGCTCGCGTGGTTCGGCGGCCTGTCGGGCGTGCGCGCACGCCAGCTCGTTCCGGGCTCGCAGGCCATCGCGCAGGGCTACGAGGACCAGTTCTTCGTCACCTACTTCATCGCGAACACCAGCACCGGGCTGAGCTACGGTCAGCCGTTCCCGGAGGGGATTCGCGGCAAGACCTTCACCTTCGGCTCCAAGGGCTCGACCTCGGGGCGGCTGATGCCGGAGTTCCACGTGCGCGACGCGCTGGGCGACGCGCCGGACAAGGTCTTCGCGCGCGTGGGCTTCAGCGGCGACCACTCGCGCACCATCGCGCTGGTGCAGTCCGGGGCGTTCGAGGTGGGCGCCGTGAACTTCAAGGTGTGGGAGAAGGAGAGCGGCCTCGGCAACGTGGACCCGGCCAAGGTCACGGTGATCTGGCAGACGCCCGAGTACCCCGACTACCAGTGGAGCATCCGCGGCGACGTGGACGCACGCTTCGGCACCGGCTTCACGCAGCGCGTGCGCGACGCGTTGCTGGCGATCGAGGACCCTGCTCTGCTCGAGTCCTTCCCGCGCGCGTCCTTCGTCCCGGCCAGCAACGACGACTACCAGCCCATCCTGGACACGGCCAAGGCGATCGGCCTGATCGATTGAGCGATCTGTTCGCGCTGCGCGGCGCGTCGGTCCACTATGGGGGCAAGGCGGCGCTCAGCGACCTGAGCCTGACGATCCGGCGCGGCGAGCGCGTGGCGCTCGTCGGACGAAGCGGCGCCGGCAAGTCCACGCTGCTCCGGCTGCTGTTCGGCCAGGCGGGCGAGGACGTCGCGCTGGTGTCGCAGGAGCTCGGGCTCGTGAAGACGCTGTCGGTGTTCCACAACGTCTACATGGCCCGCCTGCGCCGCCACGGCGCTCTTTACAACCTCGCGAACCTGCTTCGCCCGTGGCCGCGCGAGGTGGCCGCGGTGCGCGCGGTGCTCGAGCGCGTGGACCTCGCCGAGAAGCTCTACGCGCCGGCGGGGGAACTCTCCGGCGGGCAGCAGCAGCGCACCGCGGTCGCCCGCGCGCTGCACCAGCACTCGCCCGTGATCCTCGCCGACGAGCCGGTGTCGGCGGTGGACGAGCACCAGTCGCGGCGCGTGCTGGACGCGATCTGCGAGGCCCACGAGACGGTGGTGCTCGCGATGCACGACCTCGCGCTCGCGATCGCGTACTCCGATCGCGTCGTCGGCCTCGTCGACGGGCGCATCACCCTGGACCGGCCGAGCGCGGGGCTTCGCCCCGAGGACCTGGATGAGCTCTACGGCGGCTGAAGCGCTGCCGCTGCGCCCGCCGATGTCGCCGCTGCGCCGCGCGACGCTGGGCTTCGCCGTCGTCGCGCTGGCCTGTCTCGCGGTCGCGGACATCGAGGTGTCCACCGTCGACCCGTGGACGGAGATGGGGCGCCTCGCGCTGGGGATGGTGACGCCGGACTTCACGGCCACCGGCGCGCTGCTGGAGTCGCTGCTGCACACGGTGTCGTTCGCGCTGCTCGGCGTCGCGTTCGGCAACGCGCTGGGCTTCGCGCTCGCGCTGGTCTTCGAATGGCGGGTGGTGCGCGTCGGGTGCGCGTTCGTGCGCGCGGTGCACGAGCTTTTCTGGGCGCTGATCTTCCTGCAGGTGCTGGGCCTCACGCCGTGGACCGGCATCCTCGCGATCGGGATTCCGTACGCCGGCATCATCGCGAAGGTCTACGCGGAAATCCTGGAGGAGGCGGATCCGGCGCCGGCGCGCGCGCTGGCGCCCGGCACCGGGCGCGTGTCCACGTTTCTCTACGCGCGCATGCCGGACGTGCTCACGCACTTCCGCAGCTACAGCCTCTACCGCCTGGAGTGCGGTCTGCGATCGAGCGCGGTGCTGGGCTTCGTGGGCCTGCCGACGCTGGGCTTCCACCTCGAGTCGGCCTTCGCGCAGGGGGAGTACTCCCAGGCGTCGGCGCTGCTGATCCTGTTCTGGGTCCTGATCGCGACCATCCGGCAGTGGCTGCGCCGCCCGCTGCTGCCGATCTACCTGCTGGCCGCGGTGGCGCTGTTGCCGGCCGGCCTGCCGGTGTCGGCGCAGTCGGCGTGGAACTTCTTCACCCACGACATCGTGCCGTATCCGCTGCGCACCGCGGAGACGATCGACGTCGCGGCGGTGCTGGAGACTTTCGAGTGGCTTCGCGTGCTGCTCGTGGAGCAGGCGCTGCCCGGCGTGGTGGACACGCTGGTGCTGACGATGATCGCGCTGGTGGCGACGGGGCTGCTCACGCTCGCGCTGTTCCCGCTGGTCTCGCCGCGCTTCCTGGGTCGGTGGGGCCGGCGCGCGGGGCACGTGTTCCTGGTCGTGATGCGCTCGACGCCCGAGTACGTGCTGGCCTACGTGTTCCTGCAGCTTCTGGGGCCGTCCATGCTGCCGGCGATCATCGCGCTGTCGCTGCACAACGGCGGCATCATCGCCCACCTGGTCGGGCGCTTCACCGAGGCGCTGCCGCGCCAGCCGCAGCGCCTGCGCGTCCCCGACCGCTACTTCTACGAGGTGCTGCCGCAGGTGTACCCGCAGTTCCTCGCGTTCCTGTTCTACCGCTGGGAGGTGATCCTGCGCGAGACCGCGATCCTGGGCATGCTGGGCATCGCGACGCTGGGCTTCTACGTCGACAGCGCCTTCGCCGACATCCGCTTCGACCGCGCGATGGTGCTGATACTCGTGACCGCGGCGCTCAACATCGCCGTCGACGCGGTGTCGCGCTCGGTGCGCGCACGGCTTCGGCTGCGCACCACCTTCGAGACCGTTTGAGCCGCTAACCTCCACCGCCGTCCAGGGAAGACCCGATGCAGCAGTCATCCACCCCCATCGTGAAGGATCTCGTGCTCGTCGGCGGCGGGCACAGCCACGTCATCGTGCTCAAGCGCTTCGGCATGAAGCCGATGCCGGGCGTGCGCGTGACGCTGGTGTGCCGCGACGTCGAGACGCCGTACTCCGGCATGCTGCCGGGGCTGATCGCCGGGCACTACGGCTTCGACGACGTGCACATCGATCTCGGGCCGCTGGCGCGCTTCGCCGGCGCGCGCTTCTTCCACGACGAGGTGGTGGGCCTGGACCCGGAAGCGCGGACCGTGTCGTGCCGTGGCCGGCCGCCGATCCCGTACGACGTGCTGTCCATCGACATCGGCTCCACGCCGTACACCGGGGACGTGCCGGGCGCCGCCGAGCATGCGGTGCCGGTGAAGCCGATCAGCAACTTCCACCAGCGCTGGGAGGCACTGGTCGCGCGCGTGCTCGCCGACGACCGCGCGATGGCGATCGGCGTGGTGGGCGCCGGCGCGGGCGGCGCCGAGATGGTGCTCGCGATGCAGCACGGGCTCGCGAAGCGGCTCGCGGCACGCGGCCAGAGCGCCGAACGCCTCACCTTCCACCTGTTCGCCGGCGGCGCGCATCCGCTGCCGTCGCACCCGCCGTCGGTGCGCGCGCGCTTCGAGCGGGTGTTCCGCGAGCGCGGCGTCCTGTTCCACCCCCACGCGCGCGCGCAGCGCGTCGACGACGGCGTGCTGGAGACCGCCGACGGCGCGCGGCACGCCCTCGACGAGATCCTGTGGGTCACCCGCGCGAGCACGCAGGCGTGGCTCGGCGAGAGCGGCCTCGCGGTGGACGAGCGCGGCTTCGTCGCGGTCCACCCGACGCTCGAGTCCACCTCGCATCGCGGGGTGTTCGCCGCCGGCGACTGCGCGTCGGTGCTCGAGCACCCGCGCGAGAAGGCCGGCGTGTTCGCGGTGCGCCAGGGCAAGCCGCTGGAGCGCAACCTGCGCTGGGCGTTGCGCGGCCGCGCGCTGGTGCCGTTCACGCCGCAGCGCCGGTTCCTGAGCCTGGTGAGCACCGGCGACGCGCGCGCGGTCGCGTCGCGCGGCGAGGTCATGTCTCTGGAAGGCGCGTGGGTGTGGCGCTGGAAGGACTGGATCGACCGGCGCTTCATGCGCAAGTTCTGCGACCTTCCGGACATGGACGAGAAGGGCGAGGAGCCGGCGCTGGCCTCGGGGCTGGCCGACGGCGACGCGCTGAAGGCGCTGTCCGCGGTCGCGATGCGCTGCGGCGGCTGCGGCGCCAAGGTGGGCGCGACCGTGCTCGCGCGGGTGATGAACGACCTCGCGCCGGCGCGCCGCGACGACGTGCTGATCGGCCTGCACGAGCCCGACGACGCGGCGGTGCTCGCGGTGCCCGAGGGCAAGGTCGTGGTGCAGACCGTCGACTCCTTCCGGGCGATGATCGACGACCCGTACCTGTTCGGGCGCATCGCGGCCAACCACAGCCTGGGCGACGTCTTCGCGATGGGCGCCGAGCCGCAGGCGGCGATGGCGATCGCGACCCTGCCGTACGGCATCGAGAGCAAGGTGGAGGACACCCTGCGCCAGATGATGACCGGCGCGATGGAGGTGCTGGCCGACGCCGACACGGCACTGGTCGGCGGGCACACCAGCGAGGGCGCCGAGCTGTCGCTGGGCTTCGCGGTGAGCGGGCTGATCGACCGCGACGCGGTGATGCGCAAGGGCGGCATGCGCCCCGGCGACCGGCTGATCCTCACCAAGGCGATCGGCACCGGCACGCTGTTCGCCGCCGACATGCGCCACCGCGCCCGCGGGCGCTGGATCGACGCGGCGCTGACGTCGATGGTGATGTCGAACCGCGCGGGCGCCGAGTGCCTGCGCCGTCACGGCGCGACCGCGTGCACCGACGTCACCGGCTTCGGCCTGCTCGGGCACCTCGTGGAGATGGTGAAGGCGTCGCAGGTGGACGTGGAGCTCAGGCTGGCCGACGTGCCGCTGCTGGCGGGGGCCCTGGAGTGTGTGAGCCGCGGCATCACGAGCTCGCTGCAGCCGCAGAACCTGCGCCTGCGCCGCGCGGTGCACGACCTCGAACGCGTGGGCCGCGACCCGCGCTACCCGCTGCTGTTCGATCCGCAGACCGCGGGCGGGCTGCTGGCCAGCGTGCCCGAGGCGCATGCGGACGCGTGCGTCGCGGAGCTGCGCGCGCTGGGCTATGCGGCGACGGCGGACATCGGCGTCGTGACGGCGGCTGGCGAGCGGCTGGAGCCGGTGACGGTCGTGATCTGAACGACGCCGGCGCGCGGCCCGCCGTGCCGCTGCGGCGCTGCGCCTGCAGCGCTCGGGAGATCGCACACGTGCCGCCCGCCCGCCCGGGGCGGGACGGCCGGCCGGGTCAGGCCAGCTCGCCGAGCAGCGTCTCCCACGCGGCGTGCTCGCGCCGCGGGTCGAACAGCGGCGCGCGCTGCGCCTGGCTCTCGAGCACGTGCTCGAGGAACGCCGGGTCGCGCTCCGCGCGCAGCAACAGCGCCGCGAGGGCGTGCTCGTCGCCGACCGGGTAGTACGCGGGATGGCGCCCGCCCAGCAGGCCCACGTTGCCCGGCACGTGGGACGCGAGCACCGGCAGCCCCGCGACCACCGCCTCGGACACGACGTTCGCGCCGCCCTCCATGCGCGAGCTGATCACCATCGCGTGGCAGCGCGCGAAGCGCCGGCGCACCTCGCCGCCTGCGACCTCGCCGAGCCAGCGGTAGCGCGGGTTCGCGGCCATCTCCGCGCGCGCCGCCGCGGCGTGGCGCTCGTCGTGGGCGCGCCCCAGGTGCAGGATCCGGATCCGCGACTCCGCGGGCAGCCGGCGCGCGGCGAGCGCGGCGCGCAGCGGGTCCTTCTCGTCGCGCAGGTGGCCCACGACGCACACGTCCACGTGGCGCCGCGACGGGCGGCGCGGCCCCGGCAGCGGCGCCGCCGACTGGTGGATCACCCGCACGCGCGGGGCCAGCTCCGCCGGCACGTCCCTCGCGACCCGGTCGTGCAGGCCCACCAGCCGGTCGGCGGCACGCATGCACGCGACGGTCTGCTCGCGGTGGCTTCGCTGGAAGCGGTAGACGTCGGTGCCAGCCAGCAGAACGACCACCGGCCGCGCCGCGAAGCGCGCGCGGAACCGCGCCACCGACGCCGCGCTGCGGTACGCGTGCACCGCGACCAGCAGGTCGGGGTCGCCGCCGTCGAACGCCTCGCTCACGCGCACGCGGTGCCCGAGGTCGCGCAGGATGCGCGCCCAGCGCACCGCGGTGACGCGGTTGCCGCTGCGCGAGCCGCGCGCGGCCGGGGTCACCAGGGAGACGTTCACGGCGGTAGGCTCGGCGGCACGGCCGCGTGGCGGGACTGAGGAACGATGATGGACGGCATTCCACCCGTGAGGGAAGTGGCGACGGCGGATCTCGCCGCGATGATGCGCGACGCGCGCGCCCGCACGCTGGAGCTGGTGGCCGGGCTGGACGCGCAGCAGCTGATGGGCCCGCGTCTGCCGATCGTGAACCCGATGCTGTGGGAGATCGGCCACGTGGCGTGGTTCTACGAGCACTTCATCGAGCAGCGCTTCCACGGCGCCGCGCCGCTGGACCCCGGGGCCCACGCGCTGTACGACTCGATCGCGGTACACCACGAGCAGCGCTGGGACCTGCCCCTGCCGACGCTGGACGCGACCCTGGGCTACATGCAGCGCGTGCAGGACGCGGTGCTCGAGCGTCTGCACGGCGATCTCGCGAGCGCCGACCTGAGCTACCTGTGCCAGTTCACGTCGTTCCACGAGGACATGCACGGCGAGGCCTTCACGTGGACGCGCCAGACGCTGGGCTATCCGACCCCGGATTTCGCCGCCGCGCGCTCGCCCGGGCCGCCCGCGGACGCCGGTGCGGGGCCGCTGGGCGGCGACGTGGAGGTCCCCGGCGGGGTCTTCCTGCTCGGCGCGCCCGGTGACGCGCCGTTCGTGTTCGACAACGAGAAGTGGTGCCACCGGGTCGAGGTGGCGCCGTTTCGCATCGCGCGCGCGCCGGTGACCAACGCCGAGTTCGCCGCGTTCGTGGCCGACGGCGGCTATCGCCGCCGCGAGCTGTGGTGCGACGCGGGCTGGCGCTGGCGCGAGGCCTGCGGTGCCGCGCACCCGGTGTACTGGGAGCCGGACGGCGGCGGCGGCTTCGCGTGGCGCCGCTTCGACGCCCGCGAGCCGCTGGCGCCGCACCGTCCGGTGATCCACGTCAACTGGTACGAGGCGGGCGCGTGGTGCCGCTGGGCCGGGCGGCGCCTGCCCCGAGAGCACGAGTGGGAGGTCGCGGCGCTCGGCGAGCCCGCGTCCGACGGCACGCTCGCGCAGCGCAAGCGGCGCTACCCGTGGGGCGGTGACGGCCCCGATCCCGCGCGCGCGAACCTCGACGGCCGCAGCCTCGGCTGCGTGGACGTCGCGGCGCTGCCGGCGGGCGACAGCGCGTTCGGCTGCCGGCAGATGCTGGGCAACGTGTGGGAGTGGTGCGCCGACGCATTCACCCCGTACCCGGGCTTCACGCCCGACGCCTACAGGGAGTACTCGCAGCCCCTGTTCGGCCACACGCGGGTGCTGCGCGGCGGCGCGTGGACCACCCGCTCGCGCATGCTGAGCGGGCTGTACCGCAACTACTTCGGCCCCGAGCGCCGCGACGTGTTCGCGGGCTTTCGCACCTGCGCGCCGGAGCCGGGCTGAGCCCTGCCGCCGCGGCGGCAGGGCGCCACGCACTCAGTCGCCGCTGACCGGGATGCGCCGCGGCGTGCGCTTCGCCGTCTCGGTCTTCGGCAGCTTCACGGTGAGCACGCCCTTGGAGAAGCTCGCCTTCATGCCTTCCGCGTCCACCCCGGGCGGCAGCGGGAAGCGGCGCCGGATGCTGCCGTAGCTGCGCTCGGTGAAGTGGTAGTCCTTCTCCTCGCCCTTGCGCTCGTCGGTCTTCTCCGCCTTCAGCAGCAGCGTGCCGTCGCCGAGGGTGAGCTCCACGTCCTTCTCGTCCATGCCGGGAAGCTCGACGGTGATCTCGTACTCGGTGTCCGACTCGCTCATCGCGGCCTTCGCGGTGGCGCCCATCGCCGCGAACGGCATCGCGCGCGTCATCGCCGGCCAGTCCATCATCATCGGGTGCAGGCGCGACATGTCCTGCATCCAGTCGTTGTCGAAGAACGGCCTCATCATGCGCTGCATCTCGTCGCGCAGGGCCGGGAAGGCCGCGAGACCCGCGAACGGCAGCGTCATGTCCGCTTTGCGCTCCGCCGCGGGCTCGACATCCGACGATGCCGTCGCCGGAGCGGCCTTCTTCGCGCGGCTTTCGGCGCCGCCGTCGCCCGTGCTGTTCCTGGTGGCCATGATCCTGAACCTCCTGATCGTGACGGGCACCCGTGCCCGCTCGCCGGATGCAGTGTCGCGAATGCCGCGCGCAGCGCGTTGATCGGCGTCAAGTTGCGCCGCGGCGCGCCCGGCGTCCGTCGCCGCGCGTGCGCCGTGCGGGCCGTCGCGACGCCGGCGAGCCGTGGCGCCGCCTGCCGGCACGGATGCGGCGTCCCGGGCCGGTCGATAGCATGGCGCGGCGGCGTGCATCGCGCGCCGCGCAACCGGGGGAGGAGAACGACATGAAGGTGGGATTCATCGGGCTCGGGACCATGGGCGCCGGCATCGCGATGAACGCGCTCCGCGGCGGACACACGCTGGTGGTGCACGACCTGCGGCGCGATGCCGCCGAGCCGCTGCTGCAGGCCGGCGCCGAGTGGGCGGACGGCGTGCAGGAGGTGGCCGGGCGCTGCGAGGTGCTGCTCACGTCGCTGCCGGGCCCGCCGGAGGTCACCGCCGTCGCGCTCGGGCCGGGCGGCATCGGCGACGGCGCGACGCAGGGCCTGGTGTGGCTGGACCTCAGCACCAACTCGCCCACCGTCATGCGCCGCCTGCACGCCGAGCTGGCTCCGCGCGGCGTGTCGGTGCTGGACGCGCCGGTGAGCGGCGGGCCGGACGGCGCGCGCAGCGGCAAGCTGGCCATCTGGGCCGGCGGCGACGAGGCGGCGTACCGCCGCGCGTTGCCGGTGCTCGAATCGGTCTCCGACCAGCCGCGCTACGTCGGCGAGATCGGCGCCGGCAGCATCGTCAAGCTGGTGCACAACCTCAGCGGCTACATGCTGCAGACGGCGCTCGCCGAGTGCTTCACGATGGGCGTCAAGGCCGGACTGCCGGCCGAGGCGCTGTGGGAGGCGGTGCGCCAGGGCGCGGTGGGGCGCCGGCGCACCTTCGACACCATGGCCCGGCAGTTCCTGCCCGGGCGCTTCGATCCGCCCGACTTCGCGCTGCGCCTCGCGCACAAGGACGTGTCGCTGGCGCTGGAGGTGGGCCGCGAGTTCGGGGTCCCGATGCGCCTCGGCCACCTCACCCACGCCGATCTCACCGAGGCGCTGAACCGCGGCTGGGCGGACCGCGATTCGCGGGTCGCGATGACGCTGCAGGAGGAGCGCGCGGGCGCCGAGGTGCGCATCGCGCCGGAGCGCATCGACGCGATCATCGACGACGCGTGACGCGCGTGCCGTCGGCCCGACGCGACCGCTGATCGCGCGGACGCGCAGCGTCGCGACCCCGGCCCGCGACGAGGCCGCGGCGTGCGGTCACTCGCAGCGGCAGTAGAACTCGGCGCTGAACTCGCAGCTGAACTGCCGGTCGTCGGTGTCGACGAGGCGCCAGTCCGTGACGTCCACGTGGCCGCGGCACTTGCCGGTCGCGCAGCCGCCGCGCTCGCACAGCCGCCGCGCCTCGTGGTGCGCCCAGTTGTTGAACACCGCGAACGGCGTCTGGCCGTCCACGCGCTCGAAGCTGCGGCGCTCGCCCTTCATCGTCACCGCCTGGATCTGGTGACACGGCATGGGGTGCGCGGGAGGGGTGATGTCGGTCATGTCAGGCTCTTCCGTCGCGCCCGTACTGGCGCCGGATCCGATTTGACAGCGCGTTGCCGGACCGCGTGTTGATCGCGATCAACAAGGGGCCCGACGACGGCGCGCGGTGACCGGCGCGCCGTGCGGTGCGCCGTGCGGCCGGCGGCCGCGCCGCGCGGGCGCCGCGGGGTCGCGCGGACTGGACGCGCGCGGCCGGCTCGCGCAAGGTTTCGCGGATGTGCTTGATCTACGTGGCCTGGCGGGTGCACCCGGACTATCGGCTGGTGATCGCGGCCAACCGCGACGAGTACCACGCGCGTCCGGCGGCGCCCGCGCACTGGTGGGACGACGACGCGGACATCCTTGCCGGGCGCGATCTCGAGGCGGGGGGCACGTGGCTGGGGATCAGCCGCGACGGGCGCTTTGCCGCGCTCACGAACTACCGCGACCCGGCCCGGCGGCGCAACGGCGCGCGTTCGCGCGGCATGCTGGTGAGCGGCTTCCTGCGCTCGGGCGTCCCGGCGCCGGAGTACCTGTCGGAGGTCGCCGCGGACGGGGAGCGCTACAACGGCTTCACGCTGCTGGCCTGCGACGGCGACGTGCTGGCCTGGTACAGCAACCGCGGCGGCGAGCCGGCGGTGGTTGCCCCGGGCGTGCACGGGCTCAGCAACCACCTGCTGGACACGCCGTGGCCGAAGGTGGAGGAGGGCAAGCTGGACCTGCTGTCCCTGCTCGCGCGGCGCCCGCCGACGCCGGGCGACCTGCTGGGCCTGCTCGACCGCCACGAGGCCGCGGCCGACGACCGCCTGCCGGATACCGGCGTCGGCCGGGAACGCGAGCGCGACCTGTCGCCGCGCTTCATCCTCGGGGAGGACTACGGCACCCGATGCTCGACCGTCGTGCTGGTGTCAGCCGAAGGCGACGTCGTGTTCCGTGAACGTTCCTTCGACGCCGCCGGCGAGGCGCGCGGCGACGCGGTGCACGGTTTCCGTATCGCGCGGTAGGGCGCGTGATCGCGTATCGCGCGGCAGGGCGCGTCATCCCGTATCCGCCGCAGCGCGCGTCTCCGGCGCAGCGAGGCGAGGAAGCGCAGGACGCGCTTCTTCACCATCCTGTTAGCCTGTCGCCTGCGGCACCGGATCGAGGTCGCACGACGGCGCGCAGGGCGCGGGCACACTCCGGAGAGCATCGATGAGCACTGACGCGGACTGCATCTTCTGCAAGATCGCGGCCGGCGAGATCCCCAGCTTCACGCTGTACCAGGACGATCGCACGCTGGCCTTCATGGACATCAACCCCGCCAACGACGGCCACGCGCTGGTGATCCCTAAGCGCCACGCGCCGAATCTCTACGAGATTGCGGAGGACGACGCAGGCGCCGTGATCGCGACCGCGCGCCGGGTCGCGCGCGCGGTGGACCTCACCGTGAAGCCCGAGGGGCTGAACCTGGTGCAGTGCAACGGCGAGGCCGCGGGCCAGAGCGTGTTCCACTTCCACATGCACGTGCTGCCGCGCAGCATCGGCGACGACCTGAAGATGAACTGGGGGCTCACGCCGGGCGACATGGACGCCATCGGGGCCCTCGCCGAGCGCATCCGCGCGAACATGGAGCACTGAATCCGATGGCCACCCGGTTCCACGGCATCACCGCCTGCGTGTTCGACGCCTACGGCACGCTGTTCGACGTCCACTCCGCGGTGGGGCGTCATCGCGCGCGCCTCGGCGACAAGGCCGACGCCGTGTCGATGACGTGGCGCACCAAGCAGCTGGAATACACGTGGCTGCGCAGCATCATGGACCGCTACGTGGACTTCTGGCAGATCACCGGCGACGGCCTGGACTACGCGCTGGACGCCCATGGCGTGAGCGACATCGCGCTGCGCGAGGACCTGATGAACGCGTACCTGGGCCTGGACTGCTACCCGGAGGTGCCGCAGGTGCTGGAGACCCTGCGCGACGCGGGGTTGCAGACCGCGATCCTGTCCAACGGCTCGCCCGCGATGCTGGAGGCGGCGGTGGACAGCGCCGGACTGGGCCACCTGCTGGACGACGTGATCTCGGTCGACCTGCTGGGCATCTACAAGCCCGACATGGAGGTCTACCAGCAGGTGCTGGAGCGGCTCGACGTCGGGCGCGGGCAGGTCAGCTTTCAAAGCTCCAACGCGTGGGATGCCGCCGGCGCCGCGACCTTCGGCTTCAGGGTGGCCTGGTGCAACCGCTTCGGCCAGAAGCGCGAGCGCCTGCCGGACGGCCCGCACGCCGAGATGAAGACCCTGGCCGAGCTGCCGGGGCTGGTCCTCGGCGGGTGATCGCATCCGGCGGGCCGTCGCGGCACGCGACGGCCGGTCAGCCGGCGCTCGCGCGCGCCGCGGACTGCCGCCTGCTGGTCGTGGACTGCCAGGAGCGCCTCGTGCCGCACGTGGCCGGCGGCGACGCGGTGGTCGCGCGCGCCGCGAACCTGCTCGGCGCGGCGCGGGTGCTCGGGGTCCCGGTGCTGGTCTCCGAGCACTACCCGCAGGGCATCGGCGGGACGGTGGCGGCGCTGCGCGCGCTGGTCGGCGACGACGAGGTGCTGCGCAAGGATCACTTCTCGTGCGTCGCGGAGCCGGCGCTGCGCGACGCGCTGCTGGACTCCCCGCGCCGCACGCTCGTCGTCGCCGGCATGGAGGCGCACGTGTGCGTGATGCAGACGGCGCTCGAGGCCCGCGCGCACGGCCTGCGGGTGCTGCTCGTCGCGGACGCGGTGGGCAGCCGCACGGAGGACGACCGGGCGCTGGCGCTCGCGCGCATGCGCGAGGCCGGGATCACCCTGGTGAGCCGCGAGATGCTGATCTTCGAGTGGGCGCGGCGCGGCGCCACCGACACCTTCCGCGAGCTGCACCGGCGCTTCCTGCGCGACGCGCCCGGGTAGCGGCGCGGCGCGCCCGGGCGCGGCGACCGCTCGGCGCCGGTGCGCCCGCCGCTCCTCCCGGCCCCCGCTGCCCGCATTCGTGATCGGTTAGCGGGGTCCCGGGGGGTGGCCGGCCCGGCACGGGCCGCGGGGACACGCTGTGAATACATCCCTGTAAGCTCGCCGGCCGCATCCCTGCGGCCGACGGTCCCCGCGACCCGCACCGGACCGGCCTATCCGAACACCAATGCCGCTGCGCGCGGCCTGCCGTTGCGGGGGCGGAGCCCTTGCGGCATCTTCCCGCCCTCTTCAACGCAGCCCGGGAGCGCGCGCATGGACATCGACGGACATTCCGCCATCGTCACCGGAGCGGCGTCCGGGATGGGCGCGGCCACCGCCCGCTTCCTGGCCGCGCGCGGTGCGCGGGTCGCGGCGCTGGACCTGAACCTGGAGGCGGCCGAGGCGGTGGCCTCGGAGTTCGGGGGGCTCGCCGTCGCGTGTGACGTCAGCGACGCGGCCAGCGCCGAGGCCGCCGTGGCCGACGCGACGGCGGCGCACGGTCCCGCGCGCATCCTGGTCAACTGTGCCGGCATCGCGCCCGGCAAGCGCATCGTCGGCCGTGACGGGCCGATGCCGCTCGCGGACTTCACGAAGGCGATCGAGGTCAACCTGGTCGGCAGCTTCAACCTGATGCGGCTGGTCGCGGCCGGCCTCGCCGGCCTGGAGCCGGTCAACGACAGCGGCGAGCGCGGCGTGATCGTCCACACCGCGTCGATCGCCGCGTTCGAGGGCCAGATCGGCCAGTGCGCCTACGCGGCGTCCAAGGGCGGCATCGTGGGCCTCACCCTGCCGGCGGCCCGCGAGCTGGCGCGCATCGGGACACGCGTGGTCACGATCGCGCCGGGGCTGATGGAGACGCCGATGCTGCTCGGCTTCACGCGCGAGGTCCAGGACAGCCTCGCCGCCCAGGTCCCGTTTCCGGCGCGCCTCGGCAGGCCCGCGGAGTTCGCCGAGCTCGTCGGCCACGTGATCTCGAACGCGATGCTCAACGGCTCGGTGATCCGCCTCGACGGCGCGATCCGCATGCAGCCGAAGTGACCGGGTAAAAGGGGGCAAAAGGGGGACAGTTCACCAGTTACGGCCCACTGCACTGGGCGCGCCTATCCCCTTCTCACGTAATGGGTGAACTGTCCCCCTTTTCCACTTTCCCGTCCCGTGGCGGGTGAGCCGCCCGCCGCTGCCTCAAGTTCCGGGCCGCTGCGGCCGATCACCCGGGTATCGTCCGCGACACCGCGAGTCCCCGCGGCCCTCCGGGGCGGCGCGGGGGACATGCCCATGGGCCTCAATCCAGACGACGTGCTGCCTCCAGGCTACTGCCTGCACTGGTACCAGCTTCAGTCCCTGCTCGGGGACGGCGGCTTCGGCATCACGTACCTCGGCCGCGACACGAACCTGAACCAGTCGGTGGCCATCAAGGAGTACTTTCCGAAGAGCCACGTCTACCGCGGGCCGGATCACCAGGTGCTGCCGGGCCCCGATACCGAGCCCGAGTTCTTCCGCTGGGGGCTGCAGCGCTTCCTGGAGGAGGCGCGCCTGCTGGCGCGCTTCCGCCACCCCCACATCGTGCGCGTGCTCAGCGTGTTCGAGAGCCTGGGCACCGCGTTCATGGTCATGGAGCTCGAGCGCGGCGAGAGCCTCGGGCGCGCGATCCGCGCCGACGCCATCCGCAACGACGCGGACCTGCTCGACCTGTGCCTGCCGGTGCTGGACGGCCTCGCGATGGTGCACGGGGCGGGCTTCATCCACCGCGACATCAAGCCCAACAACATCCTGCTGCGCCCGGGGCTGGGACCCGTGCTGATCGACTTCGGCTCGGCGCGGCGCCCGCATCCCGGCGAGTCCACCGAGCTCACCGCCATCGTGTCCCGGGGCTATGCGCCGTTCGAGCAGTACGACGCCGGCAACGAGCAGCGTCAGGGCCCGTGGTCGGACATCTACGCGATGGCCGCGACGCTGTATCACGTGATCACCGGCGGGCCGCCCAGCGACGCCCTGACCCGAGGCATGTGCCTGCTGGAGGGCGAGCCCGACCCGCTGCTGCCGGCGGTGGAGTGTGCAGAGGGCCGCTTCTCCCGACCGATCCTGGAGGCGGTGGACCGCGGACTGGCCTTCCGCGTCGAGGCGCGCCCGCAGTCGGTGGAGGAGTGGCGCGCGATGTTCCCCGACCACGACTCGCGCCAGGAGCACCGCCCGGAGGTGCGCACCGAGGCCCTGGACCGCAACGCGACCGCGGCCGTGCCGGGGCCGCGGGCCGCGGAGAGCCGTTCCGTGTCCGCCGGCACCGCGGACTTCGAGGCCACCACGGCGACCAGCCCGGTGGTGCTGGACCGCGAGTACCTGGATCGGCGCATGCTGGTCGTCGACGACGAGCGCGGCGCGCGCACTCTCACCCGCCGCGTCCTGGAGAACCTGGGCGCGTCACGGGTGGACGAGGCCGCGGACGGCGCGCAGGCGCTGGCGCGCTTCGACGACGCGCGCGCGGTGCCCGACGTGGTGCTGTGCGACCTGGACATGGCGCCGATGGACGGCATCGAGCTGCTGCGCCACCTCGCGGAGCGCAGCGTGCGCGCGTCGCTGGTGCTGCTGGGCGACAGCGACGAGCGCATGCTGAGCGCGGTGGAGCACCTGGCCAGCAGCCACGGTCTGACGATGCTCGGCAGCGTGCGCAAGCCCGTGACCCCGGACGCGCTGTCGCGGGTGCTGGCGCGCCTGGACCTGGTCTCGCCGACGGTCCGCGACGGACCGCGCGGGGCGGCGCTGGAGATCGGCGACGCCGAGCTTCGCGACGGCATCGCCGGCGACGTGCTGGACCTCGTGTACCTGCCGAAGGTGGACCTGCGCGAGCGCGAGCTGCTGGGCGCCGAGGCGCTGGTGCGCTGGCCGGGCGCCGACGGGCGCTGCCTGCCGGCGGGTGCGCTGGTCGAGCGGGTCGCGGCGCTGGGGCTGGCCGACGCGTTCAGCGACCAGGTGCTGCGCAAGGCCCTGGCGCAGGCCGGGCGCTGGCGCGCGAGCGGCCTGCCGTGCACGCTCAGCGTGAACATGTTCGCCGCGTCGCTGGCGCGTCTGGATCTTCCGCAGCGCCTGGTCGCGCTGGCCGAGGAGGAGGGCGTCGACCCCGGCGACGTCGTGCTGGAGGTCGCGGAGCTCGATTTCCAGCGCCACCCCAGCGTGCCGGTGGAGGTGCTCGCGCGGCTGCGCCTGCGCGGGGTGGGCGTGTCGCTGGACGATTTCGGCACCGGCAGCCTGAGCCTGGACCGGCTGCGCTACATCCCGTTCACCGAGCTCAAGGTGGACCGGTCGTTCGTGGTCTCCGCGGTCGAGGAGCGCACCTCGCGGGTGATCCTGGAGTCCAGCGTCGCGCTCGCGCGCCGTCTCGGCGTGCACGCGGTGGCCGAGGGCGTCGGCGACGAGGAGTGCCTCGAGATGGTGACCCGGCTCGGCTTCGACTCCGCGCAGGGCTTCGCGATCGCGCCGCCGATGCCGGGCGACGAGCTGCGCGAGTGGAACCGCGACTGGTGCGTCGGACGCGCCGGCCCGGCCGTGAGGACGCACCGCCTGAGCGCTTGATTGCCGCACCGACTCCACCCACAATGCGGGTCGCATGTACGGGTGGACGCGCCGCGTGACGCGGTCGCGGTCCGGCCGTGCCGACGAGTTCAAGGGCTCGCAGAAGCCCGTCTCGACCCGGAGGAGCGTGAGGCAATGCCTGCTGATGCCGGCGGCCTGGACACCTTTCCCAAGCTGTTGATCGATCGCGCCGAGCGGTTTCGCGATCGGCATGCGATCCGCGAGAAGGAATTCGGTATCTGGCAGTCCTGGACCTGGGCGCAGTACCGGGACCAGGTGCGCGCGCTCGCGTGCGGCCTCGCGGCGCTCGGATTCAAGCGCGGCGACAAGCTCGCGATCATCGGCGACAACCGCCCGCGCCTGTACGCCTCGATGGTCGCCGCCCAGTCGCTGGGCGGCGTGCCCGTGCCCGTGTACCAGGATTCGGTGGCCGAGGAGACGCAGTACGTCCTCGAGCACGCCGAGGTGCGCTTCGCGGTGGTCGAGGACCAGGAGCAGGTCGACAAGCTGCTGCAGATCAAGGATCGCTGCCCGCGGCTCGAGGCCGTCGTCTTCGACGACGATCGAGGCATGCGCCACTACGACCAGCCGTTCCTGCATTCCTACGACTCGGTGCAGGCGCGCGGGCGCGAGTTCGACGCCGCGAACCCCGAGTTCTTCGCCGCCGAGGTCGCGAAGGGCGCCGGCACCGACACCGCGATCATCCTCTACACCTCGGGCACCACGGGGCGCCCGAAGGGCGTGATCCTCAGCCACGACAACATCCTCGTCACCGCGCGCAATGCCGCCGAGTTCGACGGGCTGAACGAGAACGACGAGTCGCTGGCCTACCTGCCCATGGCGTGGGTGGGCGACAACATCTTCTCGGTGGGCGAGTCCTTCGTTGCCGGCTTCTGCGTCAGCTGCCCGGAGAGCAGTGCCACCGTGATGCAGGACATGAACGAGATCGGGCCCACGTTCTTCTTCGCGCCGCCGCGGATCTTCGAGAACCTGCTCACCAACGTGATGGTGCGCATGGAGGACGCGAGCGCGATCAAGCGCCGGCTGTTCCGCTACTTCATGGACCACGCGCGCCGCGTCGGCGTGGACATCCTGGACGGGCGCCCCGTCGGCGCCTGGGACAGGCTGCTCTACCGCGTCGGGGAGGTGCTGGTCTACGGGCCGCTGAAGAACACCCTGGGCCTGTCACGCATCCGCATCGCGTACACCGCCGGCGAGGCCATCGGGCCCGAGATCTTCGAGTTCTACCGCTCGCTCGGAATCAACATCAAGCAGCTCTACGGCCAGACCGAGGCGGCGGTGTTCGTGACCATGCAGCCCAACGGGCAGGTGAAGCCGGACACGGTGGGCAAGCCCGCGCCGGGCGTGGACATCCGCATCGACGACAACGGCGAGGTGCTGTATCGCAGCCCCGGCGTGTTCCAGGAGTACTTCAAGAACCCCGAGGCGACCGCGGAGACGAAGACCGCCGACGGCTGGGTGCACACCGGCGATGCGGGCTTCTTCGACGAGGACGGGCACCTCAAGATCATCGACCGCGCGAAGGACGTGGGCCGCCTCAACGACGGCTCGATGTTCGCGCCCAAGTACATCGAGAACAAGCTCAAGTTCTTCCCCGAGATCCGCGAGGCGGTGGCCTTCGGCCACGAGCGTGACCACGTCGCGGCCTTCGTGAACATCGATCTCGAGGCCGTCGGAAGCTGGGCCGAGCGCCGCGGGATCCCGTACGCGAGCTACCAGGAGCTCGCCGCGCGGTCCGAGGTGCAGGACATGGTGCAGGCGTGCGTGGAGAAGGTGAACGCCGATCTCGCGGGCGACGAGAAGCTCTCGAACTCCCAGATCAGGCGCTTCCTGGTCCTGCCGAAGGAGCTGGACGCGGACGACGGCGAGCTCACGCGCACGCGCAAGGTGCGCCGGCGCACCGTGTCCGAGCGCTACGCTGCGCTGATCGACGCGCTGTACTCCGATGCGGATCGCTGCCGCATGGACATCGAGGTCAGCTACGAGGACGGCCGCAAGAGCACGATCAGCGGCGACGTCGTGATCCGCGATGCGAAGGTGCACGCCCCGGTCGCCCGGGCGGGCTGAGCGGACGCTCTCGGGAAGTAGACGCCTGTGACCCGAGAGCGCAAAAGCGGCGACGTCATCCTCGACGTCGACAACATCAGCCTCTCCTTCGGCGGCGTGAAGGCGATCCAGGACGTCAGCTTCGACGTCCGCGAAGGCGAGATCCGCGCGATCATCGGCCCCAACGGCGCCGGCAAGAGCTCGATGCTGAACTGCATCAACGGCTTCTATCACCCGCAGCAGGGCACCATCACCTACAAGGGCCGCAAGCGCTCGCAGATGCGCACCCACGAGGCCGCGGCCCAGGGAATCGCCCGCACCTTCCAGAACATCGCGCTGTTCCGCGGCATGACCACGCTCGACAACATCATGACCGGGCGCAACCTGAAGATGAAGGTCAACTTCCTGTGGCAGGCGCTGTACCTGGGGCCGGCCCGGCGCGAGGAGCTCGAGCACCGGGCCTTCGTCGAGCGCATCATCGACTTCCTCGAGATCCAGGCCATCCGCAAGACGCCGGTGGGCACGCTGCCGTACGGGCTGCAGAAGCGCGTGGAGCTCGGCCGGGCGCTCGCGGCGGAGCCGGAGCTGCTGCTGCTCGACGAGCCCATGGCGGGCATGAACACCGAGGAGAAGGAGGACATGAGCCGCTTCATCCTCGACGTGAACGACGAGTTCGGCACCACCATCGTGCTCATCGAGCACGACATGGGCGTGGTGATGGACCTGTCGGACCGGGTGGTGGTGCTGGACTACGGACGCAAGATCGCCGACGGCACCCCCGACGAGGTGCGCACGAACCAGGAGGTGATCGACGCCTACCTGGGTGTATCGCACGACTGAGGGGAGGCCCTGACCGGATCACGCCATGGAATTCCTCGAAAGCATATTCGTCACGCCGTTCACCGAGATCGTGGCCGGGCCGGTGTTCTTCCTGGAGGTGGTCGTCAGCGGCCTGCTCACCGGCATCATGTACTCGCTGGTCGCGCTCGGGTTCGTGCTCATCTTCAAGGCATCGGGCATCTTCAACTTCGCGCAGGGCGTGCTCGTGCTGTTCGCGGCGCTGAACCTCGTGGGCATGATGGAGCACGGCGTCCCGGTGTGGCTCGCGATCCCGCTCACTCTCGGCGTGATGGTGGTCCTCGCGCTGCTGGTGGAGAAGCTGATGCTGCGCCACCTCGTGAACCAGGAGCCGCTGATCCTGTTCATGGCGACCATCGGGCTCAGCTTCGTGCTCGAGGGCCTCGGCGAGACCATGTGGGGCAGCAACGTCAAGCGCCTGGACATCGGCATCCCCGAGGACGTGTGGCAGGTGAACGTCGGGCAGGACTACATCCTGCTCAACAGCTTCGACGTCTACGCGGCGGTGACCGGCGCGATCCTGGTGGCGACGCTCGCGGTGTTCTTCCACAAGACGCCGATCGGCCGTGCGCTCCGCGCGGTGGCCGACGACCACCAGGCCGCGATGTCGGTGGGCATCCCGCTGCGCACCATCTGGGTGATCGTGTGGTCCGTCTCCGGCATGGTCGCGCTGGTCGCCGGCATCATGTGGGGCGGCAAGAGCGGCGTGCAGTTCTCGCTGTCGCTGATCGCGCTCAAGGCGCTGCCGGTGCTGATCCTGGGCGGCCTCACGTCGGTGCCCGGCGCCATCATCGGCGGCCTGATCATCGGCGTCGGGGAGAAGGTGGCCGAGATCTACTGGGGGCCGGCCATCGGCGGCGCCATCGAGAACTGGTTCGCGTACGTGCTGGCGCTCGGCTTCCTGCTGTTCCGGCCGCAGGGGCTGTTCGGCGAGCGCATCATCGAACGGGTGTAGAGAGCTTCCGGCCGGGCGCCCGGATCGAACGCCGATTCCCGCTCTGAGCCCGGGTTCAGGAAAGCGGCATCGCACCAACGAGAAGGACGACGATGTTCTACCGCGAAGCAGGGCAGTTCAAGACCACCTATCAGGACGATCAGGCGATCTTCCCGATCGCCCAGGACAAGTGGTTCGTGATCGCGGTGGTGGCCTTCGCGTACCTGGTGGTGCCGTTCTGGGCCAACGAGTACTGGCTGCAGGCGGTGCTGATTCCGTTCCTCGTGTTCGCGATGGCGACCATCGGCCTGAACCTTCTGCTCGGCTACGCGGGGCAGCTGAGCCTCGGCACCGGCGCCTTCATGTCGGTCGGCGCGTACGCGACGTACAAGCTCACGACGGCCTTCCCGGAGATGAACGTGATCGTCGCGTTCCTGCTCTCCGGCGTGATCACGGCCTTCGTCGGGATCCTGTTCGGGATCCCGTCGCTTCGCATCAAGGGGCTGTACCTGGCCGTGGCGACGCTGGCCGCGCAGTTCTTCCTGAACTGGCTGTTCAACAAGGTGAGCTGGTTCTACAACGACAATCCGTCGGGCACCGTCACTGCGCCGCCGCGCGAGACGCTGGGCGTGATGGTGTCGGGCCCGGAGGCGTCGGCCGAGGTGCGCTACATGGTGTGCCTGGTGCTGGTCACCGTGTTCGCGATCGCGGCCAAGAACCTGGTGCGGGGCCGCATCGGGCGGAGCTGGATGGCGATCCGGGACATGGACATCGCGGCCGAGATCATCGGTTTCCGCCCGCTGCTGACCAAGCTCACCGCGTTCGCGATCTCGTCGTTCTACTGCGGCCTCGCGGGCGCGATGAGCCTGTACCTGTGGCTCGGCAGCGCCGAGACCGAGGCGTACAACATCCTGATCTCGTTCCAGGTGCTGTTCATGGTGATTCTCGGGGGGCTGGGCAGCATGCTCGGCTCGTTCCTGGGCGCCGCGTTCGTCACGGTGCTTCCGGTGTTCCTGACCAACGCGCCGCAGCTGGTGGGCCTCGCGATGCCCACCGACCTGCAGAAGCACCTGGAGGTCATGATCTTCGGAGGGCTGATCATCTTCTTCCTGATCGTCGAGCCTCACGGGCTGGCGCGGCTGTGGCAGATCGCCAAGGAGAAGCTGAGGAGGTGGCCTTTCCCCTATTGAAAAGAAAGGCTTACGTCGGGCGCGCGTTGCCGCTTCGCGAACGCGCGTGCTAGATTCGGACGGTCGCCACGGCGCCGCAGCGTGCATGGCGTGGACACGATAAAAGAAGAGGAGGAGTGTAATGAAGATCAACAAGCTTGCCCTCACGGGCCTCGCCGCCGCCATCGGCCTCGGCGGCCTGCTCGCCGCGCCGGCGCAGGCGCAGGACGAGCAGTTCGTGCCGCTGCTGGTCTACCGCACCGGCCCCTACGCGCCGAGCGGCATCCCCGTCGCGAACGGCGTCGGTGACTACTTCACGCTGATCAACAAGCGCGACGGCGGCATCAATGGCGTCAAGATCACGTGGGAGGAGTGCGAGACGCAGTACAACACCAAGCTCGGCGTCGAGTGCTACGAGAAGCTGAAGAACAAGGGGCCGACGGGTGCCACCATGTTCAACCCGTACAGCACGGGCATCACCTATCAGCTCATTCCGAAGGCCACGGTGGACGAGATTCCGATCCTGTCGATGGGCTACGGGCGTACCGCGGCCGCCGACGGCCGGGTGTTCCCGTGGGTGTTCAACTTCCCGACCACCTACTGGAGCCAGGCCTCCGCGTTCGTGAAGTACGTGGCCGAGCAGGAAGGCGGCATGGACAAGCTGAAGGGCAAGAAGATCGCCCTCGTCTACCACAACAGCGCGTACGGCAAGGAGCCCATCCCGACCCTCGAGGCGCTGCGCGACAAGCTGGGCTTCCAGCTCGAGCTGCTTGCGGTGGACCACCCGGGCCAGGAGCAGAAGGCGACCTGGCTGCAGATCCGCCGCCTGCGTCCGGACTGGGTGTTCATGTGGGGCTGGGGCGTGATGAACCAGGTGGCCGTCAAGGAAGCCGCCGCGATCCGCTTCCCGATGGACCGCTTCATCGGCGTGTGGTGGTCGGGCTCGGAGAACGACGTGATCCCGGCCGGCGAGGCCGCGAAGGGCTATCTGTCCGGCACGTTCCACGGCGCCGGCGCCGGGTGGCCGGTGCACGAGGAGATCGTGAAGCACGTGTACGGCGGCGACCACAAGGCGGCGTGGCAGAACAGCTTCGGCCAGGTGCTGTACAACCGCGGTGTCGTGAACGCGATGTACATGGTGGAGGCCATCCGCGCGGCGCAGGCCAAGCACGGCAACAAGTCGCTCACCGGCAAGCAGGTGCGCGACGGCATGGAGAGCCTGAACATCACCGCGGCGCGGCTCACCGAGCTCGGCATGGACGGCTTCGTCAAGCCGCTGCAGATCACCTGCGAGGATCACGAGAGCAGCGGTCCGGTGATCATCCAGCAGTGGGACGGCCAGAAGTGGAGCTTCGTCAGCGACTGGATCGAGCCGATGAGCGAGGTGGTCCGGCCGCAGATCGAGAAGGCCGCGGCCGAATACGCGAAGGAGAACAACATCACCCCGCGCACCTGCTCCTGACGGGCGGGCGAGGGCACCGGGAGGCGTCGACGAGATGGCAGCCGCAGCGCAGCAGGCGGGGCAGGCCCTGCTCTCCATCAACAACGTGGAGGTCATCTACAACCACGTGATCCTGGTGCTCAAGGGGGTTTCGCTGGATGTCCCCGAGGGGGGCGTGGTCGCCCTCCTCGGGGCCAACGGCGCCGGCAAGACCACGACGCTGAAGGCGGTGTCCAACCTGCTCAAGTCCGAGCGCGGCGAGGTCACCAAGGGAACCATCCACTTCCGCGGGGAGCGGGTGGACCGGCTCGGGCCCAACGACCTGGTCAAGCGCGGGGTCGTGCAGGTGATGGAGGGCCGGCACTGCTTCGAGCACCTGACCATCGAGGAGAACCTGCTCACAGGGAGCTACACCCGCAAGGACGGGCGTGCCGCGGTGCAGGAGTCGCTGGACAAGGTGTACGGGTATTTTCCGAGGCTGCGCGAGAGGCGCAGCTCCCAGGCCGGCTACACCTCGGGCGGCGAGCAGCAGATGTGCGCCATCGGGCGCGCGCTGATGGCGAAGCCCCGCCTCATCCTGCTCGACGAGCCGTCCATGGGCCTCGCTCCGCAGCTCGTGGAGGAGATCTTCGAGATCGTGAAGGCGCTCAACGAGCAGGAGGGCGTGACGTTCCTGCTCGCCGAGCAGAACACCAACGTGGCGCTTCGCTACGCGACCTACGGCTACATCCTGGAGACCGGGCGCGTGGTGCTCGACGGCGCGGCGAAGGCGCTCGCGGAGAACGCCGACGTGAAGGAGTTCTACCTCGGGGTCAGCGGCGAGAACCGCCGCAGCTTCCGCGACGTCAAGCACTACCGTCGGCGCAAACGCTGGCTGTGAGGCGTTCGCGCAGCGCCGCCCGGTCCGGCGGCCGCCGCGGCGAGCCGGCTCGCGGACGCCGGCGGCTACAGCCGAGCGCTGCGCGCCCGATGGTGAAGCGGCCCCGGGTTGACTACCATCGGCCGGCGGCGACCCATGGACGGTGCAGATGAGCGATCGTTTCTACGATTCCCTGGAGACGCGCGCGCCGGAGCAGCGCGAGCAGGATCTCTTCCAGGCCCTCGCACGGCAGCTCGCGAACGCGCGCGAGAACGCGCCGCACTTCGCGGCGTGGCTGAAGGACGTGACACCGGGCGACGTCGTCTCGCGCGACGCGCTCGCGGCGCTCCCGCTCACGCGCAAGTCGGAGCTGCCGGGGCTGCAGGCCGGCGCGCCGCCGTTCGGCGGGCTCGCCGCGACCCCGCTTTCGGATCTCGCGCGGGTGTTCGCGTCGCCGGGTCCGCTGTTCGAGCCGGAGGCCCGCCGCGAGGACTTCTGGCGCGTCGCACGTGCGCTGTACGCAGCAGGGTTCCGTCGCGGCGACCTGGTGCACAACACCTTCTCGTATCACTTCTCGCCAGCCGGGTCGATGATCGAGACGGGCGCGCACGCGCTCGGATGCCCGGTGTTTCCCGCCGGCGTCGGCCAGACCGAGCTGCAGGTGGGCGCGCTCGCGCAGCTGCGCCCGGTCGGCTATGCAGGGACGCCGTCGTTCCTGCGCATCCTGATCGACAAGGCCGCCGAGACGGGCGCCGACGTGAGCAGCCTGCGCCGCGCCCTGGTGTCCGGAGAGGCCCTCGCGCCGTCGCTGCGCCAGGGCTTCGCGGACGCGGGGATCCGGGCGCTGCAGTGCTACGCGATCGCCGATCTGGGGCTGGTCGCCTACGAGTCCGAGGCGATGGAGGGCATGATCGCGGACGAGCACGTGATCATCGAGATCGTGCGCCCGGGCACCGGCGAGCCGGTCCCGGACGGCGAGGTGGGGGAGGTGGTGGTCACCACGCTGAACCCCGACTACCCGCTGATCCGCTTCGCGACCGGTGACCTCTCGGCGGTGCTGCCGGGCACGAGCCCGTGCGGACGCACCGCGATGCGCATCAAGGGCTGGCTCGGCCGCGCCGACCAGACCACCAAGGTGCGCGGCATGTTCGTGCACCCGAGCATGGTGGCCGAGGTGGTGCGCCGCCACGCGGAGGTGGCCCGCGCGCGGCTGGTGGTGTCCAACCCCGACCAGCGCGACGCGATGACGCTGCACTGCGAGGCGGCGCCCGACGACGGCCTGCGTGCTGCGCTGGAAGGCTCGTTGCGCGACATCACGAAGCTGCGCGGCGAGATCGAGTTCGTCGCGCCCGGCTCGCTGCCCAACGACGGCAAGGTGATCGACGACGTGCGCTCGTACGAGTAGCCCGGGACGCGGCAGGCTTCCTGCAGGAACGCCGTCGCGGAGAGCTGCCGCGGACGTCAGCGGACCGGCGAAGAGCCGCGCAGCGCGTCCAGGCCGTCGAAATCGAACAGTGCCCGGTCCGCGAGCTGCGACGGGCTCACGTGCTGAAGCGCGCGGAACATCACGTCGCTGCGTCCAGGGCTCTCGCGCTCCCAAGCGGCGATCATCTCCTTGACGGCCTTGCGCTGCAGGTTCTCCTGGGAGCCGCACAGGTTGCACGGGATGATCGGGAACGCGCGTGCCCGCGCGTAGCGGGCGATGTCGCGCTCGCGGCAGTACGCGAGCGGGCGGATCACCACGTGTTGGCGATCCTCGCTGAGCAGCTTCGGCGGCATCGCCTTGATCCGCCCGCCGTGGAACAGGTTCAGGAAGAAGGTTTCCACGATGTCGTCGCGGTGGTGGCCCAGCGCGATCTTCGTCATGCCGTGCTCTGCCGCGTAGCGGTACAGCGCGCCGCGGCGAAGCCGCGAGCACAGGCCGCAGGTCGTGCGCCCCTCCGGCACCACGCGCCTGACGACCGAGTAGGTGTCCTGCTCGATCACGTGCCACGGAATCCCCAGCGAGGAGAGGTAGCCGGGCAGCACGTGCGCCGGGTAGCCCGGCTGCTTCTGGTCCAGCGTCACGGCGGTGAGCTCGAAGCGCACCGGCGCGCAGCGCTGCAGCGCGAGCAGCAGCGAGAGCAGGGTGTAGGAGTCCTTGCCGCCGGACACGCACACCATGATGCGGTCGCCGTCGCGGATCATGGAGTAGTCCGCGATCGCGCGGCCGGCCTGGTTGCGAAGCCGCGTCTCGAGCCGGCGCGCGGTCGCCGACAGCGGCGCCTGGGCGCCGCCCCCGGTAACCACCGGCAACGGGGCCGGAAGGGCCGCGTTCACCCCTCTTTCTTGGTGCGGAACAGGATCAGCAGCGTGCGCTGGTCGGGCATGCCGTTGACCGGCAGGTTGTTCTCCTTCTGGAATGTCTCCAGCGCCGCGCGGGTGCCGTCGCCGTAGGCGCCGTCGAGGCTGCCGGTGTACAGCCCGAGCTCCGCGAGCCGGGCCTGCGCGCGGCGCATGCCCTCCTTGTACATGTAGTGGGTCTTTCCCTCGTACTCGATCGGCAGCAGCTCGGACGGCGTCACGAGGCGATCGGCCCGCAGCGCGTTCGTCAGGCGGGCCGCGGCCGCGACGAAGCGCAGATCGGCGTTCTGGTCGCAGTAGCTCGCGAGGAGTCCGCTCAGGGTGCGCACGTTCTGCCACGGGGTGAGGTCGAAGGTCTCGGTCATGTGCTGGTTGCTGGCGGTCAGGAAGCCGCCCAGCCAGGACACGTACTGCGCGATCTGCTCGGCGTTCTTCTCCCTCGCGGCCTTCACGAAGTCGCTGCACTTGGTAAGGCCGACGCCCTTGACGGCGAAGGAGCCGTCCGCGTCGGCGGCCCGCGCGGCGCCGGTGGCTGCGAGCAGGCACAGCGCGAGGCACGATGCTCTTGCGATCATCACTTCGGTTCCTTGGCGCGCCTCGCACGGGCGCGAATTCGAGTGGTCGGCCAGTATACTCTTCGCCTGTCCCAGCGCAGCCGTCCGCCATGACCGACCTCCGCTTCGCGCGCGTGCGCCGCGCCTGCGAGGATGCGGGCTTCGCGGTGCGCGGCGCGTTCCGCTGCGATCCGTCGGACGCGGTGCCGGCCGTCGCCGGAGTGCCGGCCGCGTCGCTGGTGCTGGTCGGCGCCGCCGGGCGCGACGGTTTCGCGGCGTTCCGCGCGGCGCCGGAATGGGAGCAGGGCGGCGACGCGCTGGACCGCTTCACGGAGCGCGTGCTGGACGCGGTCGCGCGCGACCTCGGCGCGCGGCCGCTGTATCCGCACCGCGGGCCGCCCTGGCTTCCGTTCCAGCGCTGGGCGCGGCGTGCGGGTCCCGTCCACCCGTCGCCGCTGGGGCTGCTGATCCATTCCCGCGTGGGCCTGTGGCACGCGTACCGCGGTGCGCTTGCATTCGCGGCTCCGCTGCACGGGCTGCCGCGTCCCGCGGCCGGTGACGGTCCGTGCCTGGACTGCAGCGCGCGGCCCTGCCTGACGGCGTGCCCGGTGGACGCGTTCGGCGCCGCGGGGTTCGACGTCGCTGCCTGTGCGGCCCATCTGAGCGGCCGCGACGGCGAGGCCTGCGTGGAACGGGGGTGCCGCGCCCGCGATGCGTGCCCGGTGGGCCACGCGCACCGCTACGGTGCCGAGCAGGTGCGCTTCCACATGCGCGCGTTCGCCCGCGCCGTCGGCGCCGCGGCGGGTGGCGGGACCGGGCCGCGCACGGAGTAGCGCCCGCCCCGCGGCACGGCCGTGGATGCCGGCGCGCCGATGGCGCAGGATCGTGTCATCGGGCCACGCGCCCGGTCGTCACCACCCGAGCCGCGGAGGCCCCCCGAGCATGAGCC
>CBDUCN010000015.1:0-31189 GCA_965365655.1 uncultured Gammaproteobacteria bacterium | reverse complement strand
CGGGCCGGGATCTCGAGGCGCAGGCGATCATCGAGGGGCGGCTCGCCGACGCGCGACAGACGCTGAGCGAGGAGATGCGCCGCCTGAGCGCGCTCGGGCAGCGGCGCACTCGCGCCGACGCGCCGATCGGCGGCGTGCCGGTGGACAGCGAGTACATCGTGTTCATCATCGACACCTCCGGCAGCATGCAGGCCGGCGCGTGGCCGCTGGTGCTCGAGAAGGTCTCCGAGACCCTCGCCATCTACCCGCGGGTGAAGGGCATACAGGTCATGAACGACATGGGGGCGTACATGTTCTCGCAGTACGCCGGGCGCTGGATCCCCGACACGCCCGCGCGCCGCGGCGCGATCCTCAAGCGCCTGCGCACGTGGGCGCCGTTCAGCAACTCGAGCCCGGTGGAGGGGATCACGGAGGCCATCCGGCGCTTCCACGCCCCGGACCGGCGCATCAGCCTGTACGTGTTCGGCGACGAGTTCTCCGGCGCGTCGCTGGAGGCGGTGGTGCAGGAGGTGGACCGGCTGAACGGCGGCGACGCCCGCGGCGAGCGCCGGGTACGCATCCACGGCGTGGGCTTCCCGACGCAGTTCGTCGCCGGCGCCGCGCCGGCCACCGGGATCCGCTTCGCTGCGCTGATGCGCGTCCTCGCCGAGCGCAACGGCGGCACCTTCGTCGGGCTCGGCGCGACGCGCTGAGCTCGTGAGTCTGTCGCGCGCCGCGAGCGGCCGGGCACGGCCGGTCGCCCGTCCCGTTCCGGTCCGCGGCCCTGCGGCGTGCGCCGGGTCAGCGCGGGGTGCCGGCCTTGCGCACCAGCGCGCGGATGCCGTCGTCACGGCGCAACGCGTCGGCCGCCGCTCGCGCGGACCCGGCATCCGCGTAAGGCCCGAGGCGCACCGCCTGCAGCGCCTGTCCATCGACGAAGACGGCATCGATGGACACGTCGTAGCCCTTGCCGCGCATTGCCCGGGCCATCGCGGCCGCGTTCTTCTGCGAGCTGAACGCGCCCACCTGCACGACGTACCCGGCCGGGGCCGCCGGGGCCGGCACGGCCGCGCCGGCGCTCGTGCCGATGTCCGTGCCTGCAGCCGTTGCGTCGCTGCCGTCGGCCGCTTGCGGCGCGATGTCGGCCGCCCGCGGCGCGATGTCGATCGCCGGGCCCGGCGCGATCTCGGTCGCGAGGCTCAGCGCGATCCCGCGATCGCGGCCTGCCGGCGCCGTCGCGGGCGGGTCGGCGACGGGGACGGACACCCGCGGCGCGGCCTGCTCCGCGCTGCCGGCGCGTGCGGGCTCGCGGCCGGACGGCGGCTCAGCCGGGACGCCCGCGGGCTCCGCGGCCGGCGCGGGGGCCGCGCGAACGTCGACGGGCACGGCGGACGACGACAGGGGCTCGAACGCGAGCGGCGCCCGGGTGCCGGGCGGCGACGGCGGCAGCTCGATGTGCACGCCGAACAGTGTTCCTGCGAGGAACAGCACGGCCCCGATGAAGGCCAGGCCCCACAGGAAGAGGCTCAGCGACCGCTTGTCGAACAGGAAGGCGTACATTGTCGCTGCGCAGCCCGCTTCGGCACCCGCCGGACGGCCCCGAGACTTCTCTTGCCATAATCTTTATATGTCATATAGTTACATATGCCATCTGTCAAGAAACTTTAGGAACTGATCCGGCGTCGGGGCACGCGGGGGGAGCGGCCGGGCGCGGGCCCGCGCCGCGCTGCCGCCGCGGCGCCGCAGACCGGGGATCGGCCCCACGAGAACGAGGAACGGCGTGCGCCGATGGCGATTTCCGCAGGCCCGTTGAGCGACCTCCCCGACCGGCCGCGCGGTCCCCGCGCGCTCATCGTCCTGGCAGCGGCGCTCGCGTGCATCCTCACCCTGAGCGCGTGCGGCTACATCGCGCGTCTGCCGCTGTCGCGCGCGTTCTCGCTCGATCTGCGCTTCGACGTGCAGGTCGCGCAGCGGCTGAACAACGGCTTTCCGGTGGCCGTCGACCTGGTCGTGGTCGACGACGAGGCGCTGCTCGCGGAGCTGAAGAAGCTCGACGCCGCGACCTGGTTCGCGCAGCGCGACCAGTACCGCAGAGACCATCCGCGAGACCTCGCGCTGCACTCCTGGGAGTGGGTGCCCGGCGAGGCGGTCGCGGAGCAGTCGGTGCGTTACCGCCTCGCGACCGAGGGCGCCGTGATGTTCGCGCTGTACTACACGCCCGGCGCGCACCGGGCGGCCGTCGACATGCACCGCGACCTCCTGCTCACGCTGGGGGAGGACGGCTTCACCATCGAGCCGCGAAGACGCTGAGCGCGGAATCGAGGGAATCGGACGAGGCCCGATGAGCACCACTGCAGCGATCCCCGCGGGAGACCGGTTCCGCCGCTTCTACGCCGAGGTGCAGGCGCAGCGCCGGCGCGTCGTCGGCACGGCCCGGCCGCCCGCCGGCGCCGCGGCGCCACGTCCGCCGGCCATCGGCCTCGAAAGCGTCCAGGCACCGCTGCTCGCTCTGATCCGCGATCTGCGCCAGGACGCGCTCGGCCAGCCGGGCGCGGACCCGGACGCGGTGCGCGAGGAGCAGACCCTGATGGCGGTCTTCGCCGACCACCTGTTCTGCAGGCTGGACTGGGAGCCGGCCCGGGCGTGGCGGGACGCAAGCCTGGAGGTGCAGCTCACGGACCACGAGGAAGGCCGCGACGGCATCCTGCAACGGATCGACGAGCTGCTGCGCACGCGCGACCCGGGGCGTCGCGAGACGGCGCGCCTGTACCTGCTCGCGCTGTGCCTGGGCCTGCGCGAGGACACGGCGGACGACGAGCTCGCGATGGGCGGGTACACGCAGCGCCTGCTGGAGTTCGCGGTGCCGGGGGACCCTGACGCCGCGGCGCGGCTGCACGAGCTCACGCCCCAGGCCTACGGACACACGAGCACCGCACCGGGCCGCCGACGCATACCGGCACTTCGCGCGTGGGCGCTCGCCGCCGCCGGCTCCGTGCTGCTCGTGTGGGTGGTGTCCCAGGTGCTGTGGAGCGACGCGACCCGGACACTGGACCACACGACCGGCCGCATCCTGGGGCCGCGGTGAGCGCGCGCCGATGATCGAGCTGCTGGTCACCGCCGCACGCAACCTGCCCGCCGCGCTCGCGCTGCTGGGCGTCGCGGCCGCGCTCGTGGGGCTGCTGCTCTACCGCCTCGCGCTGAGGGCGCGCGCGCGGGCGCAGGCGCGTGCGGGCACGACGACGCCCGGTCCGCCGCCGGCCACGCTGGACCTCACCGGACACCCGTCGTCTCTGGAGCTGCGCCGCGACTTCGTGTCCGGCCGACGCGCGCTGCGTCTCGCCGGGCCGGGCCGGGCCGCGAGCTACGCGCACCCGCGAATCCTGCGCCTCGGCCGGGACGTCCCCGGCGACCGGCCGCTGCTCGAGCACGCGGGCCTCGCGCTGCCGTACGGCCAGCCCCGCCGGACGGCGAGCGCGCAGGCGCCGGGCGTCGAGTGGTGGGCGCTGAGCGAGGGCCTGGTGCTGGACGTGGTGGGCGCCGATCGCGCGTCCGGCGAAGGCGGCTGGCACGACGTGCTGGAGCAGCTGCGCCGGGCGCGCAGCGCCCGCCCGGTCGACGGCGCCGTGGTCACGGTTCCCGCGAGCGCCCTCACCGGCGCCGGCATGCCGATGGCACGGCGTCTCGCGGAAGCCGCGCGCGAAGGCTTCGCGATCCAGGACCGGCTCGCGCAGGCGCAGCGCACGCTGGGCATGCAGTTTCCGGTGTACGTGCTCGTCACCCACTGCGAGCACATCCCGGGCTTCGCCGCGCTCGCGGGCGCGGTCGCGGCCTCGCAACGACAGACGATGCTCGGCTGGTCCAATCCCGCACCGGCGGCCAGCGCGTTCTCGCCCGCGTGGGTGGGACGCGCGCTGGACTCCGTGCACGAAGAGCTGGAGGCCTTCCAGCTGCGGCACCTCGCGCGGGTCGCCGGCGCGGGCCCCGGCGACGAGCACGCGGTCGCGTTCCCCAGCCGCCTGATGGAGCTCCGCGAGCCGTTGCAGGTGTTCGCGGTGCAGCTGTTCGGCGCGTGGCCCGGCGACGAGCCGCCGGTGTTCCGCGGCCTGTACTTCTGCGGCGCGGCCGCGGCCGCCGCGGACCCGCACGCCGCGGCCGGCCCGCCGCCGCGCAACGGCGCGACCGAGGCCGTCTTCGTCGGCGATCTGCTGGAGCGCAAGGTCTTCGCGGAAGCCGGCCTCGCGCAGCCGACGGCTCGCAGGATGGCGCGCGCGGGCCGCCGCCGCACCGCGCTGGCCGCGGTGACGCTGGCCGCGCTCGCGTGGGTGGGCGCACAGCTGTGGCGGGCGCCGGCACCGGTGGAGGCCCGCGTCTCACAGCTCGCGCCGGCGATGGAGCGCATCGCGGGCGCCATTGCCCGCGCCGACGCGGCGAACGACAGCGGGCTCGCCGGGCGCGCGGCGTCCCTGGAGCCGACCGCGAGGGAGCTGCTCGACACGGCGTCCGGGGTGCAGGGCTTTCGCCTGCGCACCGCGCTGCTGCCGAGCTCCTGGCTCAGCCCGCTGCCCGCGCGGGTGGAGCAGTCCGTGCGCGCCGGCTTCGATCGCGTGGTCTTTCCGGCGATGCGCGCGGTGCTCGCCACGCGCACCGACGCGCTCGCGTCGCGCACGCTGCCGCCGGCGGCGCCGCGCGACGCGAGCGTCGCCGACGCGCGCAGCGATCCGGCGTTACGCGCACTCGAGCGGTACACGCGCGACCTGTCCGACCTGGAAGCCCTGATCGCGCGCTACCAGCGCGTCGCGTCGCGCGGCGCGATCCCGCCCGCGCAGGTGCTGGCCGAGTTCAACGCCCTCGCCAACGAGCTGCTGGGACGCACCCTTCGCCCGCGCGCCGCGGCGGCGGACACGTACGCGCGCGTGCTGCAGGCGAGCGCGACGACGCCGTTCGACTACCGGCAGCACGACTTCGACGCGCGCATCCGCGATCACGTGCTGGCGCTGGTGCAGCGCCTGGACACCGCGCTGTTCGAGTCCAACCCCGTCGTCGCGGCGCTCGCCGCGGCGAGCGCCGACCTCGACGGGCACTGGCCGCTGCGAGCCCCGGCCGACGCAGAGGCGTATCGCCGTCTGTACCACCGCCTGAGCAGCGCCGCGCGGGACCTCGAGCGTCCCCAGGTGCAGTGGATGTTCGCCGACCGGCTGGACCTCGGCCCCGGCTTCGACGAGGCGCTGCGGCGCATTCACGAATCGAGCTTCCTGGGACCGGCGATCGCACGCGAGATCAAGGCGCGGGTGCTCGACGGCTTCGCGGGCCTGCGCGCGCGGATCGACGCCCTCGACGCCGGCCGGCTCGGATCCCCGATCGTCGTCACGGAGGGCCGGGCGCGGCTGACGCCCGAGGCCGAGGAGACGCTGCAGACGCTGCGCCTGGTGCTGCAGCAGCCGTTCATGCGCGAGGACCGGCCCGCGGCGATCCTTCGCGAGGACTGGCCGGCAAGCACCGTCCTGACCTGGAACGCGGCCCCGCTCGCCGAGGCCGTCGACATCTTCGGCGCGTGGCAGGACTTTCCCGGCGACGTCGACGCGCTGCTCGAGCGGGCGGAGCTCACCGAGCTGCCCGCGCCGCTGCGCGACAGCGAAGGACGCGTCACGCGCGACGGCCTCGCGCTGCGCCTGCGCTCCCTGATCGCCGAGGCGCAGTCCTTCTCGCCGCTGCCCGACGTGTACGCCCCCGGCATCCTCGAGGAGATCGTGGCCGGCCAGGTGCAGAACCTGTCCGCGCTCGCCGGGACGCTAGACCGGGTGCGCGACGCGCTGCGGCGCCTGGGCCTCGAGGACGACGAGGCGAAGCTCGCGCGCGTGCTTCACCGGCAGCGGCTCGCGATCCTCTCGCGCGTCAGCTCGCTGCTCTCGCACTACGCGCCCTACCGCAGCGTGGAGCCCGGCTTCGCGTGGTGGGACGGCGAGCAGCCGCCCGCGCAGCGCGCGTTCGGGGTGGCCGGCGCGGATCAGCTCGCCGACTACCTGGATCGCCAGCGCGAGATCGTCGCCCACCTCGCGAACAGCTACGCGACGCCGGTGCTCACGCTGCTCGCGAAGGAAGGCGCCGCGCCGATCGGCGCGGCGGCGCCCGACGTCACGCGCTGGCAACGCATCTCCGCGGACCTCGCGGACCATGCCAACAAGGTCGCCGGCAATGCCGTCGCCGCGCTGGAGTCCCTGATCGCGACCCGCCTCGGCGAGGTCGTGCTCGCGACCTGCTTCGACCCGGCCTCGCCGGACGCGACGCCCGGGTCCGGCGGCGGCTTCTTCCGCGCCCGGCGCGAGTCGCTGAGCACGCAGCTAATCGATCGCTGCCGCGCGCTCGCCGACGAGCAGGGTTACGCGCGCTACGTCGCGATCGCCCGGCGCTTCAACCGCGACCTCGCCGGAAGCTTCCCGTTCGCGCCGGCCGCGATGGCCGCGGCGGCGTCGCCGGCCGCGATCCGCGACTTCTTCGACGCGGACTTCGAGCAGGCGCTGACCCTGATCCGGCGCGTGCCGGACCCGAGCGAGCGCTTCGGGGATCGGCGCGACGAGGCGCTCGCGTTCATGGAACGGATGGACGCGGTGCGCGGGTTCTTCGCCCGCTTCCTGTCGCCCGACGCGACCGGCGACCGCCCGGTCTTCGATCTCGACGTCCGCTTCCGCGTGCTGCGCCACGTCGAGGAGGGGGCCGACCAGGTCATCCGCTGGCGCCTGGACATCGGCGGGCAGCGCGTCGACCTGCTGTCGTCCGGCTCCACGGCAGACCCCGGCGAGGACAAGGAGAGGACGCCCGCCGCACGCTGGGTGTACGGCATGCCGGTGAGCCTCGGCGTGGACTGGGCGAGCGGCTCGGCCTACTCACCGGTGGCGGCGGCGCCGGCGGAGCGGGCGCACGTCCACGGCAAGTCGCTGCGCTTCGACTACCCGGACCCGTGGTCCCTGATCCGGCTGCTCGTGGACCACCGCCCTCCGACGTCGGATTTCCCGGCGCTGCGGGACCTGCAGCCCGAGACGCTGCGCCTGAGCGTGCTCACGGCCACCGACGCGGAGCCGTCGGAGGAGCGCATGGCGCGCCTGTACCTGCGCATCGTGCTGCTCGACCCCGACGGCGGGAAGGCCGTCGAGCTGCCCGACTTCCCCGCGTTCGCGGCGCCGCCCGAGCGCGCGACCCGCGCCGCGCCGGGCGCGACGCAGCCCGAGCGCGCCGCGCGTGCCGCGGGCGGCGACCGGGCGCCGGCGGCGCGAGCCGCACCGGGCTGAGCGCGGGGCCGGTCGCGCCGCGCGCGGCGGCGCGGGCACGCGCCGGCCGTGCGCGGTCAGCGCACGCTCAGCCGGACTTGCCCTGCAGCGCCTTCCTGCCCATCTCGTCGGCCTCCCGCTCGAGGCCCGCGTCGTCGTTGATCGCGACCCCGTTGGCACGGGTCGTCGGCCGCACGCGCCCCTCCATCTGCTGCACCGCGTGCCAGCCCTCATGCGCGAGGTGGCGGTCCTGGCCGGGCGCGACGTGGATGTCGCTGCCCTGCGTGTACGCGAGCGCCTGCACCCGCTGCGGCGCGCTCGAGTTGCGGTGCACGCGCACGCCGGACAGGTCCATCCCCGACAGGTTCTCGAGGCCGGATTTCAGGCGGTCGGGCAGGCCGGTGCGGTTCCTGCCCGGCGCGCCGCCGGCGGCCTCCCGGGCCTGCAGCACGCCCTGGACGGGAGCGCCGGCCGGGTCCAGGACCGGAAGCCGGCCGAAGTCGTGCGTCGCCGGCGACACGCCGGGCGCGCCGCCGGGGGGCGCGGCCAGCGGCGCCGGCGCGAATCCGCGCGCCGCCGCGCGGCTGTCCGGCGCCTGCGCGGCCGTCCCGCGCGCGGGACGCCGCGTCGAAGTCCTGTCGGCCATTCGCACCTCCGTCGTCAGGCAAGCCTAAAGAAGCGTGCGCGATTGCGCTACACGCGCCGCGACGGCGCGCCGCCGCCCACCTTCTCCACCACCAGCAGGTGCGTGCGGTAGTCGACCGCGGCGCGCTCGTGCAGCCGCACGCGCCACGGCACCGCCGGCGCCTCGGCGACGATGCGCAGGCCGCCGATCGACGCCGGGTGCGCGCCCGCGGTGAGCAGCGCCCGCAGCACCGGCTCGGCCGCCCCGCGGTGCTCGCCGCGCTGCGAGTGACCGCCGACCCACGCCTCGACGGCGGTCGCGCCCGGCGACCAGTCGTACGGGCACGCCAGCAGCGCCTTGCCGCCCGGCATCAGGCAGCGCGCGACGCTCGCGAGCACGTCGGCGGGCGAGTGCACCGAGTCGAGCAGGTTGAGCCCCGCGATCGCGGCGAAGGTCGCGTCGCGAAACGGCAGGTCGGCGGCGTCGCAGGCCCAGAAGTCGACCCGCTCCGCGCCCGGCAGCGCGACCGGGAACTCCCGCCGGTCGTAGACCAGGCCGACCCGCCGGCGCGGGTAGCGCACCCGTGCGTCGCGCAGCGCCCCGCCGGCGACGCGCAGCATCGCGACGTTGAGGTCGACGCCCAGCACCGGGCCGTCGAAGCGCGCGGCGAGGGAGAAGGCCACGCGACCGGTCGCACAGCCCGCGTCGAGCAGCGGGCCGTCGGGCAGCGGTCCGGCGCGCGCGAGCGCCTCGTCGAGCAGCCGCACCGCGCCGCCCGGGGCCCACGCCGGGTCGGCCGCGGATTCCTCCGGGTCGAGGTCGGCCCAGTGGTCCCACGCGTATCCGCTCAGCTGCTGGCGCGTGGTGTCGAACGGCGAGCCCGGGCCGCAGCAGTCACCGAGCACGCTCTCGATCTCGGCGCACAGATCGTCACGCGCCTGGATGTGGCCGATGTCGCGCGCGACGTGCTCGCGGAGGTTGCGCACGAGCAGCGGGATGCCGTCGACGATCGGGTACTCGCTCAGGCAGTCCGCCCCGGTGCAGCGCAGTATCCCCTGGATGACGTGGCCCGCGTCCTCCTCGCGCGACCACGCGAGCTCGACACGGCGCCCGTCGCCGGCGCCGCGGCACACCGGGCACACCGGCGCCAGGCTCTGCAGGCAGGATGGGCGCACCCGCGTCGCGGCCCCGGGCGCCCTCAGCCCCCGATCAGCACGGTCGGGCAACCCGGAGGCAGGATCTTGCCCACGGGGCTCGGGATCGGCGCGACGCAGCTCGCGTGCGCCGTCATGTCGTTCACGCGCGCCGCCGGCAGCCCGCCGATCATCACCGTCGCGGAGCCCTTGGAGACCACGCCCGGGCCGCCGGGCACGCAGCCGGGCATCGAGCACGGCGCCGTGGTGTCGGAGACGCGGGCGGCGGGCTGGCCGCCGATCAGCACGTTCGGCGCGCCCTTGATGATGGCCAGCGGCACCGCCGGGTGCGGCACCGGCGTCGGCACCGGCGCCGGCGGGTGGATCGGCGCGTGGCAGTGCGGCGCGTCCTGCAGGACCTGGTCGCCGACGCGGGCCGCCGGGCTGCCCACGGCTACGCCTCCTCGGCGGGCACCGGGCGCAGCGCCGGCGCCTCGATGCGTGGCTCGAGGTCGCCGCCGGGCCCGGCGGTCTTGCGGTGCACGTGGAAGTTCCACGCGATCTGGCACTCGTGGACCTCGAGCACGCCGCGGCCGGGCTGCGCCGAGTGCACGATGAGCCGCCCGTCGACAGCGGCCACGCCCGGCGACACCGACGGCAGCGGCAGCGGCTTGCCCGGCTCCCAGCGGTCCGCGCGCGGCGTGAAGCGGGTCGCGTCGGCGGTCCAGCCGAACAGGCTGCTGCCGCCGACGACGAAGATCGCGTCACCGATCGCGGCCACGCCGCCGTCGCTGCGCGGCGCCGGCATCGCGCCGGGCCTCGCGGCCCAGCGGTCGACGGCGGGCTGGTACTCCTCGTTCACGGAGCAGATCGCGCGCCCGAGCCAGCGCAGGAACCAGCGGCGACGCCCGCCGAACGCGAACACGCTGTCGCCCCCGGCCGCGCCCAGCGCGTAGCGCGCCGTCGGCATCGGGCGACGCCGCACCCAGCTGTCGGCCGCCGGGTCATAGGCCTCGTTGCGCCGGCTGACGACCTCGGCGAACAGCAGGTCCCGCAGCCCGCCGAGCGCGTGCAGCCGACCGCCGGCCTCGGCCAGCGCGACGTCGCAGCGCGGCGTCGGCATCGGCCGGCGCCACGACCACGCCTCGGCCTGCGGGTCGTACTCCAGCGTCGCGGCCACCTTCGCGCCGTGCCGGTCGACGCCGCCGACGAGGTAGACCTTGCCGAGCGCCGCGCCGGCGGCGAAGCGCGCGCGCGGCTCGAGCATCAGCGGCCCTTCCTCGATGGCGCCGGACGCCGGGTCATAGACCCATGCCCGGCCGCTGCTCGAGAAGGTGTACACCCGGCCCGCGACCGCGACGCTGTGCAGCTCGTCGGGCTCCTCGCCGACCGGCAGCTCGACCCGCGGGATCCACTGCGGGTCCGGGCCGGCCATCGCCAGCGCGCAGCCCGTGTACTCGTACCCGGGCGGCGGTGCCGCGCTCGTGCCCAGGATCGCGTAGCCCGGGGGCACGGTGCCGACGTCGGGGGCGATCCGCGAGGACGTCACCGCGTGGGGCGCGAGGTTGAAGGTGCTGACCGCGCCCGGCGACCCCAGGGGCCCGAGCAGCGTGCCGGCCTGCGCCGCGCCGGACACGACCAGCGCGGGCGCGTCGCCGCCCGCCGCGGCGCCGGCCTCGGGCCGGATCTCGAGGGGCCCGTGCATGCGATCGCCGGCCTTGCTGACGGCGCCCGCAGACAGCGGCTGGAACACCGGGCGGCTGTCGCGCAGCTCGAACCCCCACTCGTCGAAGCGCAGCACGGCCAGCGGGCTGAGGTGGTGCTGCACGCCCTGCGCGGTGCGCGCGACGGGCCGGCCGGTCGCGTCGGCGGGCCACTCGATCGCGCCGCTGTCGGCGCGCGATGCGAAGCTCCAGCAGTCGCCGGCGCGGTGGCCGCCGCCGTCGAGCCGGATCTCGATGCCGTGCTCGAGCGTGAGCCAGCGATCGGCCGCGAGCGGCACGACGCCGTCCCACGCGCGCAGGATCGGGTGCAGCTCGGGGCGCGCGCCGGCGTCGCGCACCGGCGCCGGGTCGAAGCTCACCGCACGGCTGACGTCGTCCACGTGCGTCGCCCGCACCAGCGGCGGCACCACGCCGGCGAGGATGAGCCCGTCGTCGACGATCTCGACCCAGTCGCCCGCGCGCACGGGCAATGCGCCGCCGCCCAGCAGGCCGAGCGTCGCCGTGCCGGCACCGCGCTCGAGGTGGTTGATCGGCAGCGCCGCCGATCCGTTCACGCGCGACCACTTGAGCACGCCGATGCGGCGAAGCCGGATCGCGTGGTGACCGTCCAGCGCGTGCGGCGGCTCGGCCAGCGTCACGCTGCGCGCGGCCGCGTCGACGGCCTCGACGCGGGCCAGCAGCCCGGGCTCGGATCGCGCGTCGGTCTCGGCGCTCCAGATCTCGACCCAGTCACCGGCGCACAACGGCTCGGCGCGACCCGCATCGGCGCCGACGAGCAGCGTCCTCGCGCCGGCGTCCACGCGCTCGATCTCGACGCTGAGCGCCCCCGCGCTCTGCTCGCGCGGCCAGCCGTAACTGTCACCGCCGTGCACCTCGACCCGGTACAGATGGTTGCCCGGCGTTCCCGGCGACGCCGCCGGGCGCCGCGCGAGGAGCCGGCCGCCGCGCACGTGCGCCGCCACCAGCTCGCGCCATTCGCGCAGCGCGCTCGCGGGCGCGGCGGGCTCGCCGTCGATCGGCAGCCACCGCGCCTGCGCGACGACCTGGGTGCGCGCGGCGGTGTCGGCACCGCCGAGGGCGGGCTCGCGCAGGCCCGGGTCCTGCGCCGGCGACACGAAACGCTCCCAGGCGTCGAGGTAGAAGAGATAGGTGCGTCCGGCGCCGCGATCCACGGGCAGCGCCGCGCCCGGCAGGAACGGCTGCGCCGCCAGCGACGACATCGTCTCGTTCTCGCACAGCAGGCCGCCGACGTAGAAGCGCCCGGCGCTGACCAGCAGGTCCTCGAGCTCCAGGGTGGGCCTGGCCGCCGACTTGCCGCCGCCGAGGATCGCGTGGTTCGCGTGCCGCGAGCGGTCGAGCACGACGTCGTCGCCGCCGCGGTCGAAGCGCCAGTGGCCCAGCAGCTCCCCCGCATCGCGGACGCCCGCACCGCGGGCAGACCCGTCGCGAAGCGCGATCTCGCGACAGCTCCCGTCGAATCCCCCGGTCGAACCGCCGCCGGGCTGCGTGAGGCCGACGAGGAACAGCGCACCGGTGCTGCGCCCGCCCGCAGGCTCGAGCCCCTCGTCCACCGAGCCCGCCGGCTGGCCGTCGACGAACAGCTCGCAGCGCGCGCCGTCGTGGCTCACCGCGACCCGGCTCCAGCGCCCGAACGGGATCGCACGTTCGCTCCTGAGCTCACGGCCCGCGGCGCGGCGGAAGCCGAGCACGCCGTCGCCGTCGACCGCGAGCAGGCACGTGAAGCGAAGCGCCTCTCCTTCGGCAGCGCAGTCGAAACGGCACGCGATCGCGCCGCCCGCGCCGCCGGGCCGCGGGTTGACGTCGAGCTCCAGGATCAGCGCGGGCGCGGCGGCGTAGAGCCCGCACGGCGCGTGGCCGAGGGTCAGGTACTGGCTCCTGCCGTCGAAGCGCAGCGCCGTGCGCGGCACGATCTCGAAGCCCGATGAGCCGGCGGGCGCGCCGCTCGATCCGATCGCGTCCAGCGCCTGGGTGCGCAGCCGGTGCGCGATGATGTCGACCTGCTCGTTCCAGTCGGCGTCGAGCTGGACGCGGCCCTGCTGCATCAGCACGGCGCTGTAGTGCTTTGCGGGATCGAACGTCAGGCGGGAGAAGTCGCCGGGACCGCTGCTCGTCGCCGCTCGTCCGTCCGAGGAATCGGTTCGGCGTCGGTCAGCCATGGTCCTTCCTGCGTCCTCGCATCGCTCAGGTTACATGGAAAACGCGGGCTTCGAGCCGGCTCGGCAGGTGCTCGTCGAGGATGCTCGCGAGGTTCGCCTCACGGAACGGGTGCCCCAGCGCGCAGAACACGCCCATCTCCGAACCGCCGGATGCGCCGGCGCTGATCTCGCGCGGACAGCGCCGCGACAGCTGCGCGTAGCCGGGCGCACCGTGGCGCCGCGACGTGAAGACCGGCGCCAGCGATCTGCCGTCGGCCGGCTGGCAGTGCTCGAGCGCGCCCGCCGCGGATCCGGGCGGGACGTAGCAGTACCGCAGCCGCGAGACGCGGGGCGCGGCCACCGTCACGGGATCGCCGAAGATGCTGTCCTCGGCGACCAGCCGGGCGGCCGACACGCGGCCGAGGATCGTGCAGCGCGTGAGCTCGCTCGCGCAGCCGGGGACGGCCGCGCCGGCGGCGCCGGCGATCGCGAACCCCGAGCCGCCGTCGACGATGCACTCGAGCGCCTGCAGGCGCCCGCAGCCGGATCGGATCACCACCGGGCCCAGGATCGACGATCGCGCGCGAACCGTCAGGTCGAGCTGCCCGGCCGCGTCCGCGTCGAGCTCGATGCCGCCGCCGGCGCCGTCCCGGTCGAGCGCGCGGTCCGGCGCCATCAACGTGCAGTCGCGGACGTCCAGCGTGCAGCGGCGCGCAGGGCCGGCGCCCTCGCCGGCGGCGGCCGCGAACACGACCTTGCCGCCGACGGTCACGCCGTCCAGCGTGAGCCGCGCGTGGCCGGCGCCGGGGCCGACCACGATCCGCAGGTTGCCGATGATGCACGGCGATTCTCCCGCCGCGGCGCCGATCGTCAGCGACGCGCCCGCGCGCAGATCGATCTCGAGATCGAAGCCGCGCAGGCCGCCGTAGGTCGCGCTGTCGACGAGCTCGATGACGGCCTCGCCCGCGTCCGCGGGACGGGCCTGCAGCGCGCCCTGCAGCGAGCGGAAGCGCGCCTCGCCGTCGGCCGGCGCGGCGCGCGGCGCCGCGGCGCTCGCCGGGCCCGCGTGCGCGTCGCCCGGGACGGTCGCCGCGCGGTCGTAGGGACCGCCCCCGACGTCGCCCTGCAGCGCGTAGTGGTAGCTGACCTCGACCTCGGCCACCGCGGGGAAATCGGTCGCGAAGGCCAGCCGTCCGCGCTCCGGATCGAGCGCGACGACGACGCGCTCGCCCGGCGCGGACGGCCGCGGCACCGCGGCGTCGGGACGGCGCCACTCGCCGAGGTCGGCGACACGGATGGACCGCCACGGCACCGGCGCGCCGGTGCGCGGATCGACGATCTCCAGCGCCGGCGACGCACCGAGGAACGCCGTCGCGCAGGCCGCGCCGCGGCGCCGGCAGTCGAGCTCCTCGGCCAGCACCGCGCGCGTGATCGGTCCCGGCACGTCCTTCTCGGCGGTGGCCTCGGTGAGCTCGCCGCCGCTGCGCCACGCGTTGAACAGCGGCTGGTCGATGCCCAGCGGGTTGAAGGTGTAGCAGCCGGGGGCGACCCTTCGCGCCGAGCGGCCACGCGCCGGATAGCTCTGCAGGCGCCAGAAATACAGCCCGACGCCGGCCAGGTCGTATCCCGCTCCCGGGCCGTCCAGCGGCGCGAGGCCGGGCGCGCCGCCGATCCGCGGGCGCCGCGCGAGCGGATCGAACGGCCCGCCCATGCGCGCGAGCGCCGACCGGTCGCGCACGTCCACCGTCGCGCCCCTGCCCGCGCGCACGGCCTCAAGCGACTGGCAGCGCGCCAGCTTCGCGAAGAACGGCGACGCGACGCAGGGCCAGCCGGTCACGTCGCGCGCGACCCGCTCGAGCACGGGCACGGTCCCCTTCAGCCGCCGGTAGGCCAGCGCGTTCGCGATCCGCGTGCGCTGGCCGGCGACCCACGCGTCGGGGCTGTCCAGTCCGCGCACGCCGACCAGGTCCCCGAGGTAGGGCGCGATCCAGTGCTGACAGGTCTCGACGAACCAGTCGTCGTAGAGCCCGTCGATGTCACGTTCGAGCGCCGCGAACTGGCGCTCGAGCACCGCCATCAGCGCGCGCAGCGGAGAGTCCGCGGGATCGCTCTGATCCCGGTAGCGGACGAACGCGGGCAGCAGCTCGTACAGCCGCTCCTCGACGCGGCGCGCCCGCGACGCGTCCTGCGCGCCGTCGCTCACCGTGCGGGCACCATGTCCAGGGCCAGCCCGCCGGGCCGGCGAAGCTCGAGCAGCTCGGCGCCGATGAACGTCCTCGACGACGCGTCCCAGCGCGCGGGCGCGGCGTGCAGGTACGCCTCGGTCGAGGGCGCCGCGGCGGCGCGGTGGAAGCGTTCCAGCATCACCGACACCACGCCCGGCACGTCGCCGATCCGCCGCACCAGATCCGACGCCGTCAGCCGGGCGCCGAACGTTGCGCGGTCATGGCCGCAGGCGGCCAGCAGCGCGTCGCGCACGGCGCGCTCCACGTCGGACGCCCGGCGCCGGTCGTCGAAGCGGACCACGGCCGCGACGTCGAAGGGCACGCGGCGGCAGGAGTCGATGGCCAGCGGCCCGGTGTCGGAGCGCGCGGCGGCGACGCTCGCGAGCAGCGCGGCGTGCAGCTCGTCGCCCTGCTGCAGGAGGCTGCCGTCGTCGGTCGCGACGGTCACGTGCACGACCGTGCCACGGTCGGTCGCGAGCCGCGCGACGCGCGCCTGCGCGACGCCGGGGTAGGCCGTGCAGAAGTCCTCGTAATCGCGCAGCGACACGATGCGCCCGAGGGTGCGCAGCATCACGGGCGCCCGCCGCCGGGTCTGCTCCGGCGTCTCCGGCGCGGCGCCGGCGGCGGCGCGCAGCGGATTCGTGACGCCGTCCACGCCGATCGGCTTGGTCTCGGCCACCGTCAGGCGCCCGCGGTTGACGCCTTCGCGCCAGAAGCCGCTGCGGTAGAGCGCGACGACGTTCTCGCGCCCGCTGGGCAGGCGTGCGCCGTGCGTGCCGTCGCCGAAGATCGCCGTCGCGACCCCGTCGATCGCCTCGCGCACCATGTACACGCGATCGCGCGGCCCGGCGTCGTGAAGCGAGTCGACCTCCCGCCAGCGCACGCCGTTGACCCGGATCTCGAGGGTCGAGGTCCAGCCGCGCGCCGACGCGGTCTTCAGGTAGCTCAGCGGCGGCGCCGAGATCGGGAAGCGCTGATGCGCCCGGGTCGCGTCGCCGCTGCCGATGACGTCGCGATACACCGTCCTGCCCTGGGTCGCCTCCGCGACGTTGGCCAGGATGCGCACCGTGGCCGGGTCCAGGCAGTGCTCCAGCGCCGGGTACACGGCGAGCGCAGGACCCGTCGCGCCCGCGGCGGAGTCCATCCACGTGGCCGTCACGCCCTGCGCCACCGCGTCGTCCCCGGCCCGCGCCGGCCGCCAGGCCATGTCGGCGCGCGCGACCGTCAGCTCGCCCTGCACGTCGCCGCGCAGCCGCACGCGCAGGCGCATGCGATCGCCGGCCACCGGCCGGCAGCGCAGGACCTGCGGCTCGTCGCCGTCGCCGACGACGTGCTCCGCGCCGTCGTCGGTGCACAGCGTCCGCGGTCCGTCGAACCGCACCCTGAGCGGCCTGCCGTCGACGATCACGGAGCGCCGCCCGGGGAACGGAAACAGCGCCTGCTCCGGCGCGAGCTCGATGAGCTCGCGCGCGAGCGGCTGCAGGCGTGCGCGATGGCCGCTCGGAACCCGCAGCGCCCGCGCGCCGGCGAGCACCCGCGTGCTCCTCAGGTCGAAGCGCGCCTCGCTCGCGAGCGCCCGGTCCGCGACCACCCGAGTGACGACCTCCTCGAGTGTGAAGTCCTGGCGCACGAGCTGGCGGACCCGCGCGCAGCGCACGATCTCGATCAGCGGCTCCGCGCCGGCCCCGTCCCCGCCGTCCTCGAGCACCAGCCAGTCGCCCTCCTCGATCCCCGGCGCGGCGTCCGTCAGGTCGAGCTCGCCGTCCCGGATCCGGAATCGCGGCCAGCGTTCGCGGTCGAATCCGCCGAGCGGAACCGACGCGACGAGCGCGCCGGCAGGCGATTGCACCAGCGCCGCGACCGGCCGGCTCGCGACCTCGCCGCTCACGGCGAGCCAGTACACGCCGGCGTCGTCGGACTCGAACAGCCCCTCGGGAGTCGCCGCGAAGCAGCGGGCCTCGAGCGTGGCCGGATCCGTCGCGAGCACGAGCGCGGTGACCGGCGTCTCGCACAGCCCCGTATCGAGGTCGGTGCCCGGCAGCCCCAGGCTCGCGGCCTCCCAGCGCTCGCCGCCGTCCAGCGAGCGGAACACGCCGCTCCCGGTGCCGGCCAGCAGCATCCGCGCGCGCCGGCCCCGGCCCGCGTGCAGGGCGAGGATCGAGGCCTCGGCGCTGCCGGTGTCGGGATCGAATCCCGGCAGGCCGGCGTTGCGCGGCTTCCAGGTGCGGCCGAGGTCGACGCTGCGGAAGACGCCCTTGTCGGTGCCGGCGAACAGCTCGCCTTGGTCCTCGCCACGCACGAGGGTCTGCACGACGACGCCCGCGCGCCCGGTCCCGGGCGCCCAGCCCGGCAGGCCGCGGCTGGTCGCCTGCCAGGTGTCGGCGCTGTCGACGAAGACGAACACGCCGTGGTCGGTGCCCGCGAACACCCGGTCGCCGGCGGGCAGGACCGCGCGCACCGGCGACAGCGGCAATCGCCCCGATCGCGGCACGGGACGCCTCGCGAGGGCGACCATCGGCTCGCGGATCGCCTCGCCCAGCAACACCTCCCACGCCTCTCCGTCCGCCGAGCGCAGCACGCCGTTGCCGGCCGTGCCGGCGAAGATCTGCTGCCGTCCGTCCGTCGCCAGCGTCACGATCTCGTGCCCTACGAGGTCGGCGCCCGAACGCCTCCAGCGCTGCCCGTCGACGCAGCGGAAGATGCCGTCCGAGGTCCCCGCGTACAGCGAGCCGTCCGCAGCCGCGAGCACGCACAGCGCCCCGCCCTCGGGCAGTCCCGCGTTCAGCGACGCCCACCCGCCCGCCGGGCCGCTGACGATCACGCCGCCGAGCGGGCGCGCATGGCGGGCCTTGGCCTCCTCGTCGAGGTCCGACCACGCGGGCGCGTCGCGGCCGAACAGCCCGAGCTCGCGCTGCAGCGACCACACGCGGCGCAGCCCCGCGGCAGCCTGCGACGCCGCGCGCAGCGGCCGGTCGAAGGTCACGCGCGTCAGGGCCGGGGCGCCGGTGGTCTCGGCGTCTATCTCCTCCAGCGTCGCGATGCGGCGGAACACCGGCTCGACGCCGTCGCCGGTGTCGAGCTCGATCAGCAGCGGGCTCTGCGGGCCCAGGCCGAGATCGACTCCCTCCAGGTCGAGCGCCGTCGCCCCCGGCGCGACGCCCGGCCGGATCTCCACCGACGGGATGCGCGGGCGCAGCGCGTTCCACTCGACGCGCGCGTTCAGCGCCTCGACGGTCTCCCAGGTCTGCGGCAGCTCGCTGCGCTCGGGAACGCTGGTCACGGAGGCCCGCACCGGGATCACGACCTCGTCGGGGGTTCCCGGAAGCTCGAGCAGCTTGTAGGCGAGGCGGGTGGTGGAGCCGATGCCGGGCGCCGGAACGTGGTCGATCAGGCGCACGATCTCGCGAATCGAGCGCTCCTCGCGCGCGGTCGCGAGGAAGCCTTCGTTCGCGATGCGTTCCTGGTAGAAGCTGAGGATGTCCCCGACCTCGGCCCACGCCTTGAACAGGCCCACCGTCCATTCCTGGTACGCGGCGGTGTCCAGCCTCGCGAGCGGGCGCTCGCCCGCGTGCACGCCGCCGCGCAGCGTCTCCGAACGCACGTGGTCCAGCAGGTCGCGCAGGAAGGTCGAGTAATCGCCCGCGCGGTACGCGATCTCGACCGCGCCCGCGGGCGCGCCCGGTCGCGGGCGCGCGCCCACCGTGCCGACCAGCGGCCTCGACCGCCCCGGCGCCGTGCCGGATCGGTCGCTCACTGCGCGCCGCCCTCGAGCTCGACGGTCAGCGTTCCGAGCTCCGGCTCGCCGGGCCTGTTGCGCAGGCTCACGACCTCGAACGGACCCGGCACGATCGACGCGCGCACCCGGTCGGCGCCTGCCGCCGAGCCCCACGGGCGAAACACGTCGGCGTCGATCGACACGATGCCGGCGCACTTCATCGCCTCGTCGAGCACGCCGTCGAGGTGAACCGGCTGCCCGAAGCCGAAGCGGTCGCAATGGAAGTAGGCGCGCGGTCCGGCGCCGTCGTCGGCGCCGGCCAGGCGCTCGACGAGCGCCGCGCGCACGGCGTGCGCGGCCGCGCGCGGCTCGACCACGCCGCGCAGGCGGATCTCGAGCGCCAGCGGGATCGGGGCGCGGATCTCGAGGTCGGATCCCGCGAGCAGCGCGGGCTCGAGGAACTCGCGCAGCCGCGCCTCGAAGGCCGGCGTCACGGCGGCTCCCGACGGGCGCTGCACGAACAGGTACAGCGTGTTCCAGCTGCCGGTCCAGCGTGCCTCGGCGGCCGCGTGCAGGACCTCCGGGTGGGCGCGCGCGAGCCGGGCGAGGTCTGCCGCGGTGACGCAGTTCGCGGGCTCGCGGAACGCCCGCGGCGCGACCAGCCGCGCCTTCTCCAGCGGCTCGCGCGCCTCGCCTCCCTGCGCCGGCAGCGGATTGCGCAGCGCCGCGATCGCGAGCTCGCCGTCGCCGACGACGTGGGCCAGCGCGTCGGACCCGATGTGACCCTGCGCGCCGTCACCGACGCGGTGTGCCGCGACGAAACGGGTGCCGGGCGCCGGACGCCGCCCCTGCCGCCCGTCGCCGAAGCGCAGTCGCACGCTGCCGTCCTCCTCGGTCTCGGCGACGAACTCGGCCGCGAACGGCGGACTCTCGAGCAGGTCGCGGCGCGCCCGCCAGGTCTCGCCCACCGGCTCGTCGTCGCCGCCGACGACCTCGTGCAGGGTGATCGCAGGCAGCGCGCGCTGCGGGCGCTGCGTCACGGCGGCGGCGGCGCGGGTGCGGGCCTGCGCGGCGTCGAAGGGCTCGTGCCACGTGACGCTGGTCGACGTCAGGGCCGGGCGGTAGCGCTCACCGTCGCGAACCGCCGGCAGCGCCTCGTGCACGCCGCGGCCGTGGTCGGCGAGCACGACGTTGCCGCGCGCGACCAGCGCCCCGTGCGCGCGCCCGCCGCCGCCTCGCGCGACGCTCACGGCGTCCGGCAGCGCGTCTTCCTCGAAGAACTCGATCTCGGTGATCGGCACCGCGCCCAGCGGGTCCGTCGTGAGCCGCGGCGTGCCGCTGAGCCTGAGCACGTGGGGCAGGCACGCGTCGGCGTCGCCGTCGTGCTCGCGCTCGAGGATCAGCACGTCGCCCGCCGCGAGCTCGTCGAGATGACCGACCAGCGCCGCGGACGTCGCGCCGCGCGGCAGCGTGTACTCGTGCGCGCCCCACGCGTGCACCGGCATCGCGTTGAGCCGCGGCGACAGGCGCGCCGGGTGCATCGTCTCGAAGGTCACGCTGCCCTGATCCAGCGCCGCGGCGAGCTGTGCCGAGCCCTCGTGCAGCACCGCCGGCAGATCGCCGGCCCGCGTCAACAGGGCCGTTCCCGCGGGAAGTTCCAGCGCGCGCGCGCCGTCGACCCGGAACTCGACCCACGCACGCGCGTTGCAGCCCTCGTGCAGCACGTGGCCGACCAGGCGCAGGTGCCGGCGCACGGAGCTGCGCCGGCGCGCCGTGTCCAGGTACGCCTCGGTCGCGACCGCGTCCTGGTAGTAGCTCAGGTAGTCGGCGGCATACGCGAGCACCTCGACGATGGCGACACCGATGTCGGCCGGGTTGCGCTCGCTCCACTGCGGCACGTGCGCCGCCATCCGCTCGAGCATCACCTGGCGGAAGCTCGCGTAGTCCTTCGCGAGGTAGTCGATGTCCGCGCCGTCCGGCAGCTCCCGCGCGCGCTCGCCCGTCGGCGCCGCAGACGGCGGCCGGCCGTCGAAACGCACGGCTGCGCCACGGAAGAAGCGGTCGAGGCCGGGCGCGTCCACCTCGAGGCGGTACTGCGCCGGATCCGAGCGCAGGCGCGCGGCGCGGCGCGGCTCGGCGACGCGCACGAAGACGTCGATCGCGTCGCGCGCATCCGGCGGATGCGCGATGCGCGTCACCTGGAAGCCCGGATCGACCTCGCCTGCCGGATTGCGGATGCGGACACTGCCCGGCGCAAGCCCGTCCGGAGGCGCGGAGAGAAAATGCAGCCTGAGCCCCCACACCGGCCCGTCGCGCGGCTCGGCGAGCGCGTCGACGCGCAGCAGCGCGTTGACGGAGCGGCTCGCGCGAAGCGCCTGCAGACGCTGCTCGCGGAACGCGAACTCCTCGGGCGCGCGGGGGTTCACGTCGCCGAAACCTCGTACGTCGCGGCGTGCTGGCGCCGCGTCTCGACGTCGGTGTACTCGACCACCACCTCGAGCCGCTCGCCGCGATGAATCAGCTCGACCGACTTGACCTCGATCAGCTCGCCCAGCCACGTGATCAGCGCCTGCTGGACGAGGAACCGGGTCGCGATCCGCTCCTCCTCGTTGCCGGGGCCGAACAGCTCGCGCAGCAGGCCGCAGCCGAAGTCCGGCCGGTTGACGCGCTCGCCCGGCGCGGTGAACAGCACCTGCTCGATGAGCTGACGCACGTGATCGTCGTGCGACGCGTCGGCGACACGGCCGCGGCCGTCGAGCATGAACGGGAAGTGGACGTGCATCAGTTGAGCTTGATCATCGGCCCGCTCACCGAGACCGTGCCGCCGCCCTTCACGTCCAGCGACGCGCCCGCCTGCAGGGTCCCGGAGGAGCCGGCCTTGACCGTGAGGGCCGCACCCGACTGCAGCGTGCCGCTCGAGCCGGCCTTCAGGTCGAGCGCGGTGCCCGACTGCAGCGTTCCCGCCTTGCCCGCCTTCAACGTCAGGCCGGCGCCGGCGGACACCGAGGTGTCGTTGTCCGAGGTGCTCGCGATCGCCTTGCTCTTCAGCGTGATGTCGTCCTTGGTCATCACGATGGTGGTGTTCTCGACCTTGAGCGTGATCCCGTCCTTCGGGTGGACCGCGATCGAGCTGATGCCGGTCGTCAGCAACGCCCCGTTGTTGTCGAGCACCAGCGTCACCTTCTCCTCCACCGCGGGCGCGCCGATCTCGAGGGTGATCGAGCCCTTGTTGTCGACCGCGTCGTCGATCGCGAGCTCCGAGCAGTCCGTCTTGAGGATCTTCACCAGCGGCGGGTCCTCGCTCTCGCGCTCGCCGGGGATCGGAAACTCGTCCTTCTCGTCCCAGTAGCAGCCGGTCCAGATCGGATGACCCGGGTCCCCGCCCTCGAACTCCACCCACACGTGCGCGCCGAGCGGTGGAATCACGTGCATGCCGACCGGGGAGTCCTTGTTGCCGGCATACGGCAGGCACGGCAGGGCCCACAGCGCGGTGGTGCCCGGCACCGCCGGAACGTCGAGCTTGATGCGGGCGATCCCCAGCGGGTCGACGTTGTCGGTGACGCGGCCGCGGTACTTTCCGAAGAAGCGTCCTTCGAGCTGCAGCCTCTCGAGCTCGCTCACGCCGCCACCGTGGACTTCTTCGCGCCGGTGCCCTCGCGCACGAGTTTGAAGCTCTGCATGTACCGGACCTCCCCGCGTTTCAGGTTCATCTTGTGCGTCACCGACTGCACGTAGTAGTTGCCGTCGAACTTCTCTCCGGCGCCGCGCACGCCGACGATCCCGGGGGTCTGGAGAACGTGGCCGTACCTCGCGGTGTCGAGCTCGCCCTCGATCGTGGCCGCCTGCGCGCCGTCGCGATCGGTCGCGGCCTGCGCGGCGGCGGCCACCCGCGACGCGTTCAGGTGCTGGTGCGCGACGTACCTGCCCCTCACCTTCAGCGTCGACAGCCTGGACTCGAACGACCCGGGGTCGGCCGCCAGCGCCGCGAAGTCGCCGAGGGGGACCGGCGCCTTCGACAGCGTCGTATCGCCGTACTTCTCGGCGCCGAAAGGCGTCTCCGCCGATTCCTGGCCGCCGTCGCCGTCGGCCAGCTTCGATCCGTAGTACAGAACCGCCGCCATCGGGTCGTACCCGGGCTCGAGCCGCTCGACGTTGCCGAACATCACCGCATTGGACACCAGCGCGGGCTGCGCCGCGCCGTCACGCTCGGGCGGCCCCCAGTACGCGGTCGCGGCGGCGCCGAACCGGATGTAGAAGCGGCAGTCGTTGCGCCTCGCGAGCTTGAGCAGGAATTCCCGATCGGTGTCGAGCTGGTGCGGGGTGTGGCGCAGCGGCGCGACCTCGTTGCGCGGCGCCGTCACCTTCCTCGTGAACGCCAGCGGCGAGTAGCGGCCGAGGATCTCGTTGACGATCGCCGAGTCGGTCTTCTCGGGGTATTCCTTCGAGATCTCGAACAGATCCATCTTCAGGCTGAGGTCCTCGCCCGTCACCACGACCTTCCCCGCGTCCTGGTCGAGCTCCTTGTGGGTGATGAAGCCGTCCATCAGCAGCTTCGGCTTGTCGTCCACCAGCATCTCGAGGACGACGCGGTTGAATTCCGCGAGCAGCGGCTCCTTCATCAGGTCGTAGTCGTTGTCCTCGGCCGACGGCTGGGCGCTGAACTCGAGCTGGAACCCGGAAGGCACCTCGTCGGACAGGTCGACCTCGGCGCGCGTGAGCGCCCCTGCGAGGCTGGACGGGATCGGGGTCTTCGCCAGCTCCTTGCCGATGTAGACCTTGAGGTAGAAGGTGGGCGGCGACAGAGCGCTCATCAGGCCCCCGGGATCAGGATCCGGATCCTGCGCCCGGGCTGCCGGGTCAGATCGAAGGGGTTCATCACCCCGTTGGCATCGCACACCCGCCAGAAGAGATCGGGCTGGCGCAGGGTGCGGGCGGCCACCAGGTCCGGGCGGTCGCCGTCGGCGACCACGGTCTCCCACATCGCCGGACGGGTGTCGTCGCGGGACAGGAAGCGCCTGGACTTGTAGACGATCGTCCGCTGCCCCTCCCCCGTGTAGTGGAGATCGTCGAGCTCGTAGTAGCGGCTTCGTGGATCGAACACGCGCGATCGGCCTCCGTCAGCGCTGCACGGTGAGGGACTACAGGACTGCGGCCGCCGCCCCGGCGAGCTTCGCGCCCTGCTTCGCCATCCACACCGCCTCCTGCGCCTTCAGGGCCAGGGCCTGGGCCTCGAGGACGCCCTGGTACGCGAGGAAGGCGACGCTCAGCGGCTCCTTCGGGTCCGAGACGCTGGAGTAGGACACCACCTCCATCGACAGGCTGGCCGTCGCCCGGATCGGGTTCAGGTTCGAGTCGAACAGCTCTTCGGTGACGCTGATGGACGTGATCCGGATCGGAACGATCCGCGTCATGCCGAAGATCAGCAGCGTGCGCGCCGCCGGCACCGCGACCGCCCCGACCGTGCCCATGCTGCGCAGCATCGTGTCCTTGGCCACCGACACGAGGCTCGGGTACGCGAACAGCTCGAGCGCCGCAAGCTGCGGCCGGATGCCCATGGCGCCGGTCATCGTGCTGCCGGACTCCATGCCGTCGGTGGCGTCGAACCTGGCCTCCAGATCGATCGTCTCGGCGGGCGCGCCGCTGAAGCGCGCCGGCTCCACGCGGCTCCCGGGCTTGCCGTCCGTCGTGCCCGAGTAGAACGCGGGCGTCACCTTGCGCGTGAGCTTCTCGGGGTTGTACTGGAAGCGGATCAGGCTGGGGATCGGGACCACCGACGAAAGCGAGACCAACGCACCCTTGAGCATGACTGTCCTCCCTCATTCCGTGGAGCGGGCGTGCGGCGCGCCGGCTCGTGCGTGATTCGAATCGGTAGCCTGCGACGGCCCGCCCGCGTCGCGGCAGCAGGCCCAGATCGCCTGTGCCACCTGCCGTGCGACGTCGTCGACGCCGAGCCCGGCCGGGATCTCGAACACGCCGCCGGGCAGATCGCGGCTGCGCAGGCCGTCTGCGCGTCCGGCCTTCGCCAGTCTTGCCAGCTCGCGCTCGATCGCGCTCGCCAGCCGCTCGCTGTCCCCGGCGGCGACATCGTGGACGACGAGGTTGTCGATTTCCAGCCTCACGTCCAGTCCCTGACTTCCGCCTGCGGCAACGTCTTCTGGACCTTCTCGTACTCGCTCTCGGCGGCGCGCAGCATGTGCTCCATGCCGACGGTCACGTCGTCCGCGGCGGCCAGGAACGCCGCGTTGAGTGCAATGTTGCGGATGTTCCCTCCGGCGACGCTGAGGCGCGCCAGCTTCGCGAGATCCAGGTTCGCGGTCGGCAGCTCGGACGGAAGGATGCGCTCCCATATCCGCACACGCTCGTCGCGGCTCGGAAACGGAAAGTCGACGATGAAGCGCAGCCTGCGCAGGAAGGCCTCGTCCAGCGCGTCGCGCATGTTGGTGGTCAGGATCGCGAGCCCGCGATAGGACTCCATGCGCTGCAGCAGGTAGCTGACCTCGACGTTCGCGTAGCGGTCGTGGCTGTCCTTGACCTGGCTGCGCTTGCCGAACAGGGCGTCCGCCTCGTCGAACAGGAGAATCGCCCCGCCCTCCTCCGCGGCGTCGAACACGCGCGCGAGGTTCTTCTCGGTCTCGCCGATGTACTTGCTGACGATGGCCGACAGGTCGATGCGGTACAGGTCCAGATCCAGCTCGCGCGCGAGCACCTCGGCCGCCATCGTCTTGCCCGTTCCGCTGGAGCCGGCGAACAGCGCGCTGATGCCGAGTCCGCGCGAGCTCTGCGCGCCGAAGCCCCAGAGCTCGTAGACGGTGGCCCGCAGCCGGACCTGCGCGGCGATCTGGCGCAGGATCGCCTTCTGCCGGTCGGGCAGGACGAGCTGGTCCCAGGTGCCGGCGCGCCGGATGCGCTCCGCGAGATCGTCGAGGCGCGGGCGCGCCTGCACCCGGCAGCTGTGCCACAGCGCATCACCGAGGCTCTCCGCCCGGCCGGCGTCGGCGCGGCCCAGCGCACCCGCGAGCGCCGCGCGTATCGTCGGCAGGCCGAGGTCGAACTGCGCGACGAGCCGCGCGACCTGGGCGTCCGGCTCCGGCGCCGCGTCGGCCAGCAGCCGCTCCCAGAGCTCGCGCTGCTCGGCCGGCAGCGGCCGGCCGACGTCGATCGTCAGCAGCGGCTTCTGGATCGGATTGCGCCGCTTGCGCGAGCTCACGAGCAGCGGCCCCGCGTACGCGTCCAGCAGCATCCCGATGGACGCGTCGCGAGCCGGCTCTCCGGGCTCGACCTCGTCGCAGTCGAGCAGCAGCGCGCCCGACGCGAGCAGCGACTCGCGGTTCCACAGCCTGATCAGCGTGTGCAGCTCGCCGCGGGCCGCGGGGAGCGCCTGCGCCGGAACGCGCTCCAGCCGCAGGCCCAGGCGCTCGCACGCGGCCGACGCGACGGCGCGCTTGCCCGCGATCTCGCGCCCGCAGAGCTGGACCACCGGGAAGGTCGCGCTGCCGGCCGTCCTGGACCACGCGCGGCCGATGTCGTCGGCGATCGCACGGTGCGACGGCGCCAGGTCGCGCGCCGGCGGCACCGGCTGGCCGAACACGGCCAGCCGCTCGTCCGGAGTCTGGATGCCGGTCAGGTAGTGGAGCACCGTCTCGTCGATGCGAAGAGGACTCGCGGTGATCGCGTTGCCGGGACCCACGTCGACCAGGAGCCAGTGACGCAACGGGCCGCTCGGGGCCAGCGCGCTCCAGTGCGCGTCGGGCAGCGCCGCCAGCGCCAGCCCGAAGCTCGGAAAGGCGCGGCTCGCGTCGCCCTGCGCGCGCGCGCACAGCGCCGCGAAGCTCCCCTCGAGCTCCATGCCCGCGCACAGCAGCAGCACGTCGCGCTCGAAGTCCGACAGGCCCAGCGTGTCGCACAGGTTGCGCAGCGCGGGCGGCGGCAGGTCGGCGGGCGGCGGGTCCGTGTCCGGGACGGACCCGGCGCGCGCGGCGGCCGCCGACGCGTCGTCACCGGCAGCCGCTGCGTGGCGCTCCAGCGCCTCGCGCACGCGCGCGAGCGCGGCCATCAGGTGGCGCTTGTTCATCGCGGCCCAGCGATCGGATGCGTCTTCGTCGGTCACACCGTGATCCTCGGCGCGGTGTAGCGCCCGAATGCCGCGCTGGTCGCGTCGTCGTCGGTGGACAGCCGGCTCGCGACGCCGTCCACCTCCACGCGCAGCAGGTAGTCGCCCGCCGCGACCCCGTCGATCGGAAACGACACGATGCCGTCCGCAGACGCGTCGCCGTCGGCCCGGATCCGATGGCTTCGCGGCGCCGTGCCGTCCGGCACCGGCCACTCGTTGAGCAGCAGCTCCACCGTCTGCCCGGCGCGCACCGCCGGCGCGACCGCGACCCGGAGCATCCGGGTCTTCGTACCCGCCGCGTCGCGGGTCTCGATCCGGGGCGCCGCGGCGACCCTGGGAACGAGCACGAAGGACACGGGATTCGAGCGCGACGCGTCGGGCCCCGGAGCGTCCGGGCGGTGCACGATCCGCACGGTGTTCACGCCCGCGGCAAGCGTCGCCGGCAGCGCGACCTCCACCGACTCGTCGGTCACCCGTCTCGGCTCCGCGTCGACGTCGCCGAACTGCACGAGCACCCGCGGCGCCGACAGTCCGTCGCCCTGCAGCCGTATCACGGCGCCGGGCTCGTGCTCGACGACCGGCGGCTCGACGCGGTCCAGCCGCGCCGGCGCCCATGGCGCGGCGCCCAGCCGGACGGCGGCGACCGGCAGCGCGGGCTCCGGGTCCAGGTCCGCCTCGAGCAGCACCACGGAGCACTGGTACGCGACCGACAGCGCGTACGGCACCTGGAAGAACACGGACCAGATCCGGCCGAGCTCCTCGTGGGACAGCGGCATGTGCGTGAACTTGATCACCGAGGCCTGCTCCAGCAGGCCGCAGGCTTCCAGGCTCTTGCCGTCCACCGACGCGGGGATGCTGGCCCTGTCCAGCATCGGCTGGACGTGCAGCGCCGAGACCGCCGCACCCAGCAGCAGCTGGGGCACCATCTTCGACTCCGAGCCGTAGAACGACAGGATGTAGTAGAGGTCCAGCGCGGCCTGCGGGCGCTGCATCACGGTGCCGTCCCCGCGCCGCGCCGGAAGCTCGGCGTTGCGCCAGAACGTGTTCGGGTTGACCTGGTAGAGGAAGATGTTGACCGCGGCCGCGCCCCCCGTCGTCAGGCTCGCGCTCGGCGGTCCGGTGTACACCGTGGTCCCCGGAACGGCGCTCGACAGCGGTGCGTACAGGAACTGCTGCAGCGTTCCGGTGATGCCGGCGATCGCGCGGTAGTCGCTCATCGGCGCCCGCCCCTGCGCTGCGCCAGGTACTGCGACAGCGACAGCCGGGGCGTGAACGGCGCCGGCGCCGGCGCCGGGGGCGGCGCGGGCTCCGGCGCCGGCGGCCGGACCTCGATGCGCCCGATGCGGATCGACACCGAGCGCTCGGCCGCGTCGCCGGCGGCCGCGCCGGTCCGCCGGGCACCGGGCGCCGGCCCGGACGGCGCGGGCGGCGATGCGAACCAGTCGGCGAGCGCGCCGCCGAGCGACGCCATCGTGTCCGGGCCCGCGTCGGCACCGTGTCCGCGGGACGCGGACGGCAGGCCGGCGGTCCGCGGATCCGGCGCCTGCGGCTGGCGGGACAGATCGCGCGCCGGCCCTTCGGACAGGCCGGGCGGCGCCGTGGCCGCTGGCGACGCCGGCGGCGGCCCTGCTGCCGCGCGACGCCCGGACGCGCCGTCGCCGCGCACCGTCTCCGGCACGTCGGATTCCGGCGCCTGCGGCGCCGGAATCCTGATCCGCGTCGTGCTCGGCACCGCTGCGGACCCGGCTGCGGTCGTTCCGGGAACGAGCAGCCGATCGGTGTCACGGCCGCCGGCGACGTCGCCGCGCGGGACCGGGATCCGGGTCGTGCTGGCCGCCGCGCCGGCCCCGGAGGACTGCGCACGGCCGGCCGACGGCCCGTAGGGCGGTGCGACCTCGCGCTGCACGACCGCCGCCGGCGCTCCGGAGGCAGCAGCGCCAGGCCCTTCGCCGGCCCCGCCAGCCGCCGGTGCCGGGCCGCCGCCGCCGGCGCGATCCGATGGCCCCGGGACCGGCGGGCGCTCGCGCCGGACCGCGCCCCCGGCCGCCGCGCGCCCGGTGCCGCCCTCCTGCGGCGTCGCGATACCCGACGCCTCGCCGCCGCCCCCGGCCGCCGGGGCCGGTGCGCCCGCGCGCGGGACCGTGTCCGCGAAAGCCTGCGGGACCTCGGGAACCGGCGTCGCACCCGCTCCGGCCGCGGGTGCACGCGGCGAACGGTCCGCGACTGGCAGCGGGGTCGACGGCATCGGCGCTCCGTCCCCGGACCCCGGGCCGGCGTGCGGTGGGCGCTCCGCCGGGGGCCCCGCGGCAGGCGGCAACGCTCCGGAGCCGGACCCGCCGGCGCCCGGTGCCGGCCATGGCGTGTCACCGCTCTCCCGCGCACGCTGCGCGGCGGGCGGCGGCCTCACGCCGTCCGCGGCGTCCCCGTGCGCCCGCGGCGCGTCGCCGCCCGGCGCCGGGCGCAGGTCCGGCAACCCGGCCGCATCGGCCCCGTCGCGCACCCCGGTCCCGGCCGGCATCGTGCGCTCCCGCGCGTCGGCGCCGGCGCGCACGGACGCCGGAGGCGCGGCCCGGCCCGCCTCATTGTCCGCCGCACGCCGCGGCGGCGCGGACCGATCGCCACCCGCGGCGGGCGCGGGCGGCCCGTCACCCGCGGACCGCGTTCCGGCCTGCACGCCGGACGCTTCCGGCGGCGTGGCTGCCGCACCCGGCCGTCCCGCCGGCACAGCCTCATCCCGCCCCGCGCCCGCCTCGGGCGCCAGCCCTGCGGCGGGCGCGCGGCGCTGCATCACGGGTCCGCCGGCCGGCGTCTGCGGCGTCGCTGCGGCGGCGGGCGATGCGCCGGCCTGCAGCGTGTCCACGGCAGCGTCGCGCCTCGCAGCGGCGTCGGACCCCGCCGGGTACTCACGCGCCTGCCGCCGTTCACCGCCGGACTCCGGCAATCCGGCCTCGACTCCGGCGTCCGGCCCCGCGGCCGCGCCGGCGTGCGAGCCGGGGACGGGACTCCGCGCCGGAGCGCTCCCGGAACCGCGCGGCGCTGTTCCGGGGGGCCGCTGCGCGCCGTCAGCGGGTCCCCGGCCGCCCGCGGTCCGCTCCGTGGCCGGCGCTCCGTCGTGGCCGCGCCGCGCAGCGCCCGTATCGAACGCGCCGGCGTCCTCGCCCGCGCCGGGGCGCCGATCCGCCGTGGCGGCCGCTTCTGCACCGCGCGGCGCCGGTCCCCGCTCGCCAGCGCCAGCGCCCGGAACGGCCCCCGGCGCCAACGCGCCCGCCCCGCCGGAACCCCGCGACGCCGGACCCCGCTCGCCGGACCCCGCGCCCGGTACGGCACCCGCCTCCGCCGCGCCGGCCCCACCGGAACCGCGGGGCCCCGGACCCCGCTCGACGGCGCCCACGCCCGGAACAGCGCCCGGCGCCAGCACACCGGCCTCGCCGGAACCACGCGGCGCCGGACCCCGCTCGGCGGCGCCCGCGCCCGGAACGGTGTCCGGTTCAGTCCCACCGGACCCGCCGGGGCCGCCCGGCGCCGCACCGCGCTCGGCGGCGCCCGCACCCGGAATCCCGACGGCCGTGCGGTCGCCTGGCGGTGCAGCCTGAGGCGACCGCCCGCGGATTGCGGCGGGGTCGTCGCCCGCGGCGGCGTGCCGCGGCCCTGTCCGGCGCGACTCGCCGGCGACGCCGGCGGACGGCGCATCCTCGACGCCGATGCCGCCGCGGTTGTCCGCGCGCCGCGACGCCGGCGACACGGGACCGCCGCGCGCGGCGGCGGCCGCGGCATCGACCCGCGCCGCCCCGCCGCCGGGCACCGGCGGCAGGGCTGCCGCGTCACGGGACGCGCTGGCGGACATCGCGCCCCCGGTCGCGCTGCGTCCTGCACCCGTGTCCGCCCCGCCCGGCGGCTCCGGCGAGGGCTGACGCGTCCGACCCGCCGGCTGCACGGCCGGTCCGGTACCGGCCTCGGAGATCCGTTCAGCCGCCGACGACGGCGCGGGAGTTCCGGTGGGGACAGCGTGTGCGACCGGGGAGTCCGCCGCCCCGTCGGGAGAGCCGTCGAGCGCACCGCGCGTGCCGGGCGGCGATCCCGGCGGCCCGGGCGGCGCCCGGCCCGCGCGCTGCGCGGCGGGGCCGCTCCCGGCGACGTCGCCGGGCGTCCCCGGAATCTGCGACGGGGCTGCGGCCGGGCCGTCCTCGCCGGCGCTCCGCTCCGCCACGGCTCCGCCGGCGTGCAGCGTCGGCTCGGGACCCGGCTCGCCGGGGCCTGCCG
>CBDUCN010000014.1:0-31933 GCA_965365655.1 uncultured Gammaproteobacteria bacterium | reverse complement strand
AAGCGGTAGCGCTCCAGATGCAGCGCGAGCGTGCTCGCGCCCGTCGCGTCGTCGTCGTCGAGCCGGTCCGGCACCAGGCGCTCGAGCGTGTCGTGTTCGGCGGTCATCGTCGCGTCCCTCGTCTGCGCGGCGTCGGCGGGCCTTCGCACGCCGCACGCGCCGGCCCGTGGCGTCCAGGGTGTTGGACAACGCGGCGCCAGTGCAAGCCGCCGTTCAGCGCCCCGCGAGCGCCTCCAGCCAGCGCAGGTCCAGCACGTGCTCGCCGCACGCGCGCGCCGGCGGCGCCGGCGCCGGCGCCGCCGGCGCGGCGGGAGCGAGCACGCAACGCTCGGCGCGTCGCGCGGCCGCCTGCTCGCGATCGCGCGGCAGGCCGTCGTAGGCGCCGCCGCCCGGGCGCCAGTCGTGCACCGTGACCTGGTACGCACCGTGCAGCGGGTGCGCGAGACGCAGCACCAGCGGCGACTGCGCCGGCAGCGCCGGGTGCAGGCCCATGGCCGGCACGAAGCCGCGGTAGCGGATCCCCGCCACCAGGCACGCGCCGCGGTCGTCGCGCTCCTCGCGCACCGGCACCGCGACACCGCGCACGGCGACCTGCCAGCCCGACGGCGAGACCTGCGGGTCGCGCTCCTGCAGGCGCAGTTCCAGGCGCATCGTGCTCGGGTCCACCAGCCGCGAGCCGCCCTGCTCCTGCGACGCGACGTCGCCCAGCAGCGGCCAGAACTCCACCGCGCGGCTGAGGTGCAGCACCGCGCCCGGCACCGGCACCGCGGCGATGCGCCGCGGCGCGTCGTCGAGCAGCAGCGCCTCGAGCGCGGGCCCCGGCGCGAGCCCGGCCCGCGCGAGATCCGCGAGCACCTCGCGCAGGTCCGCGCGCAGGTAGAACGGCAGCGAGAATCGATCGTGCAGCGCGTCGCCCCAGTCCTTCAGCGCCCCGTCGGGCGGCGACGCGGCGACCATCGCCGCCACCGCACGCAGCAGCGCGACGCGCGCCGTCAGCAGCGCCGGCTCCGGCGCCATGCGCTGGGAGCGGAACTCGACGACGCCGAGCCGCCCGCGCGCACCCTGGCGATCGCTCCACAGCTTCTCGACGTTGAGCTCGGCACGGTGCGCGTTGCCCGAGCCGTCCACCAGGAACGGCGCCAGCGCCCCCTGCAGCGCCTCCGGGTCCGGCGGTGGGCGCCGGGACAGGAACTCCAGCGCGAGGTCCAGCTCGCGCAGCGTCTCGCGCAGGCCTTCGTCCGCGCGCGGGCCCTGGCTGGAGGCGCCGGCGGCGTCCGGGCCCCACCAGTACGACAGCGACGGGTGGCGGTGGAAGTAGCGCACCAGCCCCGGCAGCAGCGCGGGATGCAGCAGGAACGGGCTGCTGCGCGGCGCCGGGCCGCCGAGGGTGATCTGGCCGCCGCCGCCGGAGTCGGTCTCGATGCCGTTGTAGTGCAGGCGGTGCCCGCTCAGGCCCTGCGCGTGCGCGGCGGCGTGCACCGCCTCGAGATCCTCGTGGAACGCCAGCGCTCCGGTCGCCGGCGCCATGTTCACCTCCACCACTGCCGGGTCCGGGGTCACCGTGAGCCAGGACACCGTGGCGTCCACCGGCGGCGGATGGCCGGCGAGCACGACGTCCGCGGCGCCGCACTCGGCGAGCGCGCCGGCGAGCGCCGCGAGCAGGCGCTTCAGCGCCGCGACGTGGGGCAGCGCCGGCAGCTCGAGGCGCAACGACGCGCCGGTACCGAGATCGTCGTCGACGACACCCGCGAGGATCAGCCCCACCCCGGACTCCGCGAGCGGGTCGCGCAGCTCCGCGCCGTCGACCGCGGTGCGGTGCAGCGACGGCCTCGCGAGGCCGGGCTCGATCAGCACGTGGGCCGGCGGCGCGCCGCCGTCGAAGCGAAACGCGAGACGACACGGGAGCGGGTCGTCGACCTCGAGCGCCACCGCTGGCCAGCCGGCGGCGCTCAGCGACGGCACCGCCGCGGCGAGGAACGCGCCGAGCGCCGGCGGCGCTCCGCCGCCGCCGGCCACCAGCGGGTCCGGCGGCCCCTGCCACGCGGGCGCGCCGTCGCGCAGCGCGTACACCCCGAAGCTCCAGCGTGGCTGCGCCTCGCCGGCATACGGGCGCCCGGCGCTGCGCAGCAGCACGGCGCCAGGCCGCGAGCGGGCCAGGTGCGCGGCGAGGCCCGCAGCGCGCCGGCGCTTGTCCTCGCCCAGCGCGGCGTGCAGCCACTGCGGATCCTCCGAGGCCGCGTCGGTGTAGGTGGGCTCGGCGCCGGCCCACACCACGAGACCGCGCGCCGCGAGCGCGCGATCGTGGGCTTCCAGCTCGGCGCGCAGCGCCGGCGTCAGGCCGGGCATGCGCTCTCATCGCGCGGGATGCGCGCACGTCTCACGCACCGCGGCCCGCCCGCGTCGCGCCGTCCGTCCCCGTGCATTACCCTTCGCCGTCCACGTCCAAAACGGGCCGCATCGTTCCCTCCATGCGCACCCTGAGCATACGTCACGAGACCCGGTACCGGTACGCCGCGCCGGTGACCTTCCTGCCGCACCGGCTGTTCCTGCGCCCGCGCGAGGGGCACGACGTGCGCATCGTCACGTCGCGCCTCGACATCACGCCGCCCAGCCAGGTGGTGTGGCACCGCGACGTGTACGGCAACTCGGTCGCCGTCGCACAGTTCAGCGCGCCCGGCGACGAGCTGGTGGTCCTCAGCGAGCTCACGATCGAGCACTACGAGGAGGTGCCGTACGAGTATCCCCTCGAGCCCTACGTCGAGCAGTTCCCGTTCCAGTACGACGCCGGCGAGCGCATCGAGCTCGCGCCCTACCAGCTGCTGCTGTTCGCGAAGGAGGACCAGACGCTGCGCGGCTGGGTGCAGGAGTTCTGGTCGCCGGGCACGCAGGTGCCGACCGCCGACCTGCTGGCGCGGCTGAACCAGGCGATCCCCGAGCGCTTCGCGTACACCCAGCGCGAGGCGCCGGGCGTGCAGCGCCCGTCCGAGACGCTGTCCTGCGGCGCCGGGTCGTGCCGCGACTTCGCGACGCTGTTCATGGAGACCTGCCGCTTTCTCGGCATCGCGGCGCGCTTCGTGAGCGGCTACCTGCACGCGCCGGGGCTGCCTGCCGCCGAAGGCGCCACCCACGCCTGGACCGAGGTCTACCTGCCGGGCGCGGGCTGGCGCGGCTACGACTCCACCACCGGCCAGCTGATCGGCGGAGACCACATCGCGGTCGCGGTCAGCCGCCACCCGGAGACGGTGCCGCCGGTCGCCGGGGCCTTCGAGGGCGGCGTGCCCGGGATTCCCGAGATGAGCGTGGACGTGCGGGTGAGCCAGCTCGACTGAGCGCGTGAATTCCTCGCCGCGCCTGCCGCACGGCGCCTGGACGATTCGACGGCGGGCCCGGCAGGAACCCGCTTTCCCTACAGGCGGTGCCCGGCACGAGGATCCGCCGGCACGCAGCGAGCGCGCGGTCGGCTGCCTCGTGGCGTCGGCCGCAGACCGCGTCCGCCGCGCCGCGGGCTGACGTTCGTCGCGACAGCTCCGACATCGTGCCGGCGCCCGCCGCGCCGCGGGAACGCGGTGCGCGGGACCCGTGCTGGCCCGGCACCGGCGAGCGGCGGGCGCGCCCGCCGCCGGGCGCTCGCTATACTGCGACCGTCCTTGCCCTGCCCCCGCCCGCGCCGCCCCAGGAGGCGACCCGATGGAGATCCCGGCCGACTCGCGCTTCATCAGTCGCCTCACGCGCGACACCCTGGCGCTGGTGCTGGCCGGCGGCCAGGGCACCCGGCTCTACGAGCTGACGACCTGGCGCGCGAAGCCCGCGGTGCCGTTCGGCGGCAAGTTCCGCCTGGTCGACTTCCCGCTCTCGAACTGCGTGAACTCCGGCGTACGCCGCATCGGCGTGCTGACCCAGTACAAGGCGCACTCGCTGATCCGCCACCTGGTGCGCGGCTGGGGCTTCTTCAAGAGCGAGCTGGGCGAATTCATGGAGGTGCTGCCGGCGTCGCAGCGAACCGGCGGCGAGTGGTACCGCGGCACCGCCGACGCGGTGTATCAGAACGTGGACATCATCCGCTCCCTGGAGCCGGCGTACGTGCTGATCCTGGGCGGCGACCACGTCTACAAGATGGACTACGGCCAGATGCTGGCCACCCACGTCGAAGGCGGCGCCGACCTCACCGTGGGCTGCATCGAGGTCCCGGTGCGCGAGGCGGCGGGCAGCTTCGGCGTGTGCGTCGTCGACGACCACGCGCGCATCCGCGGCTTCGAGGAGAAGCCCGAGAAGCCGACGCCGATGCCAGACGACGACGCGCACTGCCTCGCCTCGATGGGGATCTACCTGTTCAACACCCAGTTCCTGTACGAGCGGCTGATCGCCGATGCCGACGACCCGCGCTCCCGCCATGACTTCGGCGGCGACGTGCTGCCGTCCGTGGTCGACCGTTATCGGGTGCTGGCGCACAGCTTCCGGGACGCCCACGGCGAGCGCGCGTACTGGCGCGACGTCGGCACGCTGGACAGCTTCTACGCCGCGAACATGGAACTGGTGGACGTGGTGCCCGAGCTGAATCTCTACGACCGCGAGTGGCCGATACTCACGTACCAGGAGCAGCTTCCGCCGGCGAAGTTCGTGTTCGACGAGCCGGGCCGGCGCGGCGAGGCGGTGGACTCGATGGTCTCCGGCGGCTGCGTGATCTCCGGCGCGCGGCTGAGGCGCTCGCTGCTGTTCTCCAACGTCAACGTCGAGGCGCGCACCAGCATCGAGCGCACCGTGGTGCTGCCGGACGTGACCATCGGCGCCGACTGCGACATCCGGCGCGCCATCGTCGACCGCGGCTGCCACGTGCCGGACGGCACGCGCATCGGCCACGACGCCGTCGAGGATCGCGCGCGCGGCTTTCGCGTCACCGAGGGCGGCGTCACGCTGGTCACGCCCGACATGCTCGGGCAGCCCACGCACACGTTCCGCTGAGCTGCGAGCGAGGACTCCCGCCCGTGCACGTGCTGATGGTCGCCGCCGAGAACGACGCGCTGCCCGGCCTCAAGGTGGGCGGCATCGGCGACGTGCTGCGCGACCTGCCGCCGGCGCTCGCGGCGTCCGGCTGCCGGGTGAGCGTCGTGACGCCTGCCTACGGGCTCCTCGACTCGCTGCCGGGCACGACCCGCGTGCAGGCGCTGCACGTGCCGTTCGCCGGCGCCGCCGAGGCCGTCGGGCTGCACCGGGCGGTGCCCCCGGACGGCGCGGCGGACGTCGCGCACTACGTGCTGGATCACCCGCTGTTCTCCGTGTGCGGCCGCGGCCAGGTGTACTGCAACGACGGCCCGGACCGCCCCTTCGCGACCGACGCGGGCAAGTTCGCGCTGTTCGGCGCCGCGGTCGCGGAGGCGTTCACCGCGGGCGCGTTCGGCGACGTGGACGTCGTGCACCTGCACGACTGGCACGCCGCGATGGTGCTGGTGCTCGCGCACGGCCACCCGCGCTACGCGCGGCTGCGCGCGACCCACACCGTGTTCACGATCCACAACCTCGCGCTGCAGGGCGTGCGCCCGCTCGCCGGCGATCCGTCGTCGCTGCGCACCTGGTTCCCGGGCCTGCGCGTGGATCCGCAGGCGGTCACCGACCGCCGCTGGCCGGACACCGTGAACCCGATGGCCGCCGGGATCCGGCTCGCCGACGCGGTGAGCACGGTGTCGCCCACCTATGCGCGCGAGATCCTGCAGAGCAACGCCGTCGAGCGTGCCGGCTTCCACGGTGGCGAGGGGCTGGAGGCCGATCTGCGCCGGGTGCACCAGGATGGCCGCCTCGCCGGCGTCCTCAACGGCTGCACCTATCCTGCGCCGCCGGTGCCCGAGGAGGCGCGGTGGACCACGATGCTCGCCGCGATGTCCGACGAGGTGCTGCGCTTCGCGGGCGAGGATCTCACGGTGCGCAGCGCCCACTTCGTCGCGTCCGAGCGGCTCGCGGCGCTGCCGGCCGAACGCCCGGCGATGCTGGTGACCTCCGTCGGGCGCATCACGGCGCAGAAGGTGGGCCTGCTGCGCGCGCCGCTGCGCGACGGACGCCCGGCGCTGGACGGCGTGCTGGACGCGCTCGGCGACGACGGCCTGCTGGTCGCGCTGGGCACCGGCGACGCGGAGCTCGAGCGGTTCCTCACCGGCGTGATGGGGCGGCGCAAGGGCTTCGTGTTCCTGCGCGGCTACTCCCACCGCCTGCCCGCCGCGCTGTACGCCGGTGGCGACCTGTTCCTGATGCCGAGCTCCTACGAACCGTGCGGCATCAGCCAGATGCTCGCGATGCGCGCCGGGCAGCCGTGCCTGGTGCACCGGGTGGGCGGCCTCGCCGACACGGTGCGCGACGGCGTCGACGGCTTCGCGTTCGGCGGCGCGACGGTGGGCGAGCAGGCCGAGTCGATGGTCGCCGCCTTCGAGCGCGCGCTGACGCTGCGCCGCACCGACGCCGACGGCTGGGAGCGGATCCGCCGCGCCGCCGCAGGCGCGCGTTTCTCGTGGGCCGACAGCGCGGCCGCGTACCGCGAGCGGCTGTATCCCGACCCGGCCGCGCTGTCGCGGCGCCTCGTCGCCGAATGACGCTTCCCCGCGTCCCCAGCGCCCGCGCGGGCGCCGGCACGCCGCGATCCGCCGCCGGCGGCCGCGCGCCGACGATCAGCATTCACGACCCGGACATACCGACATGAACCCTTCCACCGCCGCCGCCACCGTCGACGAGGCCGCTCCGGCCCTGCCGCCGCCCGGAACCGATGCCGACGCCATCACCAACGACGTGCTGCGCTACCTGCGCTACACGCTCGGGCGCGACGCGGTGGACGGGGCGCCGCAGTACCTGTTCCACGCGCTCGCGCTGGCGGTGCGCGACCGGCTGCTCGCAGGCGCCAACCGCACCCGCCACGCGTACGCGCGCCGTGACAGCCGCCGCGTGGCCTACCTGTCGCTCGAGTTCCTGATGGGGCGCACGCTGCGCAACGCGCTGCTGAACCTGGAGCTGGAGGCGCCGGTGCGCGAGTCGCTGGAGCGCATCGGCACCGACCTCGAGACGGTCGCGGATCTCGAGCACGACGCCGGCCTCGGCAACGGCGGTCTGGGGCGCCTCGCGGCCTGCTTCGTGGACTCGTGCGCGACGCTGGGCCTGCCCGTGATCGGCTACGGCATCCGCTATCGCTACGGCATGTTCCACCAGGCCATCGAGGACGGCTACCAGGTGGAGCGCCCGGACCACTGGCTGCGCGACGGCCACCCGTGGGAGGTCGAGCGCCGCGAGCTCGCGCAGCACGTGCACTTCGGCGGGCGCAGCGAGTTCTACCGCGGCGCCGACGGGCGCACGCGGGTGCGCTGGGTGGACACCCACGACGTGCGCGCGGTGCCGTGCGACATCCCGGTGCCCGGCTACGCGAACGGCACCGTGAACACGCTGCGCCTGTGGTCGGCGGAAGGCACCGACGCGTTCGACCTCGACGAGTTCAACGCCGGCAGCTATCCGGAAGCGGTCGCGGCGAAGAACGCGGCCGAGAACATCACGATGGTGCTCTATCCCAACGACGCGAGCGAGAACGGGCGCGAGCTCAGGCTTCGCCAGCAGTACTTTCTCGCGTCGGCCAGCCTGAAGGACACGCTGCGCCACTGGCACCTGACCCACGGCGACAGCCTCGCGCGCTTCGCGGAGAGGAACTGCTTCCAGCTCAACGACACGCACCCGACGATCGCGGTCCCGGAGCTGATGCGCCTGCTCCTGGACGAGCACGACCTGGAGTGGGACGAGGCCTGGGCGATCGTCACCCGCACCATGGCCTACACCAACCACACGCTGCTGCCCGAGGCGCTGGAGCGCTGGCCGGTACGCCTGTTCGGCGAGCTGCTGCCGCGGCTGCTCGAGATCGTCCACGAGATCAACGCGCGCTTCCTCGCCGAGGTCGCACGGCGCTGGCCCGGCGACACCGCGCGCCAGCGCCGCATGTCCATCATCGAGGAAGGCCCCGATCCGATGGTGCGCATGGCGTGGCTCGCAATCGTCGGCAGCTTCTCGGTGAACGGCGTCGCGGCGCTGCACTCGCGGCTGCTCGCCGAGGGACTGTTCCGCGACTTCCACGAGCTGTGGCCCGAGCGCTTCAACAACAAGACCAACGGCGTCACGCCGCGGCGCTGGCTCGCAGGCTGCAACCCCGGGCTCGCGGCCCTGATCACCGAGACCGTGGGCGACGGCTGGACGCGGGACCTCGAGCGTCTCGCGCCGCTCGCGGCGCACGCCGACGACGCGGGCTTTCGCGAGCGCTGGCGCGGCGTTCGCCGCGCGAACAAGCAGCGGCTCGCCGCGCTGGTGAAGCGCGAGTGCGGCGTGGACTTCCACCCCGACGCGCTGTTCGACGTGCAGGTCAAGCGCATCCACGAGTACAAGCGCCAGCTCCTGAACCTGCTGCACGTCGTGCACCTGTTCTGCCGCATCAAGCGCGGCGACACCGCGAACTGGACGCCGCGCTGCGTGCTGCTCGGCGGCAAGGCGGCGCCCGGCTATGTGCAGGCGAAGCGCATCGTGAAGCTCGCGAACAACATTGCGCGAGCCGTCAACGGCGACGCGCAGGCGAAAGGGCTGCTCAGCGTCGCGTTCCTGCCGGACTACCGCGTGACCTCGATGGAGGTCATCTGCCCGGCCACGGATCTCTCCGAGCAGATCTCCACCGCCGGCAAGGAGGCGTCCGGCACCGGCAACATGAAGTTCATGATGAACGGCGCGGTCACGATCGGCACGCTGGACGGCGCGAACATCGAGATCCTGGACGCGGTGGGCAGGGACAACTTCTTTCTCTTCGGACTGAAGGCGGAGGAGGTGACGGGGCGGCGCCGGCACTACGATCCGGTGACCATCATCGCCCGCGACGGTGACCTCGCCGAGGTGCTGACGCTCATCGAGAGCGGTCACTTCAACCAGTTCGAGCCGGGGATCTTCGATTCCCTGATCGCGAGCATCCGCAGCCCCGACGATCCCTGGATGACCGCCGCCGACTTCGCGCCCTACGTCGCCGCGCAGCGCAGCGCCGCCGAGGCATGGCAGGACCCCGAGCGCTGGACGCGGATGAGCATCCTGAACTGCGCCGCCAGCGGGCGCTTCTCCAGCGATCGCACGATCCAGGAGTACAACGACGCGATCTGGCACCTGGAGCCGGTGGTGCTGGACAGCGCAGTGCCGTGACCGGGGACCGCCCCCGGGTACGGTGATGGACCCCGGATCCCCATCGCCCCCCGGGGCGACCTGGGACGGCGCCGGGGTCAACTTCGCGCTGCGCGCGGCACCCGCCGAGCGCGTGGAGGTCTGCCTGTTCGACTCCGGAGAGCGCCGCGAGCGCGCACGCCTCGCGCTCCCTGGGCGCAGCGGCGACACCTTCCACGGGCGCGTGCCGGGCCTCGGCCCCGGGCAGCACTACGGCTTCCGCGTGCACGGCCCCTGGGCGCCCGCCGCCGGGCAGCGCTGCGATCCGCGCTGCCTGCTGGTGGATCCGTACGCCCGGCAGCTGAGCGGCCGCGTGTGCTGGCCGATCGCGATGCGCGCGTCGGATCCGCTGCTGCCCGCGGCCTGGCCGGGCGGCGACAGCGCACCCTGGGTGCCGCGCGGCGTCGTGGTCGACGACGCGTTCGACTGGCGCGGCGACGCGCCGCCGCGCACGCCGTGGCGCGACTCCGTGATCCTGGAAGTCCACGTGCGCGGCCTCACGATGCGCCACCCCGAGGTGCCGCCGGAGCTGCGCGGCACCTTCGGCGGGGTCGCGCACCCGGCGATCGTCGAGCACCTGCGACACCTGGGCGTGACCGCCGTCGAGCTGCTGCCGGTGCACGCCTTCGTCGACGAGCTCGCGCTCGCGCGGCGCGGGCTTCGCAACTACTGGGGCTACAACACGCTGGCCTTCCTCGCGCCCGAGCCGCGCTATCTGGGCGGCGCGGGTCCGCACGCGTTCAAGGCCATGGTGCGCACGCTGCACACGGCTGGCATCGAGGTGATCCTCGACGTGGTCTACAACCACACCGCGGAGAGCGACCACCTGCAGCCCACGCTGTCGCTGCGCGGCATCGACAACGCCGGCTACTACCGGCTCGACCCGCAGGCTCGCAGCCGCTACGTGAACTGGACCGGCTGCGGCAACACGCTCGACCTGTCACGCCCGCCCGCGCGAGAGCTGGTGCTGGACAGCCTGCGCTACTGGGTGACGGAGATGCACGTGGACGGGTTCCGCTTCGACCTCGCGCCGGCGCTCGCGCGCGGCGAGCACGACTTCGAGGCCGGCGGGGCGTTCCTCGCGGCGATCGCGTCCGACCCCGTGCTCGCGGACGTGAAGCTGATCGCAGAGCCGTGGGACGTCGGCCCCGACGGCTACCGCGCCGGCGGCTTCCCGCCCGGCTGGGCGGAGTGGAACGACCGCTTCCGCGACACCGTGCGCCGGTTCTGGCTGCGCGGCGGCGACGACGTCGCGGACCTCGCGCGCCGGGTGCACGGCTCCGCCGACCTGTTCGACCGCGCCGGGCGCGCGCCGTGGGCGAGCGTGAACTACGTGACCAGCCACGACGGATTCACGGCCCGCGACGCCGTCAGCTACGCGCGCCGGCACAACGAGGCCAACGGCGAGCGCAACCGCGACGGCCACGAGCACGAGATCTCGTGCAACCACGGCGTGGAAGGCGCGAGCGACGACCCGGCGATAGCCGCGCTGCGCGAGCGCCAGGTGCGCAACCTGCTCGCGACGGTGCTGCTGTCGCAGGGCACGCCGATGCTGCTCGCCGGCGACGCGCTGGGCCACGGCCAGGACGGCAACAACAACGCGTACTGCCAGGACAATGCCACCGCGTGGCTGGACTGGTCCCGCCACGCCCGCGATCCGTCGCTGGCCGACTTCGTCGCCGCGCTGACGCGCGCGCGCCGCGCGCACCCGGCGCTTCGCCTCGCCGCGTATCCGCACGGAGAACGGTGTAGCACGACACACGGCCTTCGCGACGTCGAGTGGCACCACCCGCGCGGCGGCGCGATGGCCGGGGACGACTGGCGGGGAGCCGGCGCGCGGTGCCTTGGCGTGTCCTTCGCGGCGTGCGGCGGCGACATCGGCAGCGACGAGGACTTGGTGCTCCTGATCCTGAATCCGGGCGCCGACGCGGTGCGCTTCGTGCTGCCGCGCGGCGACGGCGGCGAGATTCGCTGGCAGGTGGAGCTGAGCAGCGGCGAGGTGCCCGTGCTCGAGCGCGACGCGGTCCGCGTCGGGGCACGCAGCCTGTCGCTGCTCGCGCCGTCAACGCCGGCGCCGGCCGCGTGAGGCCGCGCCGCGAGCGCCCGCGCGCGGCAGGCGCGATGACGTGTCAGACGTCCTTGATCTCGTCGTCGTGCTCGCCGAGCGTCGGCGCGTAGCGCCTGAGCGGCGGGCGCTCGCCGTCGAAGCTGATCGGCAGCCCCATCAGCTCCTGCCGGTCCGGCGAGAGCCGCTGCAGCATGCCCAGCGCGCGCGTCTGCGGCTCGTCCATCATCTCGAGCGCCGTGCGCACCGGCGCGCTCGGGATCCCGGCCCGGTCCAGCGCCGCCTGCCACTGGTCGCGGGTGCGCTCGCGCATGATCGGCACGATCTGCTCGTTCAACGCCACGAGGTTCCGATAGCGCTCCTGGTTGCTCGCGAAGCGCGGGTCCCGCGGCCATTCCGGGTGACCCAGCACCTCGGCGAGCTTCACGAACAGCCGATCGTTGGGCGCGGCGACCACCAGCCAGCCGTCCACGCACTCGTAGGCCTGGTACGGCGCCATGCCGCGCGCGCCGGAGCCCTGCCGCTCCGGGTTCTCGCCGCTCACCTGCACGGTGGACGCGTGGTGCGTCATCCAGCCGAGCGACGTCTCGTACAGCGACGTGTCGACGACGCAGCCCAGGCCCGTCTCGGCGCGCCGCCTGAGCGCCGCGAGGATCCCGATCACCGACCACATGCCGGTGCCCATGTCCACGATCGAGGTGCCTACGCGGATCGGCGGGCGCCCCTCCTCGCCGGTGATGCTCATGATGCCGCCGAAGGCCTGCATCAGCGGGTCGTAGCCCGGACGCCCCTCGAGCGGGCCGGTGCGCCCGAACGCGCCCATGTTGCAGTAGACCAGCCGCGGGTTGGCCGCGGTGAGCTCGTCGGCGCCGAGGCCGTTTCTCGCCGCGGTGCCCGGTCGCATGTTCTGCAGCACGACGTCCGCGCGCTCGATGCAGAAGCGGCGCAGCCACTCGCGCTCCGCGTCGTCCTTGATGTCGACGGTGATGCCGCGCTTGTCGCGGTTGAACGCGTTGAAGTACGAGGAGCTGCCGTCGGGGAACATCTTGCCCCACTGGCGCGCGTCGTCGCCGCCGTCCGGGCGCTCGACCTTGACCACGTCGGCGCCGAGCGCGGCCAGCACCCAGGCGCCGTAGGGCGCGGCCACGCTGGTGCCCAGCTCGACCACCGTGACGCCGGCGAGCGGGCTGGAGGCGGGAATCTCGGCGGCGTCGGTCAAGGCGGTCACTCCGGTCGGGGCGAGACGGGTCATTCTGCCGCGCCCGCCCGGCGAGGGTAAGGGGCGGGCACGGAGCCGCCGCGTCGGCGCGTCCCGTGCGCGGAGACCGGCGCCGCACGCCCGCGCCGCGCGCTCGCCCCCGGCCCGACGCGGGAAACGGCCTGCGGCGGCACGCGTACCATTGCCGGATTCCATTCCTCCTGCGGAGAGCGCGGACGATGAGCGACGCCGAATTCAGCATGTCCCTGGACGAGGACTACCCCGACATCCGCGACGCAGTGCGCCGCCTGTGCGAGGGCTTTCCCGGGGAGTACTGGCGCCGGCTCGAGAACAACCCGCCCGAGTCCAGCTATCCCACCGAGTTCATCGACGCGCTGACACAGGCCGGCTGGCTGGCCGCGCTGATCCCGGAGGAGTACGGCGGCGCCGGCCTGCCCATCCGCGGCGGCGCGGTGATCCTCGAGACCATCAACGCGACAGGCTGCAGCGCGTCGCCGGGCCACGCGCAGATGTACACGATGGGCACCCTGCTCCGTCACGGCAGCCCCGAGCAGAAGGAGAAGTACCTGCCGCGCATCGCGAAGGGCGAGCTCCGCCTGCAGGCCTTCGGCGTCACCGAGCCGACCACCGGCTCGGACACCACCCAGCTCAAGACCCGGGCCGAGCGCAAGGGCAACGGCTACGTCGTGAACGGCCAGAAGGTGTGGACCAGCCGCGCCGCGCACTCGGACCTGATGCTGCTGCTCGCGCGCACGACGCCGGTAGAGCAGGTCAAGAAGCGCACGCACGGCCTGTCCACGTTCCTGATCGACCTGCAGGAGGCGCAGAAGAACGGCTGCACGATCCGCCCGATCGACGCGATGATCAACCACAACACGTGCGAGGTGTTCTTCGACGACGTGCCGATCCCGGGCGACTCGCTGATCGGCGAAGAGGGGATGGGCTTTCGCTACATCCTCGACGGCATGAACGCCGAGCGCTGCCTCACCGCGAGCGAGTCCATCGGCAACGGGCGCTGGTTCATCGAGAAGGCCGTCGCCTATGCCAACGAGCGCGTGGTGTTCGGCCGGCCGATCGGCCAGAACCAGGGGATCCAGTTCCCTATCGCGCAGGCCCATGCCGAGCTCGAGGCGGCCGACCTGATGGTGCGCAAGGCGACCGCGCTGTTCGACGCCGGGCGCCCGTGCGGCGCGGAGGCCAACATGGCGCGCCTGCTCGCGTCGGAGTCGTCGTGGAAGGCGGGCGAGGCCTGCTTCTCCACGCACGGCGGCTTCGCGTTCGCGCGCGAGTACGACATCGAGCGCAAGTGGCGCGAGGCGCGGCTGTCGCGCACGGCGCCGGTGTCGCCGAACATGATCCTGAACTTCATCGGGCAGCACGTGCTGGGAATGCCGCGCTCGTACTGAGCCGGCGCGACGACCCGCGTTCGCGGCCGGCCCGACGCCGCGTCCCCATCGGGCGGCGCGATCGCCAGGCCGCGCGCGGGCGGATCCAGCAGTGCTCCATTGCAAGGAGAATCATCGATGCCCTCCCCCGTCTACGCGCTGAACCTCTTCAACGTCTCGGACAGGGACGAGTACCTCGCCTACTCGCGTCGCTCGGCCAGCGAGGTGCGGGCACACGGCGGCCGCGTGGTCGCGCTCGGGGAGTTCCGGGAGGCCGTGACGGGCGAGATCGCGCCGCGCAACGTGATGATCCTCGTCGAGTGGGAGTCGAAGGACGCATTCGACAGCTACTGCAACGATCCTGCACTGTCCGACCTGCATCCGCACCGCGTGAACGGCACGGACGGCTACGTCTGGCACCTCTTCGACAAGCTCGAGGACCTCAGGCGGATCGTGAAGTGACAGGCTGAGCGCTGGCAGGCATCCGTCCGTCGGTGGATACTCGGTCTACGGTCACCTGCGCGCAGGCGCCGCGGCCCCGAACGCGAGACCCCACGCCCCCATGTCCATCTGGTTCCAGCCCGTCCCTCTCGACACAGCCAACGCGGCCGGCGCCGGGTCGCTCATCGGGCACCTCGGCATCGAGCTCGTCGCGACCGACGATCGCTCACTGACCGCGCGCATGCCGGTCGACCCGCGCACGGTGCAGCCGGCGGGCCTGCTGCACGGCGGCGCGTCGGTGGCGCTCGCAGAAACCCTCGCGTCCTGGGCCGCGACGTTCACCGTGGATCCGGAGAAGCACTACTGCGTGGGCCTCGACATCAATGCGAACCACATCCGCGCGGTGAGCGACGGACACGTCACCGCGGTCGCGACGCCCGCGCACCTCGGGCGCCGGACCCAGGTCTGGGAGGTCCGCGTTGACGACGATCGGGGTCGCCCGGTCTGCGTCGCGCGGGTGACGATGGCAGTGCTCGACGGCCGCAATCCCTACCTGTGAACCGCGCGCCGCGCAGCGCCGGTATCGTGTGCGCCATGCACGCGGCGGCACGCACCCCATGAAGCTCCCGTTCATCCTCGCCCTCGCCAGCGACGCGCTGATGTTCGCCGCCCTCGCGTGGTTCGCGGGCTACGGCGCGATCGGGCCGGCCACGGGCCTGCGGCTGTCCTTCGCGCAGAAGATGAAGCTGTTCGCCGAGGTGCTGGCGATCACCTTCTTCGTGCTGCTGCTGTTCATCGGCGTCGACTCGCTGCTCGGGTGGGACCGGCAGCCGCCGTGGCCGGGCCAGCCGGCGCCGCATCGGCTGGTGGCGATCGGCGCACTGCTCACCGTCGGCTTCCTGTACACGCGGCGCCGCTCGCGCGCGATGGACGCGGCGCGGCGCCGGGACGGCGGCGGCGATGGCGGCGGAATGGCTGCCGGCGGTGCGGACGACGATCTCCGCGGCGGCGGATGACGGCGGGCCGGGACGCCGGCCCGCGGCGGACTCACACCCCCAGGTAGCGCCCCCGCACGGTCTCGTCCAGGTCCTGCGCAGCGCCGCTCCACACGCTGCGCCCGCGCTCCAGCACCACGCAGCGATCGACCAGCGCGAGCAGCTCCTTCAGGCCCTTGTCGACGACCAGCAGCGCCTGCCCCTGGTCGCGCAGGCTGCGCAGCGCCGCCCAGATCTCGGCGCGCACCCGGGGCGCGAGCCCTTCGGTGGCCTCGTCCAGGATCAGCAGCGTCGGGTTGGTCATCAGCGCGCGTCCGATGCTGAGCATCTGCTGCTCGCCGCCGGACAGCGTGCGCGCCGGCTGACCCGCGCGCTCGGCAAGGCGGGGGAACAGCGCGGTCACGCGCTCGACGTCGACCGGGCCCGGGCGCGCGGTGACGACGAGGTTCTCGTGCACGCTCAGGTTCGGGAAGCAGCGCCGGCCCTCGGGCACCAGGCCCACGCCCAGGCGCGCGACGCGGTACGGCGCGAGGCCGGCGAGGTCCCTGCCCTCGAACACCACGCGCCCGCGCCGCGGCGTCTCGAGCCCGCAGATCGTGCGCAGCGTGGTCGTCTTGCCCATGCCGTTGCGCCCGAGCAGCGCCACCGCCTCGCCAGCGTCCACCGCGAGATCCACGCCGAACAGCGCCTGCGACGGCCCGTAGAAGGTCTCGACGGCCTCCACGCGCAGCATCAGCCGGGATCTCCGAGGTAGGCCTCGCGCACCAGCGGGTCGGCGCGGATCGCGGCCCCGTCGCCGCTCGCGATCACGCGCCCGGAGACCAGCACCGAGATGCGGTCGGCGAGGCGGAACACCGCGTCCATGTCGTGCTCCACGAGCAGGATGGGCACGCGCTGCCTGAGCGCATCCAGCAGATCCGAGAGCACCGCGGTGCCGCCGGCACCGATGCCGGCCATCGGCTCGTCGAGCAGCAGCGCGCGCGGCTCGAGCGCGAGCGCGCACGCCATCTCGAGCTGGCGGCGCTCGCCGTGCGACAGCGCGTCCGCGGGCACGTCGGCGCGATCCGCGAGCCCGGCCCACGCGAGGTGCTCGCGGGCCGGCGCCAGCAGCGCGTCGTCGCGGCGCACGGCGCGCCAGAAGCGGAAGCTCGTGCCCTGGCGCGCCTGCACCGAGAGCATGACGTTGCGCAGCGCCGACAGCGGTCCGGCGAGCGACGACACCTGGAACGAGCGCCCGAGGCCGCGCCGCGCGCGGGCGGCCACGGACAGCCGCGTGACGTCCTCGCCGGCCAGCCGCACGCGTCCCTGGTCGCACGGCACCCAGCCGGCGATCTGGCCGATCAGGGTGGACTTGCCGGCGCCGTTGGGGCCGATCAGCGCGTGGATCTCGCCGGGGCGCAGATCCAGGCTCACGCCGTCGGTGGCCCTGAGCGCGCCGTACGCGCGGCTCACGCCCTCCACCGCGAGCACCGGCTCAGCCATGGCGCGCCGGCCCCGCGAGCAGCCCCATCAGCCCGCCGCGCGCCCACAGCACGACGGCCAGCAGCCCGAGGCCCAGGAACAGCTGCCAGTGCTCGGTCCAGCCCCCGATCACCGTCTCCAGCGCGACGAACAGCAGCGCACCGGCCAGCGGGCCGCACAGCCGCCCCACCCCGCCGAGGATCACGAACACCATGATCTCCCCGGACCGGTGCCACGAGAGCATCGACGGCCCGACGAAGCCGTTGAGGTCGGCGAACAGCGCGCCGGCGAGGCCGGTGATCATCGCCGACAGCACGAACGCGGCCAGGCGCACCGGGAACGGCTCGATGCCGCTGGTCGCGAGCCGCGCGTCGTTGAGCCGCGCCATCGTCAGCGCGGCGCCGAAGCGCGCGCCCATGATGCGCGCGCTGAACGCGAGCGCGAGCGCGAGCGCCGTGAACGCGAGCGCGAAGAAGCTCAGCGGGTCGTAGGTGTCGAGGCCGGGGAACGCATTGCGCACGTAGATCGACAGCCCGTCCTCACCGCCGTACGCGGGCCACGAGATCGCAAACCAGTAGATCATCTGCGCGAAGGCCAGCGTGATCATGATGAAGTACACGCCCGTCGTGCGCAGCGACACCGCGCCGATGAGCAGCGCCGCGATGCCGGACACCGCGATTGCGGCGAGCCAGATCACGGGCATCTGGTCGCTGCCGCCGACGGTGAACGGCCAGGTCATGAACGCGCTGCCGTCGGACGCGTGCAGCGCCGCGATGCCGGCCGCGTAGCCGCCGAGGCCGAAGAACGCGGCGTGGCCGAAGCTCACCATGCCGCCATAGCCGAGCGCGACGTTCAGCCCGACGCCGGCGAGCGCCAGGATGGTGACGCGCGACGCGAGGTTCACGTAGTAGGGCTCGTCCAGCGCCGCCGCCGCCAGCGGCCACGCCAGCAGCGCCCCGAGCAGCAGCGCGTTGACCAGCCGCTCGCGGTTCACCCCGCCCGTCCCCGTCCGTTCCGTCTTCGGGTCGCGGTGGTCACGCTCAGCCCCCGGCCGGGAACAGCCCGCGCGGGCGCACCGCGAGCACGCCCGCCATCAGCAGGTAGATGAGCATCGACGCGAGCGCGGTGCCGGTGGCGCCGGCGTCGGACGGATCCATGAAAAGCCCGAACGCGAGCGGCAGCAGCACGCGGCCCAGGGTGTCCACCAGGCCGACCAGCAGCGCCGCGACCAGCGCGCCCTTGATGGAGCCGATACCGCCGATCACGATGACGACGAAAGCGAGGATCAGCACCGGCTCGCCCATGCCCACCTGCACCGACTGCAGCACCCCGACCAGCGCGCCGGCGACGCCGGCGAGCGCGGCGCCGAGCGCGAACACCGCGGTGTAGAGCGTGCGGATGTCGACGCCCAGCGCGCCGATCATCTCGCGGTCCGACGCGCCGGCGCGGATCCGCATGCCGAGCCGCGTGCGCGCGATCAGCACGTAGAGCCCGGCTGCGAGCGCGACGCCGACCGCGATGATGAACAGCCGGTACACCGGGTAGCGCGCGCCGCCCGGCAGCGCCACCGCGCCGGACAGCGCGTCGGGCACGTCCAGCCACAGCGGCTGCGCGCCGAACAGCCAGCGCGTGCCCTCGGTGAACACCAGGATCAGCGCGAAGGTCGCGAGCACCTGGTCGAGGTGGCCGCGCGCGTAGAGCCGGCGGATCACCAGCACCTCGACCGCGGCGCCCGCGGCGGCCGCCGCGAGCGCGCCGGCGGCGAGGCCCGCCCAGAACGAGCCGGCCGCGCCGGTGACCCACGCGCAGACGAACGCGCCGACCATGAACAGCGAGCCGTGCGCGAGGTTGATGAGGCCCATCACGCCGAACACCAGCGTCAGGCCCGCCGACATCAGGAACAGCATCACGCCGAACTGGATGCCGTTCAGGATCTGCTCGACGAGAAGGGTCGCGGACATGGAGCGTGCTGGAGGACTGCTGGAAGACGGGTTCGACACCGGCCGGGCGGCCGTCGCCCGACGCGATCGGGCCGCCGGCGACGCGGTCGCCGCGGGGCGCCCTCGCGCCGCGCCGGCCGGCAGGGTACGGCGGCCCCGTGCACCCCGGTCCGCGCACGCGGCCCGAGCCGCAGGCCGCGCGCTCCGGCGCCGCGGGCCGCGCCGGTCACGCGCCGCGGGCGGCGGCGATCACATGCGGCACTGCTTCGCGAACGCGTCCTGGTGATCGACCAGCGCGATGCCGGCCAGCCGGTTGGTGGGCTTGCCGCCGTCGCCGCTGACCACCTCGCGCACGTAGATGTCCTGGATCGGGTGCTGGTTGTTGCCGAAGCGGAACTTGCCGCGCACCGAGTCGAAGCGCGCCGCGCGCAGCGCCGCGCGGAAGGCCTTCGCGTCCGACGGATGGGCCGCCTTCAGCGCCGACAGGATCAGGTTCGCCGTGTCGTAGCCCTGCGACGCGTAGAGCGTGGGCGTGCGCCCGTACTTCGCGCGAAAGCTCTTCACGAACGCGTCGTTGGCCGGGTTGTCGAGGTCGTAGGCCCACTGCGACGTGTTGAGCACGCCGAGCGCCGCGTCACCCACCGCGCCCAGGATCACCTCGTCGAAGGAGAATGCCGGGCCGTACACCGGCAGGCCCACGCCGGCGCCCGCATACTGCTTCATGAACGCGATGCCCATGCCGCCGGGCAGGAAGAAGAACACCGAGTCGGCATCCGACGCGCGGATCTGCGCGATCTCGGCGGCGTAGTCGGTCTGCCCGAGGCGGGTGTATATCTCGCCCGCCAGGTTCTTCCCGTAGTGGCTCTTGAAGCCGGTGAGCGCGTCGGTGCCGGCGGGGTAGTTCGGCGCGAGGATGAACGGCTTCTTCAGGCCCGCGGCCTTCATGTAGCCGCCCATCGCCTCGTGCAGGTTGTTGTTCTGCCACGCGACGTTGAAGTAGTTCTCGTGGCAGCCGCGGCCCGCGAGCTGACTGGGCCCGGCATTGGGGCTCAGGTAGAACACGCCCTGGCGCACCGTGCCCGGCACCACCGCCATCGCGAGATTGGACCAGATGATGCCGGTGAGGATCGGTACCCCGTCCTTCTGAATCAGCTCGTCCGCGAGCGACTTCGCGACGTCCGGCTTGCGCGCGTCGTCGCGCACGATCACGTCCAGGCCGCCGCCCGCCTGCTCGACGGCGAGCAGGAAGCCGTCGCGCACGTCGATGCCGAGGTGCGATCCGCCCCCCGACAGCGTCGTGATCATCCCGACCTTCACCTGGGCGGACGCGCCGCCCGCCGCCGCCAGGGCGAGGAGCCCCGCCGTCAACAGCTTCCTCATGCCGGTTCCCCCGTGGTTGCCGATGCGGGGCGCGGGCCGGCGGCCCCCACCCGCCTCAATCCCCTACTATGATGGCTGGTCCGAGCCGCGGGCAACCGCGCCGCGGCCGGCCAGGCAGGTCACCCAGGCCACCCGAGGGGGAGAGGACACATGAAGGGGCAGCCCGTTTTCATCTGTTCCGGCGCGCGCACGCCGGTGGGCCGCTACGGCGGCGGCCTGAGCGCGGTGCGCCCGGACGACCTCGCCGCGCTGGCCGTGGACGCCGCGCTGGAGCGCGCCGGCGGGCTCGCGCCCGACGCGGTGGACGAGGTGGTGCTCGGCTGCGCGAACCAGGCCGGCGAGGACAACCGCAACGTCGCACGCATGGCGGTGCTGCTGTCGCGGCTGCCGCAGGAGGTGCCGGCGATGACGGTGAACCGGCTGTGCGCGTCGGGCCTGGACGCGATCATCGCCGGCGCGCGCAGCATCGCGACCGGCGAGTCGCAGGTCGTGATCGCCGGCGGCGTGGAGAGCATGTCCCGCGCGCCGTTCGTGATGGGCAAGGCGGAGAGCGCGTTCTCACGCAAGGCCGAGATCTTCGACACCACCATCGGCTGGCGATTCGTGAACCCCCGCCTCGCGAAGGCCTTCGGCACCGACGCGATGCCGGAGACGGCGGAGAACCTCGCCGAGGCCTACCAGATCGCGCGCGAGGACCAGGACGCGTTCGCGCTGCGCAGCCAGCAGCGCACCGTCGCCGCACGCGAGGCCGGCGTACTGGAGCGCGACATCGTCACGGTGAGCATCCCACAGCGCCGGGGAGACGCGATCGTCGTCGAGCACGACGAGCACCCGCGGGAGACCACGCTCGAGAAGCTCGCGAAGCTGCCCGCCCCGTTCCGCGACGGCGGCACGATCACCGCCGGCAACGCGAGCGGCGTCAACGACGGCGCCGCCGCGCTGGTGCTCGCGTCCGAGGACGCGGTCGCCGCGCACGGCCTCACGCCGCGCGCGCGCATCGTCGCCGCCGCCGCCGGCGGCGTGCAGCCGCGCATCATGGGCATCGGACCGGTGGAGGCGGTGAAGCGGCTGTGCGAGCGCAGCGGGCTCGGCGTCGAGGACTTCGAGCACGTCGAGCTCAACGAGGCCTTCGCCGCCCAGGTGCTCGCGTGCACCCGGCAGTGGGGCCTGCCCGACGACGCGCCGCACCTGAATCCGAACGGCGGCGCGATCGCGCTGGGCCACCCCCTCGGCATGTCCGGCGCCCGCATCACCCTGGCCGCGTCCGACGCCGTGCTGCGCGGCACCGCGAAGCGCGCGCTGGTGACGCTGTGCGTGGGCGTCGGCCAGGGTGTCGCGATGGCCATCGAGGCGGTGTAGGCGACGGCTGCGCGTTGCGGGTGCAGCACGCTTCGCGCTCGACGTCGCGGGAGGGCCGGCGAGCCGCAGGACGGAGGCACCTCTGTCGCAGGCGCGAGGTCCGAAGCCTGTCCGCGATCGACCGTGTGGACGCCGGCCCTGCGCGAGCACGACGCGTCACGCAGGCACCACGCCCCGGGACATTCGCATGAGCACGCTGTTCGAAGAGCTGGACTACCGCGAGACGCCGATGGGCGAGCTGGTGCTGCGCCGGCGCGCGGAGCCGCGCCTGCAGGATCGGATCGTCTACGAGGTGAAGCTGGGCGACGACTTCCTGATGTCCAGCCTGTTCACCGCGGGCGAGACGGCGCTGGCGACGATGGGGCTGGACGCGGTGGCGGGCGACGCCGGCGGGCTGGACGTCGTCGTGGGCGGCCTCGGGCTCGGCTACACGGCGGCGGCGGCGCTGGAGCACCCGCGGCTCGGGTCGCTGCTGGTCGTGGAGTTCCTGGGCCCGGTGATCGAGTGGCACCGGCGCGGCCTGGTGCCGCTGGGCGGGACGCTGTGCGCGGATCCGCGCTGCCGGCTCGTGAACGGGGACTTCTTCGCGCTGGCCGCCGGCGACGACGGCTTCGACCACGAGGCCCCGGGACGGCGGGTGCACGCGGTGCTGCTGGACGTGGACCACTCACCGGAGCATCTGCTGAGCGGTGGCCACGCGGGCTTCTACACCGCGGCCGGCCTCGCCGCGATGGCGCGCTTCCTGCTGCCGGGCGGGGTGTTCGCGATGTGGTCCAACGACACTGCCGACGACGCGTTCACGCAGCGCCTCGGCTCGGTGTTCGCAAGCGCCCGGGCGCACACGGTGCGCTTCGACAACCCGTACACGGGCGGCGACGCCGCGTGCACGATCTACGTCGCCCGCACCGCCGGCGGCCCGCAATGACGCGGGCGCCGCGCGGGCGTCAGCGCACCGCGTACCCGCGCGCCTCCATGCACAGCACCAGCGCCTCGCGCAGATCCGACGGGTCCGGCCCCGGCGCCGGCACGTACTCGCGCTCGACCACGTCCACGACGCGCTGCACGGGCACGTCGTAGCCCCAGCCCCCGAGCATCCAGGCGGCCGCGCCGGCCAGCGCGCCGAACGCGGCGCCCGCGCCCGCGTCGCCGGCGATCGCGCCGCCGACGGCGCCCAGCGCCGTGCCGGTGACCGTGGGCCCGAACGGGTCTCCGCGCTCGCGCACGACGTCCGTGCTGACCTCGGTGCGGGTGGTCGTGCGCACGACGCCCGCCATCGGATCGGGACGGGTCTCGTGCCACGCGAGACGCTCGCACTCGCGCCGGTCCCGGGTGGCCTGCCCGGCGCCCTGGCCCTGCTGCGGCGTGTACTCGAGATCCGGCATCGACGGCAGCGCGCGGCCGGCACGGCGCTCGACCACCACCGGCGCGGATCGGATCACCCGCACCGCCGGCGGCGCGGCGTACGGCAGCACCAGCGGCGCGCTGTAATGGACGCTGATGCCGCCGCGATGCCGGTGCGGGCGGTATGCGTAGCCGACGCCGTATCCGGCGCGGTGGCGGTACCGGTAACCGGCCCGGCCGTGACGGCCCGGCCGGTAGCCGTACCGGTAGCCGAGCCCGATGCGATGGCCTCGGCGATGGCCGTAGCGGTAGCCGAGCCCGGCGCGATGGCCGCGCCGGTAACCGCCGCCGACGCGCACGCCGATGCTCACCGCGGCGCCGCCGTGGCGGCCGTAGCCGTGTCCGTAGCCGGAGCCGTGAGCGTCGTGCACCGGCAGGCCGGCCAGCAGGCCCGCCAGCAGTGCGGCCGATGCGCCGGTCAGCAGGCGGCGCGCGCGCCGCACCACGGGAATCGGATGTGGTCTCATGCTGGCCTCCAGGACGCCGCGGCGCCAGTGCGCCCGCGCACACGGATGCTCGGATGCGTGGATCCTACCCCGCACGCGCCCAGCACGGCCGGCGGTGCGCAGCCGCCGCCGCGCCCGGCCGCCCCTCCGACTGGCGCGCGGCGCCGGCGAGTGCACGCGCCGGCTCCGGACGTCAGAAGATCGACAGCCCCGTGCGCGCGGTGAACGCCTCGAGCGCGAGCAGCCCCGCGTGCGAGTTGCCGCTGGGCCCGAGGCCCGGCGACCACACGCAGGTCGCGAAGCGGCGCGGCATCGCGCACGCGATGCCGCCGCCCACGCCGCTCTTCGCCGGCAGTCCGACGCGATACGCGAACTCGCCGGCCGCGTCGTAGGTGCCGCAGGTGAGCAGCAGCGAGTTGATGAACTTGGCCTGCTGTGGGCTGACGATGGCCTCGCCGGTGGACGGCAGCCGGCCCTCGTTCGCGAGGAACAGGCACGCCGCGGCCACGTCGTCGCAGCTCATCGCGAGCGAGCAATGGTGGAAGTACGCGTCCAGCACCGTGCCCGGGTCGTTGTGAAGGTTGCCGAAGCTCTTCAGGAACCAGGCCATCGCCGCGTTGCGGTGACCCGTGAGCTGCTCGGAGCGCGCCACCGCCTCGTCGAAGTGCACGGCGTCGTTGCCGCACAGCTTGCGCACGAAGGCGAGCACGCACTCCCTCGCGTCGTGCATGTGCGACAGGATGACGTCGGTGACCACCAGCGCTCCCGCGTTGATGAAGGGGTTGCGCGGGATCCCCTGCTCGCGCTCGAGCTGCACCAGGGAGTTGAACGGATTGCCGGACGGCTCGCGGCCGACGCGCCGCCACAGCGCATCGCCCTCCAGCTCCAGCGCGAGCGTCAGCGTGAACAGCTTGGAGATGCTCTGGATGGAGAAGCGCCGTGCCGACTCGCCGCACGCGAACGCGCCGTGCTCCAGCGTGTGCACGGTCATCGCGAAGTGCCGCGGCGACACCCGCGCGAGCTCCGGGATGTAGCTCGCGACACGCCCCTCCTCCAGGTGCGGCCGCACCTCGAGCGCGATCGCGTCCAGGATCGCGCGATAGTCGATCGCGGTCATGCCCTCACGGGCCCGCGATGGCCGCCGCGGCGAGCAGCACCCAGCCCGCGAGGAAGGCGACGCCGCCGAGCGGCGTGATCGCGCCGAAGACGCCGACGCCGGTGATCGCGAGCAGGTAGAGGCTGCCGCTGAAGAGCACGATGCCGGCCGTCCAGGCTGCCGCGGCGAAGACCGCGAGGCGCCGATCCCACAGCGGGCTGGCGCCCGCCATCGCGAGCAGCGCCAGCACGTGCCACATGTGATAGCGCGACGCGGTGCTCCACAACGCCTGCGCCTGCCCCTCCATCGCGTGCGCCCCGAACGCGCCGGCCGCGACCGCCAGCGCGCCCAGCACTCCGGCAGCGAGGAGGGTGGCGCGGCGGGCGCGCGAAAGCCCCGCGCGGCGGCTCGATCCGTGTGAGTACGTGCCCATGCCAGGAATGTACAGCGGATCGCGGCGCAATCCGGGAATTTCGTGCCGGCGGATCCGCGGCCGCGCTCGTGCGGGGTACGCGCCGGAACGGGCACCGGAGCACCCCCGACAGGAAGGAAAAAAAGCGGCGGCACCGCGGGCACAGAGGGGGAACGCCGGGGCCGCCGCAACAGGGAGACGTGCGGGCGCCGCGCGCCATCGACGCGCGACGCCCGCACGGGCCGGGGCGGCAAAGCAGCCGTCCCGTCCCGCCGGCTCAGCGGTAGCCGCGGGTCGCGTGGTCGCCGAGCAGGAAGCCGCCGAGCGTGCCCGCGGCGGTCGCGGCCAGCTTGCCGCGGCCGCCGCCCACCTGGGAGCCGATGAGGCCGCCCAGCGCCGCACCCATGATGGAGCCCGCGTGCAGGCGGTCGCCCCCGAACCCGGACGCGCCGTAGCCGGCAGGCGGGCCCGCCGGGTAGCCGTAGTCGCGCTCGACCACCACGGGCCGCTCCACGACCACCGGGCGCTCCACGACGACCCGACGCTCCACGACGCGTGCGGGCTCGTAATGGTGGACGTGCACGACCTTGCGCGGGTGGCGGTGGTGACGGTGCTTGTGGTGGTGCTTGTGGTGGTGACGGTGCCCGTGGTGGTGACCGCCGTCGTACGCGCGGGCGTAGCGCCCGCGGTGTTCGCCGTAGCCGTCGCCGGATGCCGCCACGGGCGCCGACACGGTGAGGACCAGCGTGCCGGCGGCCAGTGCGGCGCCGATCCGGCGAAGGATCGGGCGGTGACGCGAGGGGGTGTGCATGATGCGCTCCTTGGATGTCGTTGCGTGGTCTGTGTCCTGCGCCCGGGCCGCGTGACCCATCGCGCACGGTGCACATCCTCGTCGGAGCGTGCTGAATTCGTCCTGAACCGCCGGTGCACGAATCGTGCACCGCCTGACACGGTGAGTTCCCAGGCGTGACGCACCGGGCCCGCATCCGGCGGGCGGAGACGTCAGGGCAGCGGGGCCGTCACGCGCGGCGAGAGCCGCCCGCGCGCGATCACGCCCGCCCGCGATCCTCGCGCAGCATCGCCGCGCACTTCTCGCCGATCATGATGCACGCGGCGTTGGTGTTGCCGGAGACCACGGTGGGCATCACGGACGCGTCCGCCACGCGCAGCCCGGCGATGCCGCGCACGCGCAGGCGCTCGTCGACGACCGCGCGCGGATCGGTGCCCATGCGGCAGGTGCCCGCGGGGTGGAAGATGGTGTAGCCGGTGTCGCGGATGTAGTCCGCCAGCGCGGCGTCGTCCGCGACGTCGGGCCCCGGCAGCACCTCGCGGCGCACCAGCGGCGCAATCGCGGGCTGTGCGATCACCTTCCGCGCGAGCTTCATGCCCGCGAGCATGGTCTCGCGATCGCCGGGCGTCGCGAGGTAGTTGGGCTGTATCGTCGGGCGCGCGAACGGATCGGCGCTGGCGATGCGGATACTGCCGCGGCTCTCGGGGCGGAGCTGGCACACGGACACCGTGAAGCCCGAGAACGGATGCAGCCCCTCGCCGGGCCCCTTCGCGCTGAAGCGGATGAAGTGGAACTGCACGTCCGGGCTCGCGAGCTCTGCACGCGTGCGCGCGAACACCCCGACGTGGCCCGCGCCCACCGCGAGCGGCCCCCTGCGCGTCGCGATCCACTGCAGCCCCGCCGCCAGCTTGCGCAGCGGGTTGCGCACCTCGTCGTTCACCGTCCAGCGCCGCGTGCACTCGTAGACGCTGCGCGCCTGGTAGTGATCCTGCAGGTCGGCGCCCACGCCTTCGAGGTCGTGGCGCACCTCGATGCCGTGCTCGCGCAGCAGGTCCGAGGGGCCGATGCCCGACAGCTGCAGCAGCTGCGGGGAGTTGATCGCGCCGCCGCACAGCACCACCTCCGCCGCGGCACGCGCCTCGCGGTGCTCACCGCCCTGGCGATAGCGAACGCCCACCGCGCGGCGCCCGTCCAGCACCAGGGCGGTGGCCTGGGCGTCGGTCTCGATGCGCAGGTTGCCGCGCCCTCGCGCGGGCTTCAGGTACGCGGTCGCGCTCGAGCAGCGAAGCCCGCGGCGGGTCGTGAGCTGGAAGTAGCCGACACCCTCCTGCCGCGCACCGTTGAAGTCGTCGTTGCGCGCGAGGCCGGCCTGGGCGGCAGCCTCGATGTACGCGTCGCACAGTGGATGGCGCGAGGTGTCGGACACGCCGAGCGGCCCGCCGGCGCCGTGAAACGCGTCGCCGCCGCGCGCCTGGTCCTCGGCGCGCACGAAGAAGGGCAGCACGTCGTCGTAGCTCCAGCCCGCGTTGCCGAGCTGGCGCCAGTGATCGAAATCCTCGCGCTGGCCGCGGATGTAGACCAGCCCGTTGATCGCACTGGAGCCGCCGAGCACCTTGCCGCGCGGCCAGGTGATGCTGCGCCCGTTGCTGCCGGGGATCGGCGCGGTCTCGTAGCCCCAGCCGATGCGCGGGTCGAACATCGTGCGGTAGTAGCCCACCGGCACGTGGATCCACGGGTTGGTGTCGCGCGGGCCCGCCTCCAGCAGCAGCACCCGGGCGTGCGGATCCTCCGACAGGCGCCCCGCCACGGCGCAGCCCGCGGAGCCCGCGCCGATCACGATGTAGTCGAAGTCGTCCATCACCCGCCGCGCCCGTGCTGCCCGCCAGGCGCCCATCCTGTCGCGCACCCGCGGCCCATGCAACGAGCGCGCAACGCGCGGCCAGCGAGCGTCCGTCAGATGGTGTCGCTGAACAACCGCGTGGCGGGCTGGCTGCTCCACAGGTGGGCGTCGAAGGCCATGCACACGTTGCGCACGAACGGCCGCCCGGCCTCGGTGACGCGCACCGCGTCCGGGGCGAGGTCCACCAGCCCGTCGTCCGCCATCTCGCGCAGCCGCCCGAGCCCGGCCTCCACGGCCGGAGCGCCGCGATCCGGGAAACGGGTCTCGAAGCGGCACATGATGTCCAGGATGTGGCCGCGCAGCGACAGGTCCTCGTCGTCCAGCACGTGGCCGCGCAGCAGCGGCATCTCACCCGCGGTGACCCGCTCGATGTAGCGGCGCACGTCCTTCTCGTTCTGCGAGAACGCGTACCAGGCATCCCCGATCGCGGACATGCCGAGCCCCACGCAGAGCTGGGTGTGCACCGGCGTGTAGCCCATGAAGTTGCGGTGCACGGTGCGCGCACAGGCGGAGCGGTACAGCGAATCGCGCTCCAGCGCGAAGTGGTCCATCCCGATCTCGTGGTAGCCCGCCTCGAGCAGCAGCTCGCGCCCGATCTCGTAGAGCGCGCGCTTCTCCTCGTTGCGCGGGATGTCGGCCTCGGAGAAGCGTCGCTGCGCGACGCCCTTGATCCACGGCACGTGAGCGTAGCCGTAGAACGCGATGCGATCCGGCATCAGCGCGGTCACCTTCTGCATGGTGTCCACGATGCTCGCGAGGCGCTGGCGCGGCAGGCCGTAGATGAGATCGAAGTTCACAGACTCATAGCCGACGGCCCGCGCCGCTTCCACGACGCCGGCCACCGACTCGTAGGGCTGGATTCGGTTGATCGTCTCCTGCACCAGCGGGTCGAAGTCCTGCACGCCCAGGCTGATGCGTCGGAAGCCGCGGCGGTGCAGCACCCGCAGATGCTCTTCCGTGGTGCTCGCCGGATTGGCCTCGAAGCCGAACTGGTGATCGTCGGTGACGTCGCCGCTCTCGGCAATGCCGGCGACCAGGTGCTCCAGGTTCTCGGGCGAGAAGAAGGTGGGCGTGCCGCCCCCGAGATGCAGCTCCTTGATGCGCGGCCGACGGCCAAAAAGCTCCAGGTACATGCGCCACTCGGCGAGCACCGCGTCGACGTAAGGCCGTTCCAGGGAGTGATCGCGCGTGAACTTCTTGATGCAGCCGCAGAACGTGCACGGCGTCTCGCAGTACGGCAGGTGCACGTAGAGGCTGATGCCGTCTTCGTCGTTGCTCTCCTCGAACGAGCGGTGAACCATGCGCGTCCAGCGCTCGGGGGTGTAGCTGTCCTCGTTCCAGTACGGCACGGTCGGGTAGCTCGTGTACCGCGGACCCGGCACGTTGTACTTCGCGATCAGTGGTCTCATGGGTTCCGTTCCACAAGGTTGCCTACGACGGCGCGAGCCCGTCGAGAAATGCGCCGAACGCCTCGTCGTGCCGCTGCACGGTGGCGCGCGGGCCGTAGAGCTGCACGAAGGCCGTGCCGCGGGGGGTCTCGATGATCGCGGCAAGCAGCACGTGGTCGGGCAGCGACGCCGCGCCGGAGGCCGCACCGACGCCGCGCCGGTAGTCCCCGGCCAGGCGCACCAGCGTGACGCGCGGATCCGCATCGCGCCGCACGTGCACCTCCGGCGTCACGGCGGCGCCGCCCGGGCCGCTGAACTGCGCGCTCCAGCGCGCGACGTTCATCTCCACCGTACCGCCCTGCCCGGCGCCGAAGAAGTATACGACGAGGTGCGCCTCGGGCTCGCCCGGGAGACGGAACTGCGCGAGACGCATGCTGCTCGACGGCTGCTCGCGCTGCCAGCTCGCCGGGACCGGCCCGGAGTAGCCGAGCACCTCGAGGCGGGGCCGGCCGTCCTGCGCCGCTGCGGCCGCGGCGAACGAGAGCGCGAGCGCGGCCAGCCAGCGCGCCGCCGGGCGCCGCGCAGCGCTCATGCCGTTCCCCCGGCGCACACGTATCGCGAGAGCAGCGACTCCAGCATGGTGATGGACACGGGCTTCGCGAGGTGCTCGTCCATGCCGGCCTCCAGGCAGCGCTCGCGCTCGCCCTCCTGCACGTAGCCGGTCATGCCGATGATCGGCAGATGCTCGCCCGCGGCCTCGCGGTGGCGGATCGCGCGCGCCGCGTCGAAGCCGTCCATCACCGGCATCTGGCAGTCCATGAGCACCGCGTCGTAGCGCCCCTGGTCGAGCGCGTCCAGCGCGTCACGTCCGTTCTCCACCGCGCGCACGGCGTAGCCCAGCACGTCCAGCACCAGCGACATCGAGGTGCGGATGGCCGCGTCGTCGTCGACCACCAGCACGCGGCCGCCCCGGCCCGACCCGGCGGGCGCGGCGCCGGCGTCGTCCCGGCGCTCGTCGCCGGACCCGTCCCCCGCGCCGTCGCCGCCGCGCAGCACCCCGTCCAGGAAGCCGGCGAGGTCCGACTGGCGCGCCGGCTTGGTCAGCCGTGCGTCCACCCGCAGCGGCAGATCGCCGCCGCAGGCGTGGCCCAGCGGCGCGAACAGCACCCGCCGTGGCGCACCCCGCTCCGGCTCGCCGGCGCATTCGAGCAGCGTGCGCACCCGCGACTCGCCCACCTCGCCCTCGCCCGCGCCGAGCCCCGCGATCAGCACGCGGAACGGCCGCTCCTCGTCCGCCGCGCGCTCCAGCAGGCCCACCGCGCGCTCCGGGTTGTCCACCACCACGACGTCCATGCCGAGCTGCTCGAGCTGCGCGCTCACCGTGCGCCGCACCGCGCCGTTGCCGTCCACCAGCAGCACGCGGGTGCCGGCCAGCAGCTCCGGCGACGCCCGGTCGCGCGGCGCCGCCTCGAGAGCGATCTCGAACCAGAACGTGGAGCCCGCGTGCGGCTCGCTGTCGACGCCGATCTGCCCGTCCATCAGCTCCACCAGCGCCCGCGAGATCGTGAGGCCGATGCCCGCGCCGCCGTGGCGCCGCGTGCTCGACCCGTCGATCTGCACGAACGGCTCGAACAGGTCCTCGTGCAGCGACTGCGGGATGCCCATGCCGGTGTCGCGCACCGTGAATCGAAGCGCTGGCCGGGCGTCGGACTGCGACGCGGCCAGCGCCACCTGCACCTCGATCTCCCCGTGCTCGGTGAACTTCACCGCGTTGCCCAGCAGGTTGATCAGGATCTGGCGCAGGTGCCGCGCATCACCGCGCAGCCCCCGCGGCACGCCGGCGCACACCACCGAGGTGAGCTCGATGCCCTTGTCCCGGGCGCGCTGGGCGAACAGCTCGATGACGTCGTCGAGCAGCGCCTCGACGTCGAAGTCCAGGCTGTCCAGGGACAGCCGCCCCGAGTCGGACCACGACAGCTCCAGGATGTCGTCGATGACGGCGAGCAGGCTGTTCGCGCTGCTGCGCGCGATCTGCACGTAGCGCCGCTGCTCGGGGCCCAGCGCGCTGCGCTCGAGCAGCTCGGTCATCGCGAGCACCGACGTCATCGGCGTGCGGATCTCGTGGTTGATGCTCGCCAGGAACCGGGTCTTCGCGCGATCGCCCGACTCTGCGGCGCGCCGCGCGCGATCCAGCTCGCGCGTCGTCTCCTCCTGGCGTGAGACGTCGCGCGACAGCGCCAGCAGCCACGTGCACCCGCCCTCGCGATAGCGTGCGAGGCGCACGTCCGCGGCGAACACGCTGCCGTCCTTGCGCCGGTGCCGCGCGCGCACCGTGAGCGGCTCGTCCTCGGTCACCGCGCGCCACTCGGCGGGCAGGCCGCGCTCGCCGCCGTCCTCCACCAGCTCGGCCACGCGCCGCCCGAGCAGCTCGTCACGGGCGAAGCCCAGCAGCAGGCAGGCCTCGCGGTTGACGTCGACGACGACGCCGGCCTCGTCGATCAGGAACACCGCGTCGCCGGCATTCTCGACCAGCGCCCGGTAGCGCCGCTCGCTCTCCTCGAGCGCGGTGTCGCGCGTGCGGACCGCACCGACGAGCCCCTCGAAGGCCACCGCGAGGCGGCTCAGCTCGTCGTCGCGCGCACCGCCGGGCGCCGGCCCGGCCGGCGCGTCGAGGAGGTGCGCGCTGGACGCCGCGCGGGCCGACGCGTTCAGCTCCTGGATCGGCGCCACGATGGCGCGGCGCAGCCGCATCGACAACATCAGCGCCGCGGCAAACGACAGCAGCATGACCAGCGCACCGACCAGCCCGTTCTGGGTGAGGCGCCGGTACACGCGACCGAGGTCGGACTCCACCAGCACCACGCCCAGGTTCTCGCCTCCGGCGACGATCGGGCGGGTCATCACGAGGTGCGCCCCGTCGATGGTGGACAGCGCCTCGTCGCCGAAGCCGTCGCGGAACACGCGCTCGGTGTCGGGGCGCCCGAATCCGGCGACGCTGCGCCCGTCGCGGGCGAACACGTGCACCGCGACCAGGCCGCTGCCGCCGCGCAG